>JBMLPD010000222.1:13934-45910 GCA_049242285.1 Rubrivivax sp.
AGGTCGGCCCCGGCCCCAGATGCGGATGCGGATGCGGATGCGGATGCGGATGCGGGAGTTGAGGCAAGCCCTGCAGCGTCGGCGCCCCGCGACTAAACTCGCGGCCCCTTTTCCCGAAGTTGCGCGCGCGCCTCCCAGCCTCTGCCCATGTTCCAGCGTCTGCGAGAAGACATCGCCTGCATCCGTGAACGCGACCCGGCCGCGCGTTCGACCTGGGAGGTGCTGACCTGCTATCCCGGGCTGCATGCCGTGGTCATCCATCGTTGGGCTCATGCCTGCTGGCAGCGCGGTTTCCGCTGGCTGGGCCGTTTTCTTTCCCATCTGGGCCGCTTTCTCACCGGCATCGAGATCCACCCGGGGGCCACGATGGGCCGGCGCGTGTTCATCGACCATGGCCTGGGCGTGGTGATTGGCGAGACTGCCGAGATAGGCGATGAATGCACCATCTACCAGGGCGTCACGCTGGGGGGCACTTCGCTGAGCAAGGGCGCCAAGCGTCACCCGACGCTGGGCCGCGGCGTGATCGTGAGCGCGGGTGCCAAGGTGTTGGGCAGCTTCACCGTGGGGGACGGTGCCCGCGTGGGCAGCAATGCCGTGGTGCTGCAGCCGGTGCCTGCTGGCGCCACGGCCGTGGGCATTCCGGCCCGCATCCTGAGGGCCCCGACGGACGCGCAGCGCGGGCCCGCCGTCGCCGCCCGCATGGGGTTTTCAGCCTACGGCGTGACCCAGGGGGATGACCCCGTGGCGCTGGCCCTGAAGGGCCTGATCGACCACACCGCAGGGCATGAGCACCAGATTGCGCTGCTGTGGAAAGCCATCGAGCAGCTGTCCCAGGCGGGTGCTGCGGGTACGCCACCAGCCCCCGTGCTGCCCCAGGACGCCCAGACCGGCGAGCATTTCGACGCCGAGCGGCTGAACCAGCTCGTGAAGTGAGCCGCCGTCCGGCGGCAGTCGCTCAGCGTGGCGGCCGCGTCGCTGTCTTGGGGCGGAAGGCCTTGCACACCGTCTCGTCGGTCTCCAGGTAGGGGCCACCGATCAGGTCGATGCAGTAGGGCACGGCCGCGAAGATGCCGTGCACCGACGGAGTGGCCTGTGGCAGGCCCTGCAGCGTTTCGCCGATGGACTTGGGCTGGCCCGGCAGGTTGATGATGAGCGCCTGGCCGCGGATGACCGCCACCTGGCGCGACAGGATGGCCGTGGGCACGAACTGCAGGCTGATCTGCCGCATCTGCTCGCCAAACCCCGGCATCACCTTGTCCGCCACGGCCAGCGTGGCTTCGGGTGTCACGTCCCGCAGGGCCGGGCCCGTGCCGCCCGTTGTCAGCACGAGGTGGCAACGCTCGGTGTCCACCAGCTCACGCAGCGTGGCTTCGATGCCGGGCTGCTCGTCGGGTATCAGCCGCATCACCCACTCGATCGGGTTCTTCAGTGCCGTGGCCAGCCAGGACTGCAGGGCCGGAATGCCCTTGTCCTCGTAGACACCGCGGGAGGCGCGGTCGCTGACGGACACAAGGCCGATGCGGACGGGGTCGTGCGTGTTCATGGGGTTTCGGGGGCGGCCTTCAACCGGGCCTTGATGAACTGGAACAGGTCTCGGAAGTGGCGGCCCTGGCGTACGGCGGCGCCGGCTGCGGCGTCGGGCCGCACCTCCAGACGGGCCTGCCGGATGAGGGCGCGCAGTTGCTGGGTGTCGGTGCTTGGCTGCTCGGCGATCCAGCGCGTGACCGCGCCGTCGTCGGCCAGCAGCTCCTCGCGCCAGCGCTCGGCCTGGTGCAGTGCCAGCGCATCCTGCGCGCCGCCCAGCTTGAACCGGGCCACGGCCTCCTGCAAGGGCGCTGGGTCCACCTGGCGCATGAGCTTGCCGATGAACTGCACCTGGCGCCGCCGGCCCTCGTGCGACCGGGTGCGATGCAACTCACGAATGGCTTCGCGCAGGTTCTCCGGCAGCTCCAGCGCGTTCAGGCGTGAGGCGGGCAGGGCGGCCACCTCGTCGCCCAGGGTCTGCAGGGCGTGGGAGTCGCGCTTGCGCTGGCTCTTGCTGGGGCGGCCCTCTTCGTCGAAAGCGGCGTCGGCCTCCTGTGCGGGCGAGCGGCCGGGGGCAGGGCGTCGGGGCATGGCGGGCATGATAATCGGCGGCTCCGGGGCTTCCCAGGGTGGCCCGTCCTGAGCGGCCCGTTTCCAGCGGCCTGCCCTGGCGGCGCCGCTTGAAGGCTCCCGCCATCCGCAGGCCCGCTTCCCCGTTCTCTTGATCATGCCCATGGATTCCGACCCGCACACCACCGACCGAGGCTTCGCCTACAAGCTGCCGCAGTTCCAGCAGATCGTCGAGGACGTGCTGGCGATGGCCGCCCGGCTGGGGGCCACCGATGCAGGTGCCGAAGTCTCCGAGGGCACAGGCCTTTCGGTGTCGGTGCGCAAGGGCGACCTGGAGAACGTGGAGCGCAACCGCGACAAGTCTCTCGGCATCAGCGTGTACCTCGGGCAACGGCGCGGCAACGCCAGCACGTCGGACTTCTCCCGCGCGGCCCTGGAGCAGACGGTGCGTGCGGCCTGGGACATTGCACGCTTCACTGCCGAAGACCCGGCGGCCGGCCTGCCCGACGCCGCCGATCTGGCCACGCCGCAGGAGGCCTCGCGGGACCTG
The DNA here is from genome assembly GCA_049242285.1 of Rubrivivax sp. Lineage (GTDB taxonomy): Bacteria > Pseudomonadota > Gammaproteobacteria > Burkholderiales > Burkholderiaceae_C > Rubrivivax. The sequence continues at coordinate 16,579 of JBMLPD010000222.1, forward strand.
GATCTCTTTCACCCCTGGCAGATCGACGCGGCCCAGGCCGCAGAGCTGGCCTGCCGCTGCGAGCAGGCCGCCTTCGACACCGATCGGCGCATCACCAATTCCGAAGGCGCTGGCGTCTCGGCGCAGCAGTCCCATTTCTGGGCCGGCAACTCCCGCGGTTTTCGGGGCGGCTATGCCAGTTCCCGCCATTCGATTTCGGTGGCGCCCATTGCCGGGCGCGGCAAGGGCATGCAGCGCGACGCCTGGTACAGCTCCATGCGCGATGCCGCCGATCTGGCGGCGCCGGAAGTGGTGGGCCGCTACGCGGCTGAGCGCGCCCTGGCCAGACTGAACTCCACCCGCGTGGCCACCTGTGAAGTGCCGGTGCTGTTCGAGGCGCCGGCGGCGGCCGGGCTCCTGGGGGCCCTGGTTCAGGCGTTGTCGGGCGGGGCGCTGTACCGCAAGGCGTCTTTCCTGGTGGACAGCCTGGGCCAGCAGGTTCTGCCCACCCATGTGGATGTGGACGAGGACCCGCACGTGCACAAGGGCAAGGGCAGCGCCCCGTTCGATGACGAAGGCGTGCACACGCGCCCGCGCCGCGTGGTCACGGGTGGGGTGGTGCAGGGCTACTTCCTGTCGAGCTACTCCGCCCGCAAGCTGGGCATGCGGACCACCGGCCATGCGGGTGGCTCGCAGAACCTCAGCCTGGTCAGCCGGCTGACCTTGCCCGGCGACGACCTGGACGCGATGATCCGCCGCCTGGGCCGCGGCCTGCTGGTCACCGAGCTGATGGGGCAGGGGGTGAACTACGTCACTGGCGACTACTCGCGCGGCGCCTCGGGCTTCTGGGTGGAAGGCGGTCGCATCGTCCGCCCGGTGGAAGAAATCACCATCGCCGGCAACCTGCGGCAGATGTTCCGCGATGTCGTGGCCGTGGGTGCGGATGTCTACGTGATGGGCTCCAAGTCCATCGGTTCCGTGCTGGTGGAGAAGATGAAGGTCGCGGGCGCCTGAAGGCGACGCGAACCGCTGCGCCGCACGAGGCTCGAAGGTGGGTTCGTCAGCGCGCGTGCCATGGCCCTGAAGATGCACGGGGAAACCCGCAACGGCGGCCCCGGCCCGGCCCCCTAGAATCGCGCGCCTGTGCCGCAACCCATGGCACTGACGCGTCGTCTTGTCAATCTCAGGAGATCCTCCATGGAACGTCGTTCATTCGTTCAAGGCGCTGGCCTGGCGGGCGTGCTCGCCGCCGGTGTCGCCCCCGCCGTGGTGCATGCGCAGGCCAACATCCGCTGGCGCCTGACCTCGGGCTTTCCCAAGGTGCTTGACACCATCTATGGCGCAGCCGAAACCTTCGCCAGGAAGGTCAAGGACATGTCCGGCGGCAAGTTCGAGATCTCGGTCCACGCTGCTGGCGAACTGGTCCCGATGCCGGGTCTGGTGGATGCCGTCCAGAACGGCACGGTCGAGATGGGTCACACGGCCCCTTACTACTACTTCGGCAAGAACGATGCGTTTGCGCTCGGTTGCGCCATCCCCTTCGGACTGAACAGCCGTCAGATGACCGCCTGGCAGTACGATGGCAATGGCTTGAAGCTGATGCGGGAGTTCTACTCCAACTACGGCTTCACCAGCTTCCCCATGGGCAACACCGGTGCCCAGATGGGTGGGTGGTTCCGCAAGGAGATCAAGACCGTCGCCGACATGAAGGGCCTGAAGTTCCGGGTGGGTGGTTTTGCAGGCAAGGTCACCGGGCGTCTCGGTGCCGTGTCCCAGAACATTCCGGGCGGCGAGATTTATCAGGCGCTCGAGAAGGGCACCATCGACGCGGCCGAGTGGGTTGGCCCCTACGACGATCAGAAGCTGGGATTCTTCAAGGTGGCGCCGTTCTACCACTACCCTGGTTGGTGGGAAGGCGGCCCCCAGCTGGACCTGTACGTCAACCAAAAGGCCTTTGACGGTCTTTCAGCCGAGTACAAGGCGATCATCGAAAGTGCAGCAGCCTATGCGCACACCGAGATGCAGGCCAAGTACGACGCCCGCAACCCGGCGGCCTTGAAGCAGCTGGTGCAGAACAAGACGAAGCTGGTGGCGTTCCCGAAGCCGGTGATCGACGCTTCGTTCAAGGCGGCCATGGACCTGTACTCGGAACTGAGTGCCTCCAACCCGGCCTGGAAGAAGATCTACGATGATTACTCGAACTTCCGCCGTGAAGCCAACCTCTGGTTCCGCTTCACCGAGGCCCGGTTCGACGGCTTCATGCAGTCGGCCAAGCTGTGAGGGCCTGAGGCTGTTCAGCCACCGCCGGGTGGCTGACATGAAAAACCCCCGCATGCGGGGGTTTTTCATTGGGCGCCCGCATTTCTGAGGACCTGACCCGCACGCGGGACAGGGAGTGCGAGTCAATTCTTCTTCGCGGCGTCCTTCTTCATGGACTCTTCCAAGGCCTTCATCGGGTCCTCCTCCGCGGCCGACGCACTGTTGTCACCACTGGCAGGCCCGCTGGCGCCTGGGGCAGGCCCGCTGCCCGCAGCCGAGGGTTCCGATGCAGCAGCCTCAGGCTCTGGCGCCATCATCTGCTGAAGCGCCTGGTCCGCATCGATCTGCTCTACCTTGCCAATCCCACCCGTCACCAAGCTGGGAAATGCGATGACCGCCGCCACCATCGTGAGCTGGAGGATGATGAACGCGATGGAGCCCTTGTAGATTTGCGGCGTGGTCACCGCGGGGATGGTCTTGCCGGTGATGCGGTCTTTGTAGTCCGACTTTGGCGCCACGCTGCGCAGATAGAAGAGCGCAAAACCAAAGGGTGGCGTGAGGAACGAGGTCTGCAGGTTCATGGCGATGATCACGCCAAACCAGATCATCACCATGTCTTCCGGCACGCCAGGCAGCATCTCCGGCAGCACCTTGGCGGCCACAGGCGCAAGGATCGGGATGACGATGAACGCGATCTCGAAGAAGTCGATGAAGCAGCCCAGAATGAAGACGAGGATGTTGACAACGATGAGGAAGCCCAGTGCCCCACCGGGCATGTTGTCAAACAGATGCTCCACCCAGATGTGACCATCGGCCGCGTTGAAGGTGAAGCTGAAGACGGTGGAGCCGATCAGGATGAACAGCACGAAGGTCGACAGCTTGGCCGTGCTGTCCAGGGCTTGCTTGAGCGTGCTGCTGCCCAGCTTGCCTCGGGCCACCGCCAGGATCAGGGCCCCCAGGGCCCCCATCGCGCCGCCTTCCGTGGGGGTGGCTACGCCAAGAAAGATCGTGCCCAGGACCAGGAAGATCAGGATCAGCGGCGGAATCAGGACGAAGGTGACCTGTCGGGCCAGTCTGGACAGCAGACCGAGATTGCTTGCTTTGTCGAGCAATGCAAACACCAGTGCCACCAAGGCTGAAATCGTCAAGGAAAGAATGAAGACTTCGTCGCCGGGTGAGGGATTGGGGCGCTCGAGCCAGCTGCGCATCAGGCTGTCATGCACTTGCGCCCACGCGAAACCAGCCGCCGCACTCAGAGCCAGCAACACCACCAGCGAGCGGTAGCCGCCAGTGCCGTCAGCTTCTCTGTAGATGCGGGCCTCGGGGGGAAGCGCGGGCACCCAGGATGGCCGCACCACGGCCACCACCATGACGAACCCGAGGTACAAGGCAACCAGCAACAGGCCCGGTACGAGTGCACCGGCGTACATGTCGCCGACCGAGCGGCCGAGCTGGTCTGCCAGCACGATCAGCACCAGGGAAGGGGGAATGGCCTGTGCCAGGGTGCCGGAGGCAGTGATCGTTCCCGTGGCAATCGTGCGGTTGTAGCCGTAGCGCAGCATGATGGGCAGCGAGATCAGGCCCATCGAGATCACCGCTGCGGCCACAACGCCGGTGGTCGCGGCCAGCAGGGCGCCGACCAGAATCACCGCCACGGCCAAGCCACCCCGCAGCGGACCAAACACCTGCCCCACCGTCTCCAGGAGGTCTTCAGCCATTCCTGAGCGTTCAAGAATGATGCCCATGAACGTGAAGAATGGAATGGCCAGCAGGGTGTCGTTCTGCATGATGCCGAACACCCGCAGAGGCAGCGCCTGGAACATGTTGGACGGGAACAACCCGGCTTCCATGCCGACAAAGCCGAACAGCAAGCCTGTCGCGGCCAGGCCGAAGGCGACCGGGATGCCGGTCAGCAGGAAGAAGAGCAGTCCCGCAAACATGAGCGGGACAAAGTTCTGTGCGATGAAGGCGGTCATGTCACTTTGCTCCCGCGAGCTTTCTTTCGGCTTGCGCAGCCAATTCCTCGGCCAACAGTTCCTCATCCGACTTGGTGGACTCGGCGCTGAAGGGTTCGTCGCGCAGGCCTTGGAGGAAGGCCACCCGCTTGATCAGTTCCGAGACAGATTGACTCAGCAGGATGGCAAATCCCAGCGGAATCAGCATCATCGCGGGCCATCTGATGAGACCGCCGGCGTTCTGGCTCATTTCGCCGCTTTGCAATGCCCTGATGAAGAGCGGCCAGCCCAGATCCATCATGATCGCCGAGAGCGGAATGGTGAAGACAACGATCCCTATGGCGTCGATGATCGCGTTGGTTCGCTTGCTCAGTCGCGCGGAGATGAAGTCGATACGGACGTGTGCGTTCTTCAACATCACGTAGCCGACGCCCAGCATGAACACGGCGGAGAACAGGTACCACTGGATCTCCAGGAATGCGTTGGAGCCGATGTTGAAGGCCTTGCGGATGATGGCGTTGCCCGAACTGATCAAGACGGCCGCCAGCACCAGCCACATGATGACCTTGCCTATCAGCTCATTGAGCCGATCGATGGCGCCGGACAACTTGAGAAGGGCTGTCATGTCGTCTCCTTGAAGCGGGGCTGGGACACTTGGTGAGAAGTGGCGCTTGCCTTTCGGCGACGCCGGAATCTGAGGGAATGGATGGGGCTTCGTTCGCCAGGGCGAATCATGCGGGTTTGATCTGTTGCGCCAGGCTGTACAAGCGTGCCGACCGTGCGCCTGAGCGACAGAACATCAGCACGGGTCTGGGCAGCTCGCGCAACAACTGTGCCATGTGCGCCGCCTCCTGAGGTGACTGGTAGCCCCCCGCCACGGGCAGGAATCGGTACGTCAACCCGGCGGCCTGTGCCGCTGCACTGATGTCCGCACTCGTGGGTTGGTTGGGGCCGCCCTCGAAGTCGGGCCGGTTGTTCACCACGCTCTTGAAGCCCAGGCGCGCGGCTTCAGCCATGGCCTCGGGGGTCAACTGAGGTGCCACGCACACATCGGCCGCGATGGCTTGCACAGGAAGTGATGAATCCAAGGTGTTCTCCGGTCAGGTGCTGCAGCCGCCGGGCGGGTCTCAGCGCGCCAGGGCCTGCTTCACCGCGGTGGACACCAGGCCCATGTCCGCCGTGCCTGCCAGTCGGGCCTTGGCCGCAGCCATCACCCGGCCCATGTCTCCCGGGCCGGCCGCACCAAGCTCGGCCACCAGGGCGGACACGGCGTCCTGGACTTCCTGCGCCGAAAGTCTTTGGGGGAGGTAGTCCTCCAGCACACGCACTTCGGCCGACTCCTTGTCCACCAGATCGGTTCGGCCGGCCTGCGTGAAGGCGGCGATGGAGTCCTTGCGCTGCTTGATCAGCTTGTCGACGATGCCGATCACGGCCGGGTCGTCCAGCACGATGCGCTCATCCACCTCGCGCTGCTTGCAGGCGGCCAGCAACATGCGGATGGTGGACAGCCGGTCCGCCTGCCTGGCACGCATGGCGGACTTCATGTCTTCAGTGATTCGATCCTTCAGGCTCATGGGGCAGGCCGGTGTCTTGCGGTGCGGTTCAAACAACAAAGCCCGCCACGGAGGACCGCGCGGGCTCTTGCATCAGGTCAGGGGAGCCTGACGCGCCGGTTCAGTACAGCTTCTTGGGCAGCTGCATGCTGCGCACCCGCTTGAAGTGACGCTTCACCGCGGCCGCCTTCTTGCGCTTGCGCTCCGCGGTGGGCTTTTCGTAGAACTCACGGGCGCGCAGGTCGGTCAGCAGGCCGAGCTTCTCGATGGTGCGCTTGAAACGGCGCAAGGCCACATCGAACGGCTCGTTTTCTTTGACGCGGATGGTGGTCATGTCAGGTGGGCAGATGGCAGACGAAAACGCGTATTGTAGCCGGCATCAAACCCCCTTGGGCGCTGCGGGAGCTGAGCATGGGCGCTGTGGCCCGGATCTGAGGCGTCAGCGCCACGGTGAGGGTGTCCGATGTGACCCGCAGACCGCATTCCTGAACCCTCAGGGAAGTTCAGGTGGGCGAGGTCAGCGCGGCTTCGGGTTCATCTGACGCGAGACGATCACGCCCGCCGCACAATGTTCCAAGCCCTGGCTCAATGAGCATCGGTTCAAGGAAATATCAAGCCCACCAAGTCACACCGGACCCACCGATTCTAGGGCTGCAGCCGGGCCCCGGCAGGGCCCGCCGTCAAATCAGTCGGCCGTCGTTCAGCGCAGCATCCAGCCGCGAGATCAAGGGGCCCAGGCCGAGGTCTGCATCAGCGTCCCGGGCGGATGGCGTGGCGGCCGTTGCGGTGCCCTGTTCGGCAAGCTCCTGTCTTTCAGAGGCGCGCGCTCGTTCCTCCCTCTCTCCCCTTGCTGCCTGCTCGGAAAGTTGATAGGCCAGGTTCAGCGCGGCCAGCACGGCAATGCGGTCTCGGGCCTTGATCTTGCCGGCGTCGCGAATGGCGCTCATCTCGCGGTCCACGGCTGCCACGGCGGCGCCCAGGCGGGCCTCTCCGCCTTCGGGGCAACCCAGGATGTAGCCCTGGCCCAGGATGGTCACCTCCACCTGCTTCATGGGGTGGTCCCCGCGCAGGGGTCTGAAGTGAGATCGCCTGCCGAGGCCGGGCCCACCGCCTGCCGCGGCAACTTGTCGATGAGATGGTCGATCCGCGTGCGCGCTGCGCTCAGTCTGGATTTGAGGTTGTCACGCTCTGCGCTCAGGCTGTGCACCTGCTGCAGCAGCAGCGCGTTCGTCCGCTGCAGTTCCTCGTGACGCAGCAGCAGGCGTTCGACCCGTTCTGCAAGTAGCTGGAGCTGTGTCATGGCGCGGTAGATGGACAGCAGGATTGTAGGGGTGAGCCTGCCCGCTCATCCGCCGCAGCTGGGGCGGCGGCGTCCCGGTGCGGCATCGCACCAGCGGCTCACTGCGCATCGCCCGCAGTCCGGGTTTCGGGCCTTGCACACGTAGCGGCCATGCAGGATCAGCCAATGGTGAGCGTCCACGCGATACCCCGGCGGCACGCGGCTGAGCAACTGGCGTTCCACTGCCAGCGGTGTGGGCCCCACCGCAAGCCCGGTGCGATTGCCCACGCGAAAGATGTGGGTGTCCACGGCCATGGTCTCTTCGCCAAAGGCGCTGTTCAGCACCACGTTGGCGGTCTTGCGGCCCACGCCCGGCAGTTGTTCCAGCGCCTCGCGCGAGCGCGGCACCTGCCCCTGGTGTCTGTCGAGCAGGATCTGGCAGGTCTGGTGCAGGTTTCGCGCCTTCGTGCGGTACAGCCCGATGCTGCGGATGTGCGCCTCGATGCCCGCAACGCCCAGCGCCACCATGGCGCGGGGTGTTGGGGCGGCGGCAAACAGCCCCCGGCAGGCCTTGTTGACACTGACATCGGTCGCCTGCGCGGACAGCAGCACGGCCGCCAGCAGTTCGAACACGCTGGTGTACTCCAGTTCGGTTCTGGGGTCGGGGTTCGCCGCCTTGAGGGTGGCGAAGAAGGGTTCGATGTCTGCGGGGTTCATGTCGATCCGGGCTGGGGTGTCTGGCGCGCGCGTGCCCGGGCCAGTGCAGCCTCGATGACCGAGCGCTTGCGCTCCAGCGCTTCGGGATCTGTCAGGTCGCTGGCCGCGGCCAGGTCGGCCAGCTTGGCGGCCGCCTTGGCAGCCAGGCGCGCTTCCTGCGCCTGGTGTTCGTCAGCCAGACGCTGCTGTCGGTGGCGATAGCGCTGCCGGGCTTCGCCTGCCTGCTGCGGGCTCCATGCTGCCCATCCGGTGGCCTCGCTGCCGGTGGGTTCCATCGAGATGCAGTCCACGGGACAGGCGGGTATGCACAGCTCGCATCCCGTGCACCAGGCCTCGATCACGGTGTGCATGCGCTTGGAGGCGCCGATGATGCAATCCACGGGGCAGGCCTTGATGCACAGCGTGCACCCGATGCACCAGTCCTCGTCGATCACGGCAGTGCGGCGGCTGGTTTCCACCCCATGGGCCGGATCCAGGGGCACGACGGGCAGACCGGTCAGGGCGGCCAGGCGGCGCACGCCCTCGGCGCCCCCGGGGGGGCACTGGCCGATGCCCGCCTGCGAGGCGGCAATGGCCCGCGCATAGCTGCTGCAATCCGGGTAACCGCAGCGGGTGCACTGTGTCTGCGGCAGCGCGGCGTCGATGCGCGCGGCCAGGGCCTCGTCCACAGGCCGCTGTCCTGTCTGACGGCTCGCGTTCTGCAAGGTCCGCCGGGCTCGGTTCAGGCGCTGCGCGACCGCGAGCGGCTGGCGCGTGCGGGGGCTGCTGCGCGCTGCGCGGCCGCCGGCTGATGCGCCGCATGGCCCCGGATGAACTCGCACACCCGCGGATACACCAACTCGCGCCAGCGGCGCCCGGAGAAGATGCCGTAATGACCGGCGCCCGGCACGTCGTAGTGGAAACGGCGATCTGCGGGAACGCCCACGCACAGATCATGCGCTGCCCGGGTCTGGCCGGCGCCGGAGATGTCGTCGAGTTCGCCTTCGACCGTCAACAAGGCGGTTTTCCTGATGTCCTGCGGTCGCACCAACCGGCCCCGCACTTCCCAGGTGCCATTGACCAGGGCGAAGTCCTGGAACACGGTCTTGATGGTGTCCAGGTAGTACTCGGCCGGCATGTCCAGCACGGCGTTGTACTCGTCATAGAACTGGCGGTGGGAATCCGCGCTGTCCTCGTCGCCGCGGATCAGGTCCAGGAAATAGTCGTAATGCGAGCTCAGGTGGCGGTCGGGATTCATGGCCACGAAGCCCGTGTGCTGCAGGAAGCCCGGGTAGACCCGCCGGCCAGCGCCAGGATAGTTCAGCGGCACGCGGTAGATCACGTTGTGCTCGAACCAGTCGTGGCTCTTGTTGATGGCCAGGTTGTTCACGGCAGTGGGGGAGCGGCGCGCATCAATGGGCCCGCCCATCATGGTCATGGTACGCGGCGTGGGCTCTCCTGCTGAGGCCATGAGCGATACCGCCGCCAGCACCGGCACCGTGGGTTGACACACCGACATGACGTTCACGTCCGGCCCGATGAGGCGGATGAAGTCCTGCACGTAGGCCACGTAATCGTCCAGGTGGAAGGGGCCGTCATCCACCGGCACCATGCGGGCGTCGGTCCAGTCGGTGATGAACACCTTGTGGTCCTGCAGCAGGCTCTTGACCGTGTCCCGCAGCAAGGTGGAGTGGTGACCCGACAGGGGCGCCACCACCAGCACCGTGGGCTGCTCCTTCATCTGCGCCAGAGCCTGTGGGTTGTCGGTGAAGCGCTTGAAGCGCAGCAGGCGACAGAAGGGCCGGTTCTGGATCACCTGCTCCTGAACGGCCACCTCCACGCCCTTGACGCTGACGCTGGTGATGCCGAACGCCGGTTTCTCGTACTCCTTGGCCAGGCGGTGCACCAGGTCCAGGCCGGCCGCCACGCGCTGGGCCATGGGGGTGTGGGTGAAAGGGGACAGGGGGTGCGAGTAGAGCTTGGCTGAAGCGCTCGCGAATTCAGCGAAGGGCGCCATCATGGCGCGCTGGGTTTCGTAGAGCTGATAGAGCATGCCGGGTCCCTTCGGTTAATGTGGAAGTCTTCCATGATCCGGGGCGTTGCCCCACATCATGAAAGTTAGTGCGTGACACGCTGATGCGTAAAGCCGGGTTGACTTTACTCAACACTTTGCCATGGTTTGCTGCTGCGGCGCAGCATTTTCGTGACTGAACGTAGGGCGTGTGACGGCGCGTCGCCGGACGGGCGGCACGCTGGGCCCGCGGGCCGTCAGATGAGAGCCTCTGCGGGGCGGGCGCCCCTAGATCACCGCAGAGATGGCCTTGATCACCGTGTCCAGGTTGCCGCGGTTCAGGGCCGCCACGCAGATGCGGCCGGAGTCCACACCGTACACGCCAAACTCATCCCGCAGCCGCTGCATCTGCGCCTTTCCCAGCCCCGAGTAGCTGAACATCCCCCGCTGGCGGGTGATGAACCCCACATCCAGCGGCACACCGGCCGCAGCCAGGCCGTCAGCCAGCGCTTGACGCATGTCCCGGATGCGCTGTCGCATGCCCGCCAGCTCTTCCTCCCACTGTTGGCGCAGGGCCGGCGTGGTGAGCACGGTGGTGATGATCTGGGCACCGTGCGTGGGCGGTGTGGAATAGTTGGCGCGCACCACGGTCTTCAGCTGTGACAGCACCTTGCCGGCTTCGCCGGCATTGCTGCACACCACGCTGAGCGCGCCCACGCGCTCGCCATAAAGCGAAAAGCTCTTGGAGAACGACGTGGCGACCAGGAAGTCGATGCCCGCCGCCAGAAAGTCGGCGATGACGCGGCCATCCTCCGCGATCCCGTCGCCAAAGCCCTGATACGCCATGTCCAGAAAGGCGACCAGGCCGCGGTCCTTCACGACCTGGGCGACCTGCGCCCACTGCACTGGGCTGAGGTCGCAGCCGGTCGGGTTGTGGCAGCACGCGTGCAGGACCACCACGGTGCCTGCGGCAGCGGCGTTCAGACAGGCCAGCAGGTCCTCGAACCGCACGCCCCGGGTGGCGGCGTCGTGATAGGGGTAGGAGCCGACCTGGAAGCCGGCTTGGGCGAACAGCGCCCGGTGGTTCTCCCAGCTGGGGTCGCTGATCAGGACCTGGGCCGTCGGGTTGAGCTTCTTGAGGAAATCCGCTCCGATCTTCAGGCCGCCCGTGCCGCCCAGGGCCTGCACCGTGGCCACCCTGCCTGAGGTGACCACGGCGGACCCGGCGCCGAACACCAGGCCTTGCACGGCCTTGTCATAGGCAGCAATCCCGTCGATGGGCAGATAGCCCCGGGGCTTGCCCGCGGACACCAGCTGCTGCTCGGCCTGTGCCACGCACTTCAGCAGCGGCAACCGGCCGTTTTCGTCGAAACAGACCCCGACGCCGAGGTTCACCTTGCCCACGCGGCTGTCGGCAGCGAACTGCTCGTTCAGGCCCAGGATGGGGTCGCGAGGGGCCATTTCGACGGCGTCGAACAAGGACATGGACGTCTTTCTCAGAGGTGGGTGCGCGGGTGGATGGGTCTCAGGCGCGGCACCCCGCTGCGGTTGCAGCGATGTTGCGCTACGCTGGGCGATTGGTCCGCGCAACCGTGGCGGGCGCATTCTTGACGCGATCGGAATTCTAGGATCTCCATGTCTGCATCCATCCTCGACGCTGGCCTGCCCCTGCCCCTGCCGAAGGCTTCGGGTGAGGCCGCGCCCGACGGCGACACCCGCCCCGGGCAGTTCGTCTCATTTGCGGCCTCACCCTTCCAGCTGTTCCAGCCCTACCCGCCCGCCGGCGATCAACCTGCGGCGATTGCACAGCTGGTCGAAGGGGTGCAGGAGGGTCTGAGCTACCAGACCTTGCTGGGCGTCACAGGCTCGGGCAAGACCTTCACGATGGCCAACGTCATCGCCCGCCTGGGGCGCCCGGCCATCGTGTTTGCGCCCAACAAGACCCTGGCCGCGCAGCTGTACAGCGAGTTCCGCGAGTTCTTCCCCAGGAACGCGGTGGAGTACTTCGTCAGCTACTACGATTACTACCAGCCCGAGGCCTACGTGCCGCAGCGCGACCTGTTCATCGAGAAAGACAGCTCCATCAACGAACACATCGAACAGATGCGCCTGTCCGCGACCAAGAGCCTGCTGGAGCGGCGCGACGTGGTGATCGTGGCCTCGGTCAGCGCCATCTACGGCATTGGCGACCCCGGCGACTACCACCAGATGGTGATGACGCTGCGCGCGGGTGACCACCTCGGCCAGCGCGACGCCATCGCCCATCTGATCCGCATGCAGTACACGCGAAACGAGACCGACTTTTCCCGCGGCACCTTTCGTGTGCGGGGTGACACCATCGACGTCTTTCCTGCAGAGCACAGCGAGTTGGCCATCCGCATCGAGTTGTTCGACGACGAGGTCGAGACCCTTCAGCTGTTCGATCCCCTGACCGGTCGCATCCGCCAGAAGATCCCGCGCTTCACCGTCTACCCCGGCAGCCACTACGTCACCCCCCGGGACCGGGTGCTCAGCGCGATCGAGTCGATCAAGCAGGAGCTGCGGCAGCGCCTGGACGAACTGGTCAAGGCCGGCAAGTTGGTGGAGGCCCAGCGCCTGGAGCAGCGCACGCGATTCGATCTCGAGATGCTGCAGGAGGTGGGGCACTGCAAGGGCATCGAGAACTACACCCGGCACCTGTCCGGTGCACGGCCGGGGGAGCCGCCGCCGACGCTGGTGGACTATCTGCCGCGTGACGCGCTGATGTTCCTGGACGAAAGCCATGTGCTGATCGGCCAGTTCGGCGGCATGTTCAACGGCGACCGCGCCCGCAAGACCACCCTGGTGGAGTACGGCTTTCGCCTGCCCAGCGCGCTGGACAACCGCCCGCTGAAGTTCGAGGAATTCGAAGGCAAGATGCGCCAGGCCGTCTTCGTGTCGGCCACGCCCGCGGCCTATGAGGAGGCGCATGCCGGCCAGGTGGTGGAGCAGCTGGTGCGGCCCACCGGACTGGTGGACCCGTTGGTGGAGGTGCGCCCCGCGATTCACCAGGTGGACGACGTGCTGCAGGAGATCCGCGACCGGGTGGAGGTGCAGGAGCGGGTGCTGATCACCACGCTGACCAAGCGCATGGCCGAACAGCTGACCGACTACCTCACCGAAAACGGCGTCAAGGTCCGCTACCTGCACAGTGACGTGGACACCGTCGAGCGTGTGGAGATCATCCGCGACCTGCGCCTGGGCGCCTTCGACGTGCTGGTGGGCATCAACCTGCTGCGCGAAGGCCTGGACATTCCCGAGGTGTCGCTGGTGGCCATCCTGGACGCGGACAAGGAGGGCTTTCTGCGGGCCGAACGCAGCCTCATCCAGACCATAGGACGGGCCGCGCGCAACGTCAACGGCAAGGCCATCCTGTACGCGGACAAGGTCACTGACTCCATGCGCAAGGCCATGGGCGAGACCGAGCGCCGGCGCGAGCGGCAGGTGGCGCACAACCTCGCCCAGGGCATCGTTCCCCGCAGCGTGCGCAAGCAGGTGCGCGACCTGATCGACGGTGTCGTGGCCGAGAAGTCCGGACGTGACGATCTGAAGGCCGCGCAGGCCGCGGCCGAAGTGGAAGCCTTGAGCGAGAAAGACCTCGGCAAGCGCATCAAGCAGTTGGAGCGCCAGATGCTCGAGCACGCCCGCCAGCTGGAATTCGAGAAGGCGGCGCGCTTGCGAGACCAGCTCGCCTTGCTGAAGGAGCAGGCCTTTGGCGCACACAAGGACGACGCCGATGTGCTGCCCCTGGCGCGTTGAGTCGGCCCGCGCAAGCCCGCCGACCCAAGGGCTGCAGACGTCGTCTGCGTCGGGGGCCTGCGCGCCCCGCACCCTTGCCCTGGGTCCACATGGGGATTTGCGTCTAACCCAAGCAAAACGCTCGACTTCTGATAAAGTTGATCGGCCCAGTAGGAATCTAGTCTTCAAGGCGAACTGCAGGATCCCGGCTCCAGATCTGGAAACCACGGGTCCACGGCTTTTCTTCACCTTCACATCGCCGCCAGGCGGACAGGAGTTCACCAATGCGTCTGACCACCAAGGGCCGGTTTGCGGTCACTGCAATGATCGATCTCGCATTGCGCTCTCACAACGGACCGGTCGCACTCGCTGCCATCAGTCAGCGGCAGCAGATCTCCCTGTCCTATCTGGAACAGTTGTTCGGCAAGCTGCGGCGTCACGAGCTGGTGGAAAGCACACGCGGGCCGGGCGGCGGCTACTCGCTGGGGCGGTCGATGGAGGACATCACGGTAGCCGACATCATCGTGGCCGTGGACGAGCCCATTGACGCCACCGGGTGCGGCGGCAAGGAGAATTGCATGGGCGAGGACACCGGCAAGTGCATGACGCACGACCTGTGGGCCAGCCTCAACACCAAGATGATCGAGTTCCTGGACTCCATCAGCCTGAAGAAATTGGTGGACGAGCAACTGGCCAAGGGTTTCGCCATCCAGGAGCTCCCGTTGAAGCGAGCGATCTCCTCGCAGCCCGTGGTCAAGCCCATCAAGGTGACGGGACCCAATTCCGTGTTCGCGCTGGGCAGTTCTTCCGTGAAGTGAGCCTGCGCCAGGGCGGCGCTGCGCCGCATGGCAACCTTGCTGTCTTGAAAAACCAACTGTCGAACATGACCCCCCACTTCCCGATTTACATGGACTACGGTGCCACCACACCGGTGGATCCGCGCGTCGTCGATGCCATGGTGCCCTGGTTGCGCGAGCACTTTGGAAACCCTGCCTCACGCAGCCATGCCTGGGGCTGGGAGGCCGAGGAAGCGGTGGAGAAGGCGCGGGAGGACGTGGCCGCCCTGATCCAGTCCGATCCCAGAGAGATCGTGTGGACTTCCGGGGCCACTGAAAGCAACAACCTGGCGATCAAGGGTGCAGCCCATTTCTACGCATCCCGCGGCAAGCACCTCATCACGGTGAAGACGGAGCACAAGGCTGTGCTCGACACCATGCGCGAGCTGGAGCGGCAGGGCTTCGAGGTGACCTACCTGGACGTTCAGGAAGACGGCCTGCTGGACCTCGACCGTTTCCGTGATGCATTGCGGCCCGACACCATCCTCGCTTCGGTGATGCTCGTGAACAACGAGATCGGCGTCATCCAGGACATTCCCGCCATCGGCGCGATGTGCCGGGAGCGCGGCATCATCCTGCACGTGGATGCCGCACAGGCCACGGGCAAGGTGGCCATCGACATGACCACGCTGCCGGTGGACCTGATGAGCCTGGCCTCTCACAAGACCTACGGCCCCAAGGGCATCGGCGCCTTGTATGTGCGGCGCAAGCCGCGGGTGCGCCTGGAGGCGCAGATGCACGGCGGCGGCCACGAGCGCGGCATGCGTTCGGGCACCTTGCCCACGCATCAGTGCGTTGGCATGGGCGAGGCCTTCAAGATCGCCCGCCTGGAGATGGGAACCGAAAGCGAACGGGTGCGCATGCTTCAGCAGCGCCTGCTGGCGGGCATTGCGCAGATCGATCAGGTGTTCATCAACGGCCACCTCGAAAAGCGCGTGCCGCACAACGTCAACGCGTCCTTCAATTACGTGGAGGGCGAGTCCCTCATCATGGGGATCAAGGGCCTGGCGGTGTCGTCGGGCTCGGCCTGCACGTCGGCCAGCCTGGAGCCCAGCTACGTGTTGCGTGCGCTGGGCCGCAGCGACGAGCTGGCGCATTCCAGCCTGCGCATGACCATCGGCCGCTTCACCAGCCAGGCCGACATCGACTATGCCGTCTCCACGCTGCAGGACCGTGTGGCCAAGCTGCGTGAACTGTCTCCGCTGTGGGACATGTACCGGGACGGCATCGACCTGAGCACCATCCAGTGGGCGGCGCATTGAACCTGCCGTCCTGAACACCCAGCTCTGAGGCAACAACATGGCATACAGCGACAAGGTCATCGACCACTACGAGAACCCCCGCAACGTGGGCAGCTTCGACAAGGGTGACGACAGCGTGGGCACCGGCATGGTCGGTGCGCCGGCCTGTGGCGACGTGATGAAGCTGCAGATCAAGGTGAACCCTGACACCGGGCTCATCGAGGATGCCCGCTTCAAGACCTACGGCTGCGGCTCGGCCATTGCCTCCAGCTCCCTGGTGACCGAGTGGGTCAAGGGCAAGTCCCTGGATCAGGCGCTCACCATCAAGAACACCCAGATCGCACAGGAACTGGCGCTTCCTCCCGTGAAGATTCACTGCTCCATCCTGGCCGAGGACGCCATCAAGGCTGCGGTCAGCGACTACAAGTCCAAGCATGTGGAGGCTGCGCAACCCGCTGCCGAACGGACGCATTGAGGCTCTGATGGCGGTCACCCTGACTGAAGCTGCTGCGCGGCACGTCACCCGCTACCTGGCGCGCCGCGGCAAGGGCGTGGGTGTGCGGCTGGGCGTCAAGACCACAGGCTGCTCCGGCCTGGCCTACAAGCTGGAATACGCCGACGATGTGGCCCCCGAGGACGTCGTGTTCGAGGGCCTGGGGGTGAAGGTGCTGGTGGATCCCAAGAGCCTTCCCTACATCGACGGCACGGAACTGGACTTCGTGCGCGAAGGCCTGAACGAGGGCTTCAAGTTCCACAACCCCCGCGAGAAGGATCGTTGCGGGTGCGGGGAGTCGTTCCGCGTCTGAGGCGCCTGGCGTTGTCCCCTGCAGGCGCGGCCCGGCCGCGCCTGCGCTTTCCCGACCTGCATGCTGCAGAACCCCACTCTCCGCATCCCATGCGCCCTCCGCGCAGGAGGGCGCGCGGGATGAAACTGGACGATGACGACTTCACCCTGTTCGGCCTCACCCCGCGTTTCGGCATCGACCGCCAGGAACTCGATGTGCGCTGGCGGGCCCTGCAGTCCCGGGTGCATCCTGATCGGTTCGCGTCCGAGGGCCCGTCCGCGCAGCGGCTGGCCATGCAATGGGCGGTACGCGTGAACGAAGCCTACAGGCGCCTGCGGGAGCCCCTGACTCGCGCCGCCTACCTGTGTGCACTCCGGGGTGTGCCTGTCGAAGCAGAACGCAACACCGCCATGCCCCAGGCATTTCTTCTCCAGCAGATGGCTTGGCGCGAGGCCCTGGATGAGGCCGAGGCTGCCCCCCAGGTGGAGGCTCTCGATCTGGAGGTGGCCCAGCAGGAGAAGCTGCTGCTGGACGAACTGGGCTGCCACCTGGACGATCGCCCCGATCTTCAGGCCGCTGCCGATGCGGTCAGAGCCCTGATGTTCCTCAGCCGCTTCCGCGCCGACCTCCAGCGCCGAGTGCAGAGCCTGGAGACCTGAGTCCGCCGTCCTCGCAAGGTTGCCGATGTGTGCTTTCGGTCGCCCCGTCTCGAGCCCCTTGAACGAAACCCTCGCATGGCCCTCCTGCAGATCTCTGAACCCGGCGCCTCGCCTGACCCGCACCAACGGCGCATCGCCGTGGGCATCGACCTGGGCACCACGCACTCTCTGGTGGCTGCGGTGCGCAACGGCGTGGCCGAGTGCTTGCCGGATGGGCAGGGCCGGGTGATCCTGCCGTCCGTGGTGCGATACCTGGAAGGCGGGCGCCGACAGATCGGACATGACGCGCGCAACGCCCAGGCGGAAGACCCCGAGAACACCATCGCCTCTGTCAAGCGTCTGATGGGGCGCCGTCTGGCCGATGTGCCCGGGCATGAGCAGGCTCCCTACCGGTTCGTCGATGGGCCCGGCATGGTGTCCCTCGACACCCGCGAGGGCCTGAAGTCGCCCGTGGAGGTGTCCGCCGAGATCCTGGCCGCCCTGCGCCAGCGGGCGGAGGACACCTTCGACGACGAGGTGTTCGGCGCGGTCATCACGGTGCCGGCCTATTTCGACGACGCGCAGCGCCAGGCCACCAAGGATGCCGCCCAAATGGCCGGCTTGAACGTGCTGCGACTGATCAACGAGCCCACCGCCGCGGCCGTGGCCTACGGGCTCGAAAACGGCAGCGAAGGCCTGTACGCCGTGTACGACCTGGGCGGGGGCACGTTCGACATCTCGCTGCTGCGCCTGTCGCGGGGCGTGTTCGAGGTGGTGGCCACGGGCGGCGATGCCGCCCTGGGCGGAGACGATTTCGACGAGGCCGTGGCCCGCTGGGCTTTGGAGCAGGCCGCAGTCTCGAGCCCGGACGCGCGCGCACGTCGGGCGGTGCTGGTGGCCGCCCGGCAGGCCAAGGAGGCGCTGACCGATGAGGCTCATGCCGAGCTGCTGTTCGAGGTGGGCCCGCACACGCACCGTGTGAGCCTGGATCGGCAGACCTTCCAGCAATTGACCCGCGCCTTGGTGGACCGCACCCTGACCAGTGTTCGCCGTGTGCTGCGCGATGCGCGCGTCACGGCGCCCGAGGTTCAGGGGGTCGTGCTGGTCGGGGGGTCCACCCGCATGCCTGCGGTGCGCCAGGCGGTGGCAGCGGCCTTTGGCCGCGAGCCGCTGACCAACGTCAACCCTGACGAGGTGGTGGCCGTGGGGGCTGCTCTGCAGGCCCATGCGCTGGCGGGCCACTCACGAGACGGGGAGCTGCTGCTGCTGGACGTCATCCCGCTGTCCCTGGGGCTGGAGACCATGGGCGGGCTGACCGAACGCATCATCGAGCGCAACACCACCATTCCCGTGGCCAAGGCGCAGGAGTTCACCACTTACCAGGACGGCCAGACCGCCATGGCCGTGCACGTGGTGCAGGGCGAGCGTGAACTCGTGGCCGATTGCCGCAGCCTGGCGCGGTTTGAATTGCGTGGCATCCCGCCCATGGTGGCGGGTGCGGCCCGCATCCGCGTCACCTTCCAGGTGGACGCTGACGGGTTGCTCAGCGTGTCAGCGCAGGAGACGCAGTCCGGCGTACAGGCTTCGGTGACGGTCAAGCCCAGCTACGGGCTGGCCGATGACGAAGTGGCGCGCATGCTGCGCGACGGCTTTGCCCACGCCGAGGAAGATGTGGCAGCACGACGTCTGCGCGAAGCGCGGGTGGAGGCCCGGCGAATGGTGCTGGCAACCCGCTCGGCGCTGGTGGCTGACGGCGAACTGCTGTCGTCCGCTGAGCGTGACGAGATCGAAGCCCTGATCGTTCAGACCGAAGCGAATGCGGCGGGCAACGATCACGCTGCCATCGATGCGGCCGTGGAGCGACTGGCCATCGGGACCGAGGCCTTTGCCGCGGCCCGGATGAACCGTGGCATCCGCGCCGCCCTGGCCGGCCGAAAAGTGGAGGACGTCTGAAGCCATGCCCGTGATCCGCATACTGCCCCACGCCGAATACTGCCCCGAAGGGGCCACCTTGCAAGCGCCGCGCGGCACCTCGGTGTGCGAGGCCCTGCTCGACAACGGCATCGAGATCGAGCACGCGTGCGAGATGAGCTGCGCCTGCACGACCTGCCACGTGGTGGTCAAGGAAGGCTTCGACTCCCTGGGGGAGCCGGACGAAGCCGAGGAAGACCTGCTGGACCGGGCCTGGGGCCTCACGCCCACCTCACGCCTGTCGTGCCAGGCCATCCTGTCCGACCGTGATGTCACGATCGAGATCCCGAAGTACTCGATCAACCACGCCCGAGAGAAGCATTGAAGATTCTGGGCGTCGAGTCTTCTTGCGACGAGACCGGCATTGCGCTGGTCGAGTTCTCGGGACAGGAGCGGCCTCGCCTGCGGTCGCATGCCCTGCACAGCCAGGCCGACATGCACCAGGCCTATGGCGGGGTGGTGCCGGAGCTGGCCTCGCGCGATCACATCCGCCGCGTCATCCCCTTGACCCGGCGCGTGCTTGACGAAGCCGGCGTTGATCGCCGTGAGATCGATCTGGTCGCTTTCACCCAAGGCCCGGGCCTGGCCGGCGCCTTGCTGGTGGGCGCCGGATTTGCCGCGGCACTGGGGCAGGCGCTGGGTCGGCCCGCGCTGCCCGTGCACCACCTGGAAGGCCACCTGCTGTCGCCATTCCTCTCGGCGGATCCGCCGGTGTTCCCCTTTGTGGCCTTGCTGGTGTCCGGGGGGCACACGCAGTTGATGCGGGTGCAGGCCGTGGGCCAGTACGAACTCCTTGGAGAGACCATCGACGACGCTGCCGGCGAGGCCTTCGACAAGTCGGCCAAGCTGCTGGGCCTGGGGTACCCGGGTGGTCCGGCCCTGGCGCGTCTGGCGGAAGAGGGCCGGGCCGATGCCTTCGCATTGCCCAGACCGCTGATGCACCAGGCGGGGCTGGACTTTTCCTTCGCAGGCCTGAAGACCGCTGTCATGACCCAGCACCGCAAACTGGGGCAGACGCCTTCTGTGCAGGCGCTGAGCGATCTTGCGGCCTCCACCCAGGCGGCGATCGTGGAGGTGCTGGTGCACAAATCCATGGCCGCGCTCAGGCAGACCGGTCTGCAACGCCTGGTGGTAGCCGGTGGCGTGGGAGCCAATGCCGAATTGCGGGCCCGCCTGGGTGCCGCCTGCACGCTGCGCGGCGTGCGCATCCACTACCCGGAACTGAGCCTGTGCACCGACAACGGCGCCATGATCGCCATGGCGGCAGCCATGCGAGTGCAGGCCGGTCTGGCGGGCGTTGAGGCGGCAGACTCTGCAGCCCGGCGCTCGACCTTCGAAGTGCGGCCCCGTTGGCCGCTGGAGACGTGCTGACATGCGTGACGACATCCACTCGCTCGCGGGCTCCCTGATCCGGGAGGTGGCCAACGCCGCCATGGGGCGTGATGACGTGCTGGCCTTCTGGTTCGGCGAGAGTGACGAGGTCACCGCCCCTGAAGTTCGGGAGGCGGCCGCGCGTTCGCTGCAGGACGGCGAGACCTTCTATGCCCACAACCTCGGGCTGCCCGCTTTGCGCCAGGCCATTGCCGACTACGTCGGCAGCCTGCACCGGCCCGTGGGGATGGAGCGCATTGCCGTGACCTCATCAGGTGTGAATGCGCTCATGCTGGCCACCCAGTTGCTGGTGGGTCCCGGCGACGAAGTGGTGGCCGTCACGCCCGTGTGGCCCAACCTGACGGCCCAGCCCTTGATCCTGGGTGGGCGCGTCACGCGACTGCCTTTGCAGGCCCGCCAAGGCCAGTGGCACCTCGATCTGGATGCGCTTCGGTCGGCGGTCACGCCCGCCACGCGCGTGCTGCTGGTGAATGCGCCGAACAACCCGACCGGCTGGACCCTGTCGCATGGCGAGATCCAGGCCATCCTGGACCACTGCCGCGCCACCGGCACCTGGATCGTGTCGGACGAGGTTTACGAGCGTCTCTACTACGGCCCTGCACCGGCCGCGCCGAGTTTCCTGGACCTGTGCACGCCGCAAGACCGGGTGGTGGTGGTGCAGAGCTTTTCCAAGAGTTTCCTGATGACCGGGTGGCGCCTGGGCTGGCTGGTGGTGCCGCAAGGCACGCTGGACGCCCTGGGCAAGCTGATCGAGTTCAACAGTTCATGTGCGCCCGTATTCGTCCAGCGCGGCGCCTTGGCGGCCCTGGGCGGTGCGGCGTCCTCGGTGCCATCGCTGCGCCAGCACTTCCTGGAATGCCGTGACCTCCTGGTCGGCGGTCTGGATCGGCTGCCCGGCATCGAGGTGCGTGCGCCCGCTGGGGGGATGTACGCGTTCTTTCGCGTGGCCGGGGTGGTCGATTCCCTGTCGTTCGCCAAGCATCTGGTGCTGCAGCACGGCCTGGGGCTGGCCCCGGGTTCTGCGTTTGGTGACGAAGGGCAGGGCTGGCTGCGCTGGTGCTTTGCCTCGCGCGAGCCGCAGCGTCTGCGCCTGGGGCTGGATCGCATGCGGCAGGCGATGGAGGCGGGTGTGCCAGAGGCTGGAGACCGCGCCGTGCTGCGCTAGAATACGCGGTGATTCGGGTCGGGGCTGTTCGTCGCGCCGCGGGTCACTGAGCACGGCGTGGGTCGGTTTCACCCGCGTTCGCAAGTCAAGACGCCCGGCAAGGGCTCAGGAAACCGCTTCATGGCTGGACGCCTGCGTTCGTCCAGGCCGGCGGTTTCCACACAACCAAGGAAATCGTCATGACGATGAACACCACCCAGAAGGCCGAAGTCATCAAGGCCCACGCGCGCGGCGCAGCCGACACCGGTTCCCCCGAGGTTCAAGTGGCGCTGCTGACGGCGCGCATCAATGAACTCACCCCCCACTTCAAGGCTCACCTGAAAGACCACCATGGCCGCCGCGGCCTGTTGAAGATGGTCAACCAGCGCAAGGGCCTGCTGGCGTATCTGAAGGATCGCGACGCGGACCGCTATACCGCGCTGATCCAGAAGCTGGGCCTGCGCAAGTAAGTTCAACCCGGCATCAGGCCCCGGGCCGTGAGGCCGGGGCCTGAAGTCCACGGAGACGTCAAGGCCGCGGGCAACTGCTGTGTCATTCCAGGGCGGCTGATTCAAGCTTGAAGCGGCCCACCACAGTCGCACTGGAATGGCATTGTTGCCAAGGCTCAAGCGGCTCCATCCCTCAGGCGCGGGGATTCATCGCGCCCATTTGTGGAGACAGACATGAGCATTTTCAACAAGGTCACCAAGACCTTCCAGTGGGGCCCGCATCAGGTCACCATGGAGACGGGCGAGATCGCTCGCCAGTCCACCGGTGCCGTCCTGGTGGACATTGAGGGCACTGTGGTGCTGGCCACCGTGGTGGCTGCCAAGAACGCCAAGCCGGGGCAGGACTTCTTCCCACTGACGGTGGATTACCTCGAGAAGACCTACGCGGCGGGCAAGATCCCCGGCAGTTTCTTCAAGCGCGAAGGTCGCCCGAGCGAGCTGGAGACGCTGACCAGCCGCCTGATCGACCGCCCCATCCGCCCGCTGTTTCCCGATGGCTTCTTCAACGAGGTCCAGGTCGTCGTGCACGTCCTGAGCTTGAACCCCGAGGTTCAGGCCGACATCGCCGCGCTCATCGCCTCCAGCGCTGCCCTGTCCATCAGCGGCATCCCCTTCAACGGTCCCATCGGTGCGGCACGCGTGGGCTATGTCAACGGCGAGTACGTGCTCAACCCGGGCCGGGCACAGCTGGCCGACAGCCAGCTGGACCTGGTGGTGGCCGGCACCGAAGCTGCCGTGCTGATGGTGGAGTCCGAGGCCAGCCAGCTCAGCGAGGAAGTGATGCTGGGCGCGGTGGTCTACGGCCATGACCAGGGCAAGATCGCCATCGACGCCATCCACGAGCTGGTGCGCGATGCCGGCAAGCCCGAGTGGCTGGCCGCCGGCACCTGGACGCCGCCGGCCAAGGACGAGGCCTTCATCGCCAAGCTCAACGAGCTGGCCGAGGGCCCGTTGCGCGCGGCTTATCAGATCCGCAGCAAGCAGGCCCGCACGCAGGCCTGCCGCGAGGCCTACGCCGCGGCCAAGGCGGCGCTGAAAGCCGAGGGCTCCACGGTGGACGAGGTCAAGGTCGAGGCGCTGCTGTTCGAGATCGAGGCCCGCATCGTGCGCAGCCAGATCCTGGCCGGCGAGCCGCGCATCGATGGCCGCGATACGCGCACCGTGCGGCCCATCGAGATCCGCTCCTCCGTGCTGCCCCGCACCCACGGCTCGGCGCTGTTCACACGCGGCGAGACGCAGGCGCTGGCCGTGGCCACCTTGGGCACGGAGCGCGATGCCCAGCGCATTGACGCGCTGGCCGGCGAGTTCGAAGACCGCTTCATGCTGCACTACAACATGCCGCCGTTCGCCACCGGCGAGACGGGTCGTGTGGGCAGCCCCAAGCGGCGCGAGATCGGCCACGGCCGTCTGGCCAAGCGGGCCTTGGTGGCGGCGCTGCCCTCGCGTGAGGAGTTCCCCTACACGCTGCGCGTGGTCAGCGAGATCACCGAAAGCAATGGCTCCTCCTCCATGGCCTCCGTCTGTGGCGGCTGCCTGGCGCTGATGGACGCCGGTGTGCCGATGAAGGCGCACGTGGCCGGCATCGCCATGGGCCTGATCAAGGACGCCAACCGCTTCGCTGTGCTGACCGACATCCTGGGCGACGAAGATCACCTGGGCGACATGGACTTCAAGGTGGCCGGCACCACCCAGGGCATCACCGCCCTGCAGATGGACATCAAGATCCAGGGCATCACCAAGGAAATCATGGAAGTGGCCCTGGCGCAAGCCAAGGAAGCCCGCCTGCACATCCTGGGCAAGATGGTCGAGGCCATGGGCGAGGCCAAGGCCGAGGTGAGCCAGTTCGCGCCGCGCCTGTACACCATGAAGATCAACCCGGAGAAGATCCGCGACGTCATCGGCAAGGGCGGGGCCACCATCCGCGCACTGACCGAGGAGACCGGCTGCACCATCGACATCGGCGAAGACGGCACCATCACCATCGCCTCCACCGATGCCGACAAGGCCGAGTTCGCCAAGAAGCGCATCACCGAGATCACGGCCGAGGCCGAGATCGGCAAGGTCTACGAAGGCCCGGTGACCAAGCTGCTGGACTTCGGTGCGCTGGTCAACATCCTGCCCGGCAAGGACGGACTGCTGCACATCAGCCAGATCGCCTTTGAACGTGTCGAGAACGTGGCTGACTACCTTCAGGAAGGCCAGATCGTCAAGGTCAAGGTGCTGGAGACCGATGAGAAGGGCCGTATCAAGCTGTCCATGAAGGCGCTGCTGGATCGGCCCGAGGGCTACGTGGAAGAAGAGCGTCCGCGCCGCGAGTACGGTGACCGTGGCGACCGTGGTGATCGGGGCCCCCGCCGGGACCGTGGCGACCGGGGCGACCGTCCCCGCCGCGAACCGCGTGAGCCCCGCGAGCCGCGCGAGGGGCAGGGCGCGGAGCCCGCCCAGGGCGTCGAGCCTGGCGCTGCCGAGGCCCGTCCCGTGGTGGAGCCCAAGGCCGAGTGAGTCTGTCTGGCACAGCAGCGAGCCGATCGCCCTGCGCCCAGAGCTCAACCCCCTGCCATGCAACAGATGAAGGCCATCGAGATCGTCCGCCCTGGCGGTCCTGAGGTGCTGACCCCGTGTGAGCGGGCCCGGCCCCGGCCCGCGCCTGGTGAGATGTTGATCGCGGTCACGGCCAGCGGCGTGAACCGGCCCGACGTGCTACAGCGCAAGGGCCTGTATCCGATGCCGCCGGGCGTGTCCGACCTTCCCGGGCTGGAAGTGGCCGGAACGGTTGCTGGCGGGAATGCGGCTGAACTCGCCGCCGCAGGCTTCACCCTGGGCGACCGGGTGTGCGCCCTGGTGGCAGGTGGGGGTTATGCGCAGTACTGCGTGGCGCCGACAGGGCAATGCCTGCCAGTGCCTGCCGGTCTGTCCGATGTGGAAGCGGCTGCCTTGCCCGAAACCTTCTTCACGGTGTGGCAGAACGTCTTCGAAATTGCAAAGCTCAAGCCCGGTGAAACCCTGCTGGTGCAGGGCGGGTCCAGCGGCATTGGCGTGACGGCCATCGCCCTGGCAAAGGCCTGGGGTTGCCGTGTGATCGTCACGGCAGGGTCTGACGAGAAGTGCGCAGCCTGCCTGCGCCTGGGGGCCGATCACGCGGTCAATTACCGCACGCAGGATTTCGTGGCCGAGGTGCGCAGGCTGACCGGCGAGCGTGGGGCCGACGTGATCCTGGACATGGTGGCCGGCGAGTACATCGGCCGTGAACTGCAGTGCGTGGCCGAGGATGGCCGCATCGCGGTCATCGCCGTGCAGGGGGGTGCTGCCGCCCAGATCGATGCCGGACTTCTGCTGCGCAAGCGCATCGCCCTGACGGGCTCCACCCTCCGCCCGCGCAGCATCGCCTACAAGACCCTGCTGGCCCAGGCCTTGCGCGAGCAGGTCTGGCCCCTCGTCAGCCGGGGGGTCGTGCGCCCGGTCATTCATCAGGTTTTCGATGCAGCGCAGGCCGCCCAGGCCCACGCCCTGATGGAGTCGAGCGCCCACGTGGGCAAGATTGTGCTTCGCTGGAGTTGATGGACATGACCAGGCGTTCACTCGTCGTCGGCAACTGGAAGATGCATGGCAGCAGGCCTGCCAATGCGGCACTGCTGGATGGCATCCTGCAGGCGCGGCCCTTTGCCTGCGAGGTGGCGGTCTGCGTGCCGTTCCCGTTCCTGTCAGAGACCGCCGTCACGCTGGCCGGCAGCGATCTGCGCTGGGGCGCTCAGGACTGCTCCGCCCACGAGCAGGGGGCGTTCACCGGAGAGGTGTCGGCGGGCATGCTGGCGGAGTTCGGATGCCGTTACGTCATCGTCGGCCACTCCGAGCGGCGGGCCTTGCACGCCGAATCAGACCCGTTGGTGGCCGACAAGGCCAAGGCGGCCCTCGCGCGTGGCGTGACGCCCATCGTATGCGTGGGTGAAACCCTGGCGCAGCGCGAGGCCGGGCAGACCGAGGCCGTGGTCAAGCGCCAACTGTCGGCCGTGATTCATGCCCTGGGCCACTGCGCAGGCGAGATGGTGGTGGCCTACGAACCCGTCTGGGCCATCGGCACCGGGCTCACTGCCACGCCTGAGCAGGCCCAGTCGGTCCATGCCTTGTTGCGTGCGCAGTTGCGCGCGGCCACTGCGCATGCCGATGCCATGAGGCTGCTGTACGGTGGCAGCGTCAAGCCTGACAACGCAGCAGCCCTTTTTGCGCAGCCCGACATCGACGGCGGTCTCATCGGCGGGGCTTCGCTGAAGGCTGCAGATTTCGTGGCCATCTGCCGGGCGGGGGCCTGAGGCTCGACCCTCGGGCTCGGCGTCCGTGTCCAACCCTCACTTCTTTCGGAAACGACCTTCACCATGCAGATCTGGATGACCCTTCTTCTTGCGGTGCAGATTTTCTCGGCCCTGGTCATGATCGGCCTGGTGCTGGTGCAGCACGGCAAAGGGGCCGACATGGGCGCCTCCTTTGGCAGCGGCTCTTCTGGCAGCCTGTTCGGCGCCACGGGAAGCGCCAATTTCCTGTCGCGCTCCACAGCGGCCTGCGCCACCGTGTTCTTCGTCAGCACGCTGCTGCTGGCGCTGATGTCGAACCAGGCCTCGTCCCGGGCCGGCAGCGGGTCCAGTGTCCTGGACCGACCGGCTGCGGCGGGGGCGGCGTCCGGCGCTGCGTCGGGCCAGCCGGTCGGCGTGATCCCGGGGGCCGTCCCGGCACCCGCGGCCGTGCCCGCGCTGCCCGCAGCGGTCCCCGCGCCGGCAGCAGCCAGCGGGCCCAAGTGACCTGCTGCCGCACTGCGGATTTCCCTGGGATTCGAGCCGAACCCCAGTAGAATTCGGGGCTGCCCGGAGCGGGGTTTCTCGAGCATTCCGGGCGACAAGAATTCAGTTTGACGTCAAGCCGACGTGGTGAAATTGGTAGACACGCTATCTTGAGGGGGTAGTGGCGAAAGCTGTGCGAGTTCGAGTCTCGCCGTCGGCACCAACAACAATGGAACGAGTGTCCCCGGTGGAGATCCGGAGTCGGGGGCGGGCCCTGTGGCTTGATGCAGGGAGGGGAATGCAGTTGTCTGTCCAGAGGGCTGGCAGGGGCTGGCCTCCGTTCGTCATGTCCGGTATCCAGACGCATGCATGAGCAGCCTTTGAGATGAACCTGCAAGAGTACTTACCGGTCATTCTCTTCATCCTGGTGGGCGTGGCAGTCGGTGTGGCGCCGCAGGTCATCGGTTTCACCTTCGGCCCCCAGCGTCCGGACGCCGCCAAGAACAGCCCCTACGAGTGCGGCTTCGAGGCCTTCGAGGACGCGCGGATGAAGTTCGACGTGCGCTACTACCTTGTGGCCATCCTCTTCATCCTGTTCGATCTGGAGATCGCCTTCCTGTTCCCCTGGGCGGTGGCGCTGCGGGACATCGGCTGGGGCGGCACGCTGGCCGGCCTGAGCTTCCTGGCCATCCTCACCGTGGGCTTCGTCTACGAGTGGAAGAAGGGCGCACTGGACTGGGAATGACGGCGCTCGCCAAGGAGTAACCCATGGGCATCGAAGGCGTTCTCAAGGAAGGCTTTGTCACCACGTCGGTGGACAAGCTGATCAACTGGTCCAAGACCGGTTCGTTGTGGCCCATGACCTTTGGTCTGGCCTGTTGTGCCGTGGAGATGATGCATGCCGGCGCGGCGCGCTACGACATCGACCGCTTCGGCATGCTGTTTCGCCCCAGCCCGCGGCAGAGCGATCTGATGATCGTGGCCGGCACGCTGTGCAACAAGATGGCGCCGGCCCTGCGCAAGGTCTATGACCAGATGGCCGAGCCGCGCTGGGTGCTGAGCATGGGCTCGTGCGCCAACGGTGGGGGCTACTACCACTACAGCTACTCGGTGGTGCGCGGCTGCGACCGCATCGTGCCGGTGGATGTCTACGTGCCAGGCTGTCCGCCCACGGCCGAGGCCCTGCTGTACGGCATCTTGCAGTTGCAGGCCAAGATCCGCCGCGAGAACACGATTGCGCGCTGACATGACGGCATCTCTGCAGACCTTGAGAGCGGCCCTGGAGCAGACCTTGGGCGCTGCGGTGCGTGACCTCAAGCTCGAGCGTGGCGAACTTGCGCTGACCGTGAGCGCTGCGCAGTACGGGCAGGTGGCCCTGCGCCTGCGCGATGACCCGGCGCTGCACTTCGAGCAATTGATCGACCTTTGCGGGCTGGACTACTCTGATTACCGCAACCGGCCCTGGGAGGGTCTTCGGTTTTGCGTGGTGTCGCACCTGCTGAGCGTGCGGCACAACTGGCGCCTGCGCCTGAAGGTGTTTGCGGCTGACGACGACATGCCGGCGGTGGCCTCGGTGACGCCCATCTGGAACGCTGCCAACTGGTTCGAGCGCGAGGCCTTTGACATGTACGGCATCGTCTTCGAAGGCCATGAAGACCTGCGCCGCATCCTCACCGACTACGGTTTCATCGGGCACCCCATGCGCAAGGATTTCCCGGTCTCCGGTCACGTCGAGATGCGCTACGACCCAGAGTCGCGCCGCGTCATCTACCAGCCTGTGACCATCGAGCCGCGAGAGAACACGCCGCGCGTGGTGCGCGAAGACCAATACGGCGGTCTGCACTGACATGAAACGACCCCCAACCTCGCTGTGCTCGGTGCCCCCCCAGGGGGCTGTCAGCACCTTCGGAACGGCCGTGCGGTATTGACATGGCAGAAATCAAGAACTACACGCTGAACTTCGGGCCGCAGCATCCGGCGGCGCACGGGGTGCTGCGCCTGGTGCTGGAACTTGATGGCGAGGTCATCCAGCGCGCCGATCCGCACATCGGACTCCTGCACCGCGCCACCGAAAAGCTGGCCGAGAGCAAGACCTACATCCAGTCGCTGCCTTACATGGACCGCCTGGACTACGTGTCCATGATGGCCAACGAGCACGCCTACTGCCTGGCCATCGAGAAGCTGCTGGGCGTGGAAGTGCCCGAGCGCGCGCAGTACATCCGGGTGATGTTCGCCGAGCTCACACGCATGCTGAACCACCTGCTGTGGCTCGGTTGTCACGGCCTGGATTGCGGTGCGATGAACATCCTCATCTACTGCTTCCGAGAGCGTGAGGACATCTTCGACATGTACGAAGCGGTGTCGGGCGCGCGCATGCACGCGGCCTACTTCCGCCCGGGCGGCGTGTACCGGGATCTGCCCGATGCCATGCCTCAGTACAAGGTCAGCCGCATCAAGAACGAGCGTGCGATCAAGGCACTGAACCAGAACCGTCAGGGCTCGTTGCTGGACTTCATCGAGGACTTCTGCCGCCGCTTCCCGAAGAACGTCGATGACTAC
>JBMLPD010000223.1:0-2075 GCA_049242285.1 Rubrivivax sp.
AGCAGCATCAC
Source organism: Rubrivivax sp. (assembly GCA_049242285.1). GTDB lineage: Bacteria > Pseudomonadota > Gammaproteobacteria > Burkholderiales > Burkholderiaceae_C > Rubrivivax. The sequence continues at coordinate 12 of JBMLPD010000223.1, forward strand.
GGCGGCGCGCTGCGTGGTATTTTGTCCCGCCTCCAACCGCCCGGTGGCCACCTCGGGGGCCGGGCCGGGATCCCCCCCCCCCACTTCTCAGGAGTACGGCGGCATCATCAAGCACGGTGCCAAGCTGCTGTACGCTTACGCTGAATGCACGGTGCCCAAGGTCACCGTCATCACGCGCAAGGCCTACGGTGGTGCCTACGACGTGATGAGCTCCAAGCACCTGCGCGGCGACGTCAACTTTGCCTGGCCCAACGCCGAGATCGCGGTGATGGGCGCCAAGGGCGCGGTGGAGATCATCTTCCGCGACGACAAGGGCGACCCCGCCAAGCTGGCAGCACGCGAGGCCGAATACAAAGCCCGCTTCGCCAACCCCTTCGTGGCCGGCGCGCGCGGCTACATCGACGACGTGATCCAGCCGCACGAGACCCGCAAGCGCATCTGCCGCAGCCTGGCCATGCTCAAGGACAAGAAGCTGGAGAACCCGTGGAGGAAGCACGGGAACATTCCGCTGTGATGGCCATCATCGGTGGCGCTTGCACCTGATGGCCGCATGGCCTCATCGCCTTATGGCCCTGTTCGCCCTGAGCTCGTCGAAGGGCGTTCCCAGGGCTTCGACAAGCCTGCCCTGAGCCAGGACGAAGGGCTCAGCCCGATCGGATTCACCATGTTCAAGAAGATCCTGATTGCCAACAGAGGCGAGATCGCCTGCCGCGTCATCGCCACCGCCCGCAAGATGCGCATCGCCACCGTGGCGGTGTACTCCGAAGCCGACAAGGACGCGCGCCACGTGGAGCTGGCTGACGAGGCCGTGCTGCTGGGGCCCGCGCCCAGCCGTGAGAGCTACTTGGTGGCCGACAAGATCATCGCCGCCTGCAAGGCCTCGGGCGCGCAGGCCGTGCACCCGGGCTACGGCTTCCTGTCGGAGAACGAGGACTTCGCCCGCCGCGTGGAAGAAGAAGGCATCGTCTTCATCGGCCCCAAGCACTACAGCATCGCGGCCATGGGCGACAAGATCGCCTCGAAGAAGCTGGCCAATGAAGCCAAGGTCAGCACCATCCCGGGCTGGAACGATGCCATCGAGTCACCCGAGCGTGCGGTGGAGATCGCGCGCGGCATTGGCTACCCGGTGATGATCAAGGCCAGCGCCGGTGGCGGTGGCAAGGGCCTGCGGGTGGCCTTCAACGACAAGGAGGCTTTCGAGGGCTTCTCGGCGTGCCGCAGCGAGGCGCGCAACAGCTTCGGCGACGACCGGGTCTTCATCGAGAAGTTCGTCGAGCAGCCTCGCCACATCGAGATCCAGGTGCTGGGCGACGCCCACGGCAACCTCGTCTACCTGCACGAGCGCGAATGCTCCATCCAGCGCCGGCACCAGAAAGTGATCGAGGAGGCGCCCAGCCCCTTCATCAGCGACGACACGCGCCGCGCCATGGGCGAGCAGGCCGTGGCGCTGGCCAGGGCCGTGAAGTACCAGAGCGCCGGCACGGTGGAGTTCGTCGTCGGCAAGAACCAGGACTTCTACTTCCTGGAGATGAACACCCGGCTGCAGGTGGAGCACCCGGTGACCGAGTGCATCACTGGGGTCGATCTGGTGGAGCAGATGATCCGCGTGGCCGCCGGCGAGCCGCTGCCGTTCACCCAGGACCAAATTCCCCGCCAGGGTTGGGCCATGGAGTGCCGCATCAATGCGGAGGACCCGTTCCGCAACTTCCTGCCCTCCACCGGGCGCCTGGTGCGCTACCAGCCCCCGGCGCAGACCCTGTTTGCTGCTCGCGTTCGCCCAGACTCCACCACCGTTCAGGCTGCGTCCTTCGACGATGCTCAGGACAGGCCCTTCGAAGCCCCCGCAAGCCCTTCGACAAGCTCAGGGCGAGCGGACTCGGCGTTGTTCGGCGTGCGCGTGGACACTGGCGTTTGCGAGGGTGGCGAGATCCCCCTGTTCTACGACTCGATGATCGCCAAGCTCATCGTGCACGGACGTGACCGCCATGAGGCCATCGCCAGGATGCGCGAGGCCCTCAACGGCTTCGTCATCCGCGGCGTGTCCAGCAACATCCCCTTCCAGGC
>JBMLPD010000224.1:0-2274 GCA_049242285.1 Rubrivivax sp.
GCGGAACCCGTATCCGTTCGGGCTGAGCCTGTCGAAGCCCACCGCAAGCCCCGGCCCCAGGCAGGCCAAGTGGCAGGACTCGCGGCGCATGTTGGCGCGCTCTTCAAGCCTTGGGCAGCGTCACCCCTCGCTGGCCCTGGTACTTGCCGCCGCGGTCCTTGTAGCTGGTCTCGCAGACCTCGTCGCTCTCGAAGAACAGCACCTGCGCGCAGCCCTCGCCGGCGTAGATCTTGGCCGGCAGCGGCGTGGTGTTGCTGAACTCCAGCGTCACGTAGCCTTCCCACTCGGGCTCGAAGGGGGTGACGTTGACAATGATCCCGCAGCGCGCATAAGTGCTCTTGCCCAGGCAGATGGTGAGCACGCTGCGCGGGATGCGGAAATACTCCACCGTGCGGGCCAACGCAAAGCTGTTGGGCGGGATGATGCAGACATCGCTCTCGATGTCCACGAAGCTCTTCTCGTCGAAGTTCTTCGGGTCCACCACCGTACTGTGGATGTTGGTGAACACCTTGAACTCGCGCGCGCAACGGATGTCATAACCGTAGCTGGAGGTGCCGTAGCTGACGATGCGCTGGCCGTCGGCCGCATGCCGCACCTGCCCCGGCTCGAACGGCTCGATCATGCCGTGCCCCTCAGCCATGCGGCGGATCCAACGGTCGCTCTTGATGCTCATGCCATGCCCTGTGAAACTCCGCGGTGAAACGCCGCGGCGGCGCGCGCGGATTCTAGGAGGCCGAGACCGAGGGCTCCGCACGCGGAAGGTCCATCACCTGGCCGTCGCGCAACTGCACCACACGCTGGGCGCCCGCGATGGTGTCGGGCCGGTGCGCGATGATCAGCCGCGTCAGCGGCAGTTGCGCCAGCACCTGGCTGATGGCGCGCTCGGCTGCCACGTCCAGGTGGCTGGTGGCTTCGTCCAGCGCCAGCACGCGGGGCGTCTTGTACAAGGCGCGCGCCAGCAGCAGGCGTTGCTTCTGGCCCCCGGAGAGCCCATGCCCCAGGTCACCCACCAGCGTCTGGTAGCCCATGGGCATGCGCTGGATGTCCTCATGCAGCAGGGCCATCTGAGCGCAGGCCTGCACGCGCTGTTGGTCGGGCTGGGTATCAAAGAAGCTGATGTTGTCGGCCAGGCTGCCCGTGAGCAGCACGTCGTCCTGCATCACCGTGCCGATGCAGCGCCGCACGTTGCCCAGGCCCAATTGCCGCAAAGGCACCCCACCGAACAACACCTGGCCCTCGGTAGGCGCCAGCAGGCCCAGCAGAATCTTCAGCAGCGTGGTCTTGCCCACACCCGATGGCCCGGTGATGGCCACGCTCTGGCCGGCGGGAATGTGCAGCGTGGCGTGGCGCAGCACCCAGGGCTCGCCTTCACCGTAGCGAAAGCTCAGGTTGCGCAACTCCAGGCTGGCCGGCAGATGGGCCAGGTCATGCTCGGGCAGCGGGCCGTCAGGGGTGTCCCGCTCGGGTGCATGCAGCACGATGTCGGCCAGGCGCTCGCTGTGCAGCGACAGCATCTTGAACTCGGCCACGAAGTCGATCAGCCGGGCCACCCGGCCCGTGAACTGGCCCTTGTACGACAGGAAGGCGAACAGCATGCCCAGGGTGAACACCTCCGCGCCCTGAGAGGTGGCCATCACCAGCCCCGCCCCCAGGTACAGCACCGTCAGGTTCTCCAGTCCGAAGATCAGCGTGTTGCCAGTGGCAAACAGCATGCCCAGCTTGGCGGTGCGCACGTCGCGGTTCTGCACCTCCACGATCAGGTTCTGCCAGCGCGCGCGCCGCTCTTCCTCCCGGCCGAACAGCTTCAGGGGCTGGATGGCGCGCAGGGTCTCCAGAAAGTGCGTGCTCTCTTTGGCCGAAACCACCAAGCGCTCTGCCGCGGCGTCGCGCAGCGGCGCCCAGGCAGCCCAGCGCAGCCCGCCATACGCCAACACCGCCAGGCCCACCACCCCACTGAGCTTGAGCGAGTACAAGGCCATCAGCGCCAGCGCGGCCAGCGCCATCACGCCGTCCAGCACCGCCTCTACCGCCGAGGTGGTGAGCGTGCGCTGGATCTCGCGCACCGCGCCAAAGCGCGACACCACATCGCCCAGGTGGCGCTGCTCGAAGAAGGCCGTGGGCAGGCGCAGCAGGTGCGCAAACACGTTGCCCAGCCACTGCAGCGACAGGCTCTGCCCCAGCAGCATCACCATCCAGCTGCGCGCCAGGCCCAGCGCCGTCTGGATCACCAGCATCAAGCCGAAGCCCAGCACCAGCACCTGCAGCAACTCCCGG
>JBMLPD010000225.1:0-5126 GCA_049242285.1 Rubrivivax sp.
CGGGCTGCTGAGCGTGTAGAAGATGTGCTTGCCCTCGCGCCGGGTGCTCACCAGCTGTTGCTCGCGCAGCACGGTCAGTTGTTGCGACAAGGTGGGCTGCACGATGCCCAGGCGCTCCTCCAACTCGCCCACGCGCAACTCGCCTTGCGAGAGTTGGCACAGGATCATCAGCCGGTCGGGGTTGGCCAGCACCTTCATCAGGTTGCAGGCCTGGGCTGCGGCCTCGCGCATCTGGCTCAACTCCAGGCTGGCGTCCGCGCTCCATTCAAGTTCGGCGGTGGTCATGGCAGGGGCGTCCTTTCAGCGCGGGATGGGCGCTTCAACAGTTCGATGGTTCACAGTCTATTGACAAACAATCTATCTGTCAATAGACTATCGGAAACGAAAGCGAAGGAGTTGCCTTGAACACCCTGTCCCCCATCCCATCCGCCACAACACCCCCCACTTCATCTGCCGTGCCGCCTGCCGCCACGCGCAAGCCCCAGGTGCACGGCCTGTTCGACAAGGCCACCTGGACGGTGACCTACGTGGTGCACGACGGCCCGGGCAGCGCCTGTGTCCTCATCGATTCGGTGCTGGACTACGACCCCAAGTCCGGCCGCACCCGCACCACCTCGGCCGACCAGGTGATCGCTTACGTGAAGGCGAACGACCTGCGGGTGCAGTGGATCCTGGAGACGCACGCCCATGCCGACCACCTGAGTGCAGCGCCCTATCTGAAGAAACACCTGGGCGGGCAGATCGCCATCGGTGCGCGCATCACGGGGGTGCAGAAGGTGTTCAAGGGCCTCTTCAATCTGGAGCCCGAGTTCGCCGTGGACGGCTCGCAGTTCGACGTGCTGCTGGGCGATGAACAGGTGATCGATTTCGGTGCGCTGTCCGCCCGCGTGATGTCCGTGCCCGGCCACACCCCGGCCTGCGTGGCCTACCAGGTGGGGGATGCGGTGTTCGTCGGCGACACCCTCTTCATGCCGGATGTGGGCACGGCGCGCTGTGACTTCCCCGGCGGCGACGCGCGCGCGCTCTACGCCTCGGTGCGCCGCTTGCTGAGCCTGCCTGACGAGACCCGCCTGTTCATGTGTCACGACTACCCGCCCAACGAGCGGCCGATCGCTTTCGAGACCACCGTGGCGGCGCAGCGCGCGGGCAACATCCATGTGCACGATGGCATCACCGAGGCGCAGTTCGTGGACATGCGCACCCGGCGCGACGCCACGCTGGAGATGCCCGTGCTCATCCTGCCGGCGGTGCAGATCAACATCCGCGCCGGGGAGATGCCCCCCAAAGAGGGCAACGGCACGGCCTACGTGAAGATTCCCTTGAATGCGCTGTGAACCGAGCAGAACGGACCGCCATGGGCCCCTTCGACCACCCCGCCCCCGTGCAGCAGATCGGCCAGCACATGAACCGCTCGCCAGATGTGCAGCCTGAGGCGATGCAGGGCTTCGGCGAGTGGCCCAAGCCCGCCATGACGCCCGGCGCGCGGCCCGCTGAAGGCCTGACGGTGACCGTCAGCCCGCCGTGACAAAGCGCGCCACGATGTCCGCGTGGCGCTGCGGCCAGGCACGTAGCGCGGTGTCGTCGCCCTGTAGCACCTGGCGCAGGAAGGCGGTGCCCAGTTCCTTGGTGGCGACCTTCACCTGTCCGTTGAGCAACGCCCCGCCTGTGCCGGTGCGGTCCGTGAACATGCTGTGCGAGCCACCATTGAACAGTGCCAACGTCTTGCGCGGGCTGCCGATGGCGTCGAACACCGCCACGCGGTCGTTCGGGCCGCTGTAGTAGCCGGGCAGAAGGATCACGTCCTCGGTGGCCGAGATGTGCAGGCTGGGCACGCGCACCGGGCCGAGGATGGAAGCCAGTGCGGATTCGCCGTAAAAGGGCGGGGCCGAGATGACGATGGCAGCGCGGATGCGGGGCTCGCGCAGGTCCAGCGCGCGCCCCTCGCGCACCACCTGCGCGCCGCTGGCCAGCAGCGTGGTGTTCGCGCCGTAGGAGTGGCCCGCGGCCACCACGCGCTGGCCGTCCAGCAGCGCGGCGAACTCGCCACCCAGCGCCTGGTCCAGGGCGAAGCGCAGATCGTGCACCCGGGCGATGGCCTCGGCCTCCTGCGCGGCGCCTTGCAGTCGCCCCACCAGCGCCAGCGGGCTGCCGCCGCCCCACAGGCTGCGGTCACTGCCCACGTGTTGCAGGTGCAGACTGGCAAAGCCCTCGGACGCGAAGTGGCTGCCCAGGTAGCTGTACCCGCGGCGCGAGCCGCCGATGCCGTGCGAGAACACCACCAACGGTACCGGGTTCTCCCGCGACGCCTGGGCCGGCAGGTACAGGCGCACGGGCACGGGGCGCTGGCGGGCGGTGTCCGCCCAGTCCAGATCCAGGGTGCGTACCGTGCCGTCCAGGCCGCTCGGTGCGCCGAGAGCCGACCTACCGGTCTGGGCCTGGGCGCTTCGCAGGCCCAGGCCCCAGCCGCCGACCGGTACGCAGGCAGCCACAGCTGACGTGATGAAGGTGCGGCGGCTCAGGGTCATGACAGTGCAGGGGGGAATCAGGGCGTAGAAGGGCGAAATGAGGCCAGCGGGGCCTCTTTCAAGCGCTGCGTCCCCGCATCTTGCCGGAATCCCGCAGGCCTTGCTCAGGCCGGGGCCTGACGGGCGGCTGCGGGGCCCGGACACGGGAAGTGGCCGCTGTGGTTCAGTAACCGCCTTCGCGCCATGCCAGGATGGCCTGCGCGGTCTCCTGCGCGTACTCCACGTGCGGGAAGTGGCCGGCCTTGTCGAGTTGCAGGGTGGCGAAACGTCGTGCGCCCTTGCACTTGGCGGTCGTGGCTTCGGCCATCGCCTTGCCCGCCGTCGGGTCGGCGGCGCCCACCACCAGCTTCAGCGGCGTGCTCGATGCGCACAGGGCGTCAGTCCAGCGCACGTCCTGGGCTTCGCGCTCCTCCACGCTGGGCAGCGTCTTGTGCATGAGCCGGGCGTCGGCGGGGTGGTTCAGCAGCTTCCAGACCTCCGACAGTTCGCTGGCAGGAATGCGCCGCTCCGGGCCGGAAATCTGGGTCAGGGTCGTCACGATGGTGTCCTCCGATGCGCCGCGGTTGACCACGCCGCCCAGCGGGCTGAGCAGGGCCTTCTGGGCGTTGCTCGGCTTGAACTGTTCCGCGAACAACGAGCCGTTGATCAGCACCACGGAGTCGATCGCGAAGGGCAGCCTGGCCGCACGTTCGCGCGCGAGCAGCTCTTGCACCACCGCGTTGCCGATGTCCGAGCCGATCAGCCGTGCCCGGGTCAGGCCCAGATGCTTGACCAGCGCCACCACCAGATCGGCGTGACGAGCGATGGAATAGCTGAACTCGGCTGGCTTGTCGGAGAAGCCGAAGCCCAGCAGGTCTGGTGCGATGAAGCGCGCATCACGCGACATCGGCCCCATCAGCCGTCTGAAGTCCCAGGATGACGTCGGGTAGCCATGGATGGCCAGCGTCGCCGAGCCGCTGCCCTGATCGACGTAGAACACGGAGTGGCCGTCGAACGAGAAGGTCTTGCCCAGCGCCTTCCACTGGGCAGAGGAGGGTCCGGCCTGCGCGGCACCCGCCGCAGGCGTCTGGGCGTGTGCCGCCGGCGATGCCGTGGCTGTCCAGCCGACGGCCAGGGCAGCAGCAGCGAGCGTGGCAAGGGCCAGAGGGGCGCGGTGAAGTTTGAACATGGAGTGATCCTTTCGGAGATGTGGAAGTGACGCTTGGACAGCGGTCGGGTCGAGAAGCCGCTTCAGGACACGACGCGGCCCATATATTATGACGCAGTCGTCAGATAGGCAAGTGCCTTTCAGTTTTTTTTGCTCGACGCAAGGGGCCAGGCAAGGCCTGGGCCGCCGCGCGGGTGCGCTCACCCCACGACCTCCAGGTCCTGGGCGCCACAGATCGACCGTCCATCGCCTGAGAACACCTGCGCCCGAAGACGGTCACCCGGCTTCAGATACCGCCCCGAGCGCGCCTGGGCACCCACGAAGGCTGCGTGGACCCATGCGCTGGGCAGCAGACCCAAAGCCTGCTGGATGCAGCGATGCGGCGCGCGAACGGCGCATCCCCCTGGTGTCCCCGTGGCGAGCAGGTCGCCGGGTTCCAGGTCGATCACCTCGGACAGCCGTGACAGCGTCTCGTGCGGCAGGTGAACCATGTCCTGCGTCGTCGCGTCCTGCCGCAGCGTGCCGTTGACCCACAGGCGAAGCTGCAGCGGCCAAAGACGCTCCCATGGGCCGTCCTCCAGGACATGCAGCCACGGCCCGACGCGACAGAAGCCGCGGTGGCTCTTGCTCAGGAAGTACTGGCCATCGGCGACCTGAGGGTCTCGGGCGCTGATGTCGTTGACCAGCACCAGGGCGCGCACCACACCCGGCAGCCCCGCTGCATCGAACCGCTGCGGGCCCCGGATCGGACGCCCGATCACGAGGCCGATCTCGACCTCGAAGTCCAGCAGGCGCACATGGGTGGGCCGTGTGATCGCGCCGTGTCCCGGTGCCAGGGAACTGGAGGCCTTGCTGAAGATGACGTTTCTCGGTCGCGGGTGCGCAGGCATGCCGACTTCGCGCAGATGGCTGTAGTAGTTGCCGAGCTGAAACAGCAGCTGCTGGTTGGCCGTGATGGGCGCCAGGAGCTCGAGTTGCTCCAGACGGTGGCTGCGCACCGGTGTCGAGGCCCACTCCTGCTTCAGCTCCTGCAGGCTGCGCGCCATCAGGCCGCCCGTGGGCTGGTTGTGCCATAGCTCCGGGGCGGACACCTCATCGCCCTGCACGACGCCCCAAGCGAAGCCCCGTGGCGTGGCGAACCGTACGAGATCCAGGCTCATGCTCGAGGCTCCCTGGCAGTGTGCGGCGCGGCCAGGGCGCTGCGGTTGGTCAGCGCGTAGCGGGCAATGAGCGGCACGCTCAACAGGAACATCGCCGCTGGCACCGCAGCGGCGGCGATGCGAATCGCCGTGACGGCGGAGTCCGGCTGCAACGCCGTCAGGGCCTGCCCGCCTGCCACTTGGTAGTGCCCCCAATGCAGCAATGCAGCCACGACCCCGGCCCCGAGCGCGAACCCGAGCTTTTCGGTTGCGATCCACACGCCGCTGAACAGGGCCTCGCGGTTCATGCCGGAA
>JBMLPD010000226.1:0-3033 GCA_049242285.1 Rubrivivax sp.
GCGGCCAAGGGCCTGGAGTGGCCGCACGTGGTGCTGGCCGGCGTGAACGAGGGGCTGCTGCCCTTCCGCGCCGGCGACGAGGACATGACGCCCGAGCGCCTGGAGGAAGAGCGGCGCCTGATGTACGTGGGCATCACCCGCGCCCGCACCACCCTGGCGGTGAGCACCCTGCGCCGGCGCAAGCGCGGGCGCGAGACGGTGGCCGGCGTGCCCAGCCGCTTCATCGGCGAGATGAAGCTGGGCGAGGGCGTGGCCCGGGAAGACCCGCGCGAGCGCCTGCGCAAGCTGCGCGAGCAGCTGGCCGCGCGTGCGGGGCCGCCCTGAACCGGCGCGGCACCAGGGCAGGGGTTCATGTGGAAGTCTTCCATGATCCGGGGCGTTGCCCCACCTCATGAAAGTTAGGATGGGCCCGAAAGGTGGAAAGTTCGCATGAAGCCTGGAAATGAGCGCATCGATCTGCGATTCAACATCATCCTGTTCGCCTTCTTCGCCGTCATCGGCGTGCTGGGCTACCTGGGTTTCGCCAGGATTCGTGCGGAACTGCTGAATGAACAGATCGCCACCCTGCAGGAAAAGACCAGCGGCGTGGCGCACCGGGTGGACCGCTGGCTGCTCACCCGCAAGACCGAGATCTCCACCCTGGCCAACACACCGGTCATCCGCTCCATGGACTGGAGGCAGGCGGGGCCCTTCCTCAAGGCCAAGCACGAACAGATGCCCTGGTTCTACATCTTCGCCCACATCAACCCCGACGGCACCTACTACAACTCCAAGGTTGATTTCGCCAAGGGCCAGAACCTCAGCGACCGCTCCCACTTCAAGGCGTCCATCCAGGGCCGGGTCTACGCCTCCGACCCCGTGGTCTCGCGTACGCTCGGCGCGGACATCGTGGCCGTCACCAGCCCCATCTACCGCAGCGACAGCCGGGGCGCTGACATCATCGGCGTCTTCGGCGGCATGATCGACACCAGCACCATCGTGGAGGAGTTGTCCCGTTTCTCCAATGGCCCGAAGAGCTACGCCTTCGCGGTGAACTCCACCGGCATCGCCATCTCCCACCCCGACCCCAGGCGTCGCGGCAACATCAACACCAAGGCGCTGTCGCTGCTGCAGGACGAAGACCCGGGCCTGAAGGCCCTGGTGAACCTGATGCTGACGCAAAAGACCGGCTGGCTCGACACCACCATCGACGGGCAGCCGGTGTTCGCGGCCTTCACGCCGATGTCCGAGGCGGACTGGACCGTTGCCACCATCACCGACGGGCCGTTTGTCAGGGCCCATCTGCGCGTCATCGACTACGTAGGCGCCTTTGCCTTCCTGGTGCTGTGCGTGGCGGTGTGGCTGGTGCTGCGCTTTCGGCGCCAGGAGTTCCAGACCCTCAACCAGCGCCGCGAGATCTCGGAGGAGAAGAGCCGCGCCAAGAGCGCGTTCCTGGCCAACATGAGCCACGAACTGCGCACGCCACTCAACGGCATCCTGGGCTATGCGCAGATCCTGCTGCAGCGCGACGGGGCCGACCTCACGGTGCGGCGCCACCTCCAGGCCATCCTGTCATCGGGCCAGCACCTGCTGAACATGATCAACCGCATCCTGGACCTGTCCAAGATAGAGGCCGGGCGCATCGAACTCGAACCCCGGCCCGTGGACCTGTCCAGCCTGCTGCAGGACCTGGTGCGCCTGTTCGACATCGAGAAGTCCAAGTACGGCGCCTCCTTCGCGGCGGAGTTCTCCCTGGGCCCGCGCGCGGTGGCGGTGCTGGACCCGGAGCGCTTCAAGCAGATCCTCATCAACCTGGTGGTCAACGGCTTCAAGTACGGGCGGCAGTCCCTGGTGCAGCTGAGCGTGGCCGTGCGGGCCGATCAGCCCCGGCCCGTGCTGCTGGTGCAGGTCAGCGATGGCGGCATCGGCATGAGCGCCGAGCGGGTGAGCCAGGCTTTCGTGCCCTTCGAACAGCTCCACAAGACATCTGACGGGGCCGGCCTGGGGCTGGCCATCGTGAGCGAGCTGGTCAGCCTCATGGGGGGCATCATCACGATCGACAGCACGCCCGGACAGGGCACGCGGGTCAGCGTCACCCTGCCCTTCGAGGAGGCCGCTCCCGAGATGTCGGTGCTCATGTCGTCCGGGCGCGGCATGCCCTGCGGATTGCGCGACGGCCAGCCGCGCATCCTGGTGGTGGATGACAACCCGACGAACGTCCAGTTCCTGTTGGACCTGCTGCAGATGGTGGGCTTCGAGGTGCACAGTGCCGCAGGGGTCACGCAGGCTCTGGCGGCCCACGCGCAGCGTCCGTTCGATCTCGTGATCACCGACCTCGTGATGCCCGACCGTGACGGGTTCGACCTGATCCACGCCATCCGTTCCGGGGCCCATGCACCGCACACGCCCATCATCGTGGCCTCGGCCAGCGCCTTCGCGGACGATCAGGTGCGCAGCGCGGCGGCCGGCGCCAACGCCTTCGTGCCCAAGCCCGTGGAGGGCCTGGCCCTGCTGCAGAAGATGGCCGGCCTGCTGAAGATCGAATACCTGTACGCCCAGCAGCCCGCCGGGGCGGGCGGGTCGAAGCAGGGCGTCCAGCACCTGCGCGAGGCGCTGGGCCAGCCGCAGGCCAGAGGGTGGGTCCAGGGCATCCGCGACGCGGCCGAACTGGGGCAGATCCGCCGTGTCGAGGCGCTGATCGGCCAGATCAGCGACACCAGGCTCCAAAGCGCCCTGCTCGATGCGCTGGGGGCGGCCTTGAAGGAGCAGGACTCCGAGTTGGTGCTCAAGCGCCTGGCCGAGGCCCTGGAGGAGGCCGCCTGATGGACGCGCAGCCCATGCGCCCGGCCGGCGACCCGATCCGTGTGCTGGTGCTGGACGACCTGGCGGACAACCTGCGCCTGATGGGGGAACTGCTCACCGGGGCCGCGGTGGAGGCTTCCTTCGCCAAGACCGGCGCCCAGGCGCTGCGCATCGTGGCGCGGGCTGATTTCCAACTGGCCATCCTGGACCTGAACCTGCCGGACATGAACGGCTTCGAGGTCGGCCAGCGCA
>JBMLPD010000227.1:0-12417 GCA_049242285.1 Rubrivivax sp.
GGCGCAGGATTCCTCCTGATGCGGTGTGTCAAGTGTGTGTAAGGCTCAGGTCGCCGCTGGCACCCAGGCCACTTGGGTGGAGGGCAGGCCCGGTGCGGCATGGGCTGAAGACAAGGCCAGCGCCGACGCCAGCCAAAGCAGCACGTGACGGGCCCGAGACAAGATGGAGCAGGTGGACTTGGTGGACTTCATGGGGACGACTCCGCAAGGCGCGGCTGCGCATGCACGCCGCCTGCGGATTGTGAAGGGACCGGCCCGCATCTGCCTGCGGTGTGGTGCCCGATGGGCGCAATCGCATATCCTGCGAGCTTTTCGCCCTCGACCGAGATCACCCCATGATGGGCCTGCTCACCAGCCCGGAAGCCTGGATCGCCTTTGCCACCCTCACGGCGCTGGAGCTGGTGCTGGGCATCGACAACATCATCTTCATCTCCATCCTGGTGGACAAGCTGCCCAAGGCGCAGCAGGAGATGGCCCGCCGAATCGGCTTGTTCATGGCCATGTTCATGCGCATCGGCCTGCTGCTGGTGCTGGCCTGGATCGTGGGCCTGGTGGAGCCGCTGTTCACCGTGCTGGGCCAGGCGATCTCGGGGCGCGACCTCATCCTCATCCTGGGTGGGTTGTTCCTGGTGTGGAAGAGCACCACCGAGATCCACGGTTCCATGGAGGGCGAGGAAGGCCATGCCGCGGGCGCGGTCAAGGCCACGCTGGCCGCCGTGCTGATGCAGATCATGCTCATCGATCTCGTGTTCTCGCTGGACTCCATCATCACGGCCGTGGGCATGGTGGACGATGTGCGGGTGATGATTGCCGCGGTGATCACGTCTGTGGCCTTGATGATGGTGTTTGCCAGCCCCATCGGCCGCTTCGTTTCCGCCCACCCGACCGTCAAGATGCTGGCCCTGTCTTTCCTGGTGGTGGTGGGCGTGGTGCTGATCGCCGAGGGCTTTGACCACCATGTGCCCAAGGGCTACGTCTACTTCGCCATGGCCTTCTCGCTGGGCGTGGAGATGATCAACATCCGCATGCGCAAGCGCAGCCAGCGGGTGGTGCAGCTGCACAGCGCCTACGAGCCGCCCAAGACCGAGGCCGGTCAGAGCCCGTTCGGTCAGAACAAGGCCTGAGGGCCTTCTTCGGCCGGGGGCTCGGGCGTGGCGCGGGCCAGTGCCATCCAGGTGGCGAAGGCCATGCGGTGCGCCCGCCGCGGCGCCGGGCGCAGCACCTCCAGCACCGCGGCCTCCAGGCCGCGGCCCGTTCCGGCGGGCACATGGGCCACCATGACCCCGTACTCGAGGGGCACTTCCGCGGGCTCGGCGATGCCCGCCTTCAGCACGTACCAGCAGTGGCTGGACAGCCCCAGGTAAGCCGCGCGCTTGTGGCCATGGCGCAGGTCCGACAGCAGGTCGGCCCGGCGCACCTTGATCTCGTGCACGACGGGCTCGACCAGCGCCTCCCGGGTGGTGTGGCGGATGGAGAAGACATCGGGCACGGCCATGGCCCAGCGCGCGGCGGGGGCTGCAGCGTCATCCGCCGGCGCAAGGCCCGCAAGGTCTGAGGTCCGGGGCGCGGCGGGGTCATCGGGGCCGGGCTCGGCGGGCTCGTCCGGCGGGCAAAGGGGCGAGCGCAGCGCCAGCCCGCGCCACACCACCCGCCCGGCGCGCTGCATCTCCAGCGCCACACGGCTCACCAGGGCCTCGTGATCACTCATCGCCGCGCGGTTGCGCTGCAGCGTCTGCGCCAGCACCTGCAGCCCGGCGTCGGTGACGCGCAGGGTCTCTCGGCCCTGCGGGTCGGCGCGCCGCTCCAGCAGCCCGGCGGCGAGCAGTTCCACCTCGATCAGGTCCTGGTAGGGCCAGCCAGCCGAGCGCCAGACCTCGCGCAGACGGCGGCGGTGGGTGGCGGGCAGCTGGAAAACCGGGGGCGGCATGGTGCAAGGGTAGCGCGTTGCGGCCGCCGTCGAACACCGCCGTTGAACGCGGCATTCAAGCCGGCACCATGCACGCAGGCCGGCGCGGCGCGATGATCACGGCATGGACACCCTCACTTCCCCTGCTTTCACCTGCCAGCGGCCGCGCGATGTCGAACGCCTGGTGGATGGCCAGCCCACCAGCGATGGCGCGGGCGTCAAGCTCGTGCGCGTGCTGACACAGAACCTGCAGCGCCGGCTCGACCCCTTCCTGATGCTCGACGCCTTCGGCAGCGACAGCCGCGACGACTACATGGCCGGCTTTCCCGACCATCCGCACCGCGGTTTCGAGACCGTGACCTACATGCTGGAAGGGCGCATGCGCCACCGCGACTCCGCCGGCAACGAAGGCCTGCTGACCAACGGTGCGGTGCAGTGGATGACGGCCGGCCGCGGCGTCATCCACAGCGAGATGCCCGAGCAGGAGGACGGCCGCATGGAGGGCTTCCAGCTCTGGCTGAACCTGCCGGCGCGCGACAAGCTGTGCGAGCCCTGGTACCGCGACATCCCGTCAGCGCAGATTCCCGAGGTGCAGGCCGAAGGCGTGCGCGTGCGGGTGATCGCGGGCCAGGCGCTGGGCGTGCAGGGCGCCATGCAGCGCGAGGCCACGGCTCCGACCTACCTGGACGTGCATCTGGCCCCTGGCGCGCGCTTCGATCAGGCGCTGCCCGCGGGCCACAACGCCTTCGTCTACGTCTACCGCGGTGCGCTGACCGTGGCCGACACCGAGGTGCCGCGCCAGCGCATGGCCGTGCTGGCCAACACCCCGGGCAGCGACGGCGTGGTGCTGACAGCGGGCCCGGAAGGCGCCCGCGCCGTGCTGATCGCCGGCCAGCCGCTGAACGAGCCCATCGCACAGTACGGCCCGTTCGTGATGAACACCCACCAGGAGATCCTTCAGGCCGTGGAAGACTTCAGATCCGGGCGGCTGGCGTAGCGCAATCCCCGGCCCCCTCAGGCCTTCACACCGACCTGGGCGCGGGCCAGCAAGCCGGCATCGGGCTCGCTGGTGGCCAGGGCGTCCACGCCGGCCAGCATGGCCAGGGACATCACGGCCGCAAAGGCCACAGAGATCAGGCGCGTGGCCAGGGCGGGGCGGCGGAATTGAGCTTGGTTCATGGTGAGGCTCCTTGGGTTCAGTGCTTGTGTGCGACACGGGGTCGATGGGCGCACTGTAGGAAGGGCCTGCGCGCGCCGCCAGCCGTTTGCGACCGCCGGGCGGAGCCGGGTGATGAACGGCAGTCCGCGCCGATGAGTGGTGCCGCCGCGCCAGCTCAGCCGAACGGCCCCACGCCGATCAACACGCGGTGCAGCCACATGGCAAACACCAGCCACGCCACCAGGCCCGCGCCCAGCGTGAGCAGGTTGCCTTGCAAGGTGCCTGCCGGGTAGGTGGTGCCGGCGGCGCGGTCACGGGCGCGCGCGGCGCGGAAGCACAGCACCGCCCAGGCGAGGAAGCCGCCGAACAGCAGCAGGTCCGCCAGCGTGTGGTTGGCCAGCAGGTGGGCCAGGGCCCACAGCTTGACCGCTGCCACCATGGGGTGACCGATGCGGGCCTTGATGCTGTTGCGCGGCACATAGGCCGCGGCCAGCAGGATGAACGAGAACACCGTCAGCAGCGAGGCCAGGTGCCGCAGGCCGATGGAAGGTGTCCACAGCGGCACCGGCGCCTGCCGGGCCAGGGCGTAGCCCCACACCAGCAGCACCAGCCCCAGCAGCGAAGCCAGCGAGTACGCGCCCTTCCAGCCCTTCTCGCCCATGCGTGCCAGCTGAGCCGAGCGCCAGCCCTCGCCGAAGACACGCGTCGAATGGACGCCCAGGAAGATCACGAGGCCGAGGATCAGCAAGGTCATGGCGCGGGCTCCGTCCACCCGGGGCGGCCAGGCCGTCTGACCCCATCCCGGACATGCAGTGCACCACGATAGCAGGTCCCCGGCCTGCACCGCGCGCCGCCGGGGAGCCGGGCGGGGCGGCGGCCGGGCCGGTTACGCCCGCCCCTCCTCCACGGCGTGGCAGGCCACGGCGCCGGCGCCTGCACTGTCAGCGCGCAGCGCCGGCGCCTGCGTGCGGCAGCGCTCGGTAGCCAGGGGGCAGCGCGGGTGGAAGGTGCAGCCGCGCGGCGGGTCCATCGGGTCGGGCAGCTCCCCGGGGCTCGCGCTGCGCGCGCGCGCCGGGCCGCGCAGCACCGGCACGGCTTGCAGCAGCAGCCGGGTGTAGGGGTGGCGCGGGGTGTCGAACAGGCGGCGCTTGGGCGCGAACTCGACCAGCCGGCCCAGGTACATCACCCCGATGGTGTCGCTGATGAAGCGCACGGCCGCCAGGTTGTGCGAGATGAAGAGGTAGCTCAGGCCGCGCTCTTCCTGCAGCGCCTTCAGGATGTTCAGGATCTGCGCCTGCACGGACACGTCCAGCGCCGAGGTCGGCTCATCGCAGACCAGGAACTCGAGCTCGCCGGCCAGGGCGCGCGCGATCGACAGGCGCTGGCGCTGGCCGCCGGAGAACTGATGCGGGAACTTCAGCCGGTCCGACGGCGCCAGGCCCACGCTGCGCAGCAGCTCCTCGATGCGGTGCGTGCATTCGGCAGCGCTCAAGGGCCCGCCTTGCAGGCGCAGCGGCTCGCCCACGATGTCATGCACGCGCCAGCGCGGGTTCAGGCTGGCATACGGATCCTGGAAGATCATCTGGATGCGCGGCCGCAGGCGGGCCCGAGCCTGGGCGTCGCCGGGCTGGTGCACGTCCTGCCCGTCGAACAGCACCTGGCCGCGCGTGGGCCGGTACAGGCCCGACAGCACGCGCGCCACGGTGCTCTTGCCGCAGCCCGACTCCCCCACCAGCGCCAGGGTGGTGCCGCGGGCGATGCTGAAGGACACGCCATCCACCGCCTTCACCACGCGACGGCCCTGGCCGCCCAGCAGCCGCTCCAGCAGCGGTGGCGACACGTCGAACTCCCGGGCCAGCCCGGTCACTTCCACGAGCGGGGTCACGGGAGAGGCTTCGTGCTGCGCACGCCGGTACGATCCCTCGGGGCGGTCTGGCGGGCTCATGCGGCAAGCTCCTCGGTCGCCGTCACCAGCCAGCAGGCGGCCTGCGTGCGCCCGGCGTCCTGCAGGGGCGGGGCCTCGCGCCGGCAGCGCTCTTGGGCCAGCGCGCAGCGGGGGTGAAAGGCGCAGCCCGAAGGCAGCGCCTGCAGGCGCGGCATGGCGCCATCGATCTGGTTCAGCCGGCGGGGGTCGCTGGCCATGTCCGGTATCGACGCCATCAGGCCGCGCGTGTAGGGGTGGGCCGGCGCGTCAATGACGGCGCGCACCGGGCCCTGCTCGACCACGCGGCCGGCGTACATCACGGCCACGCGGTCGCAGCTCTCGGCGATGACGCCCATGTCGTGGGTGATCAGCATCATGGCCGCGCCGCGCTCGCGGCACAGCCGGCCCAGCATGTCCATGACCTGGGCCTGCACCGACACGTCCAGCGCGGTGGTGGGCTCGTCGGCCACGATGAGCACCGGGTCGGCCGCCAGCGCCAGGGCGATGACCACGCGCTGGCGCATCCCGCCCGAGAACTGGTGGGGAAAGTGATGCAGGCGCTGCGCGGCCCCCGGGATGCCGGTCTCCTGCAGCAGCGCCAGCGCCTTGCGCGCAGCCTCCTGGCGGCTGAGCGGCTGGTGCGCCCTGATCGTCTCCACCAGTTGGTCGCCGATGGTGAACAGCGGGTTCAGCGAGGTCAGCGGATCCTGGAACACGGTGCCGATGCGCCGGCCGCGGATGCGGTTCCACTGTTCGCCCCGGAGCCCATCGATGCGCTCGCCCTGCAGCAGCACGCGCCCGGCCACCACGCGCCCGGGCGGCTCGATCAGCCCGGCGATGGCCGCGCCGGTCAGGGACTTGCCGGCACCGGATTCGCCGACCACGCCGACGATCTGCCCCGGCTCGATGGTCAGGCTGACATGGTCCAGCGCGCGCAGCACGCCGTCATGGGTGTGGAACTCGACGCACAGGTCTTCGACCTGAAGAGTGGCAGGCACCGTGGGAATCCTCCGGTCGGCAGGGCGAAGGCGTGGCGCTTGTCAGCGCAGCCTGGGGTTGAGAACGTCGCGCAGCCAGTCGCCCAGCAGGTTCACGCTCAGCGCGATCAGCACCAGCATGGCGCCCGGGAAAAGCGCGATCCACCATTCGCCTGAGAACAGGTAGTCGTTGCCCACCCGGATCAGCGTGCCCAGGGAGGGCGAGGTGACGGGCACGCCCACCCCCAGGAACGACAGGGTGGCCTCGGTGAGGATGGCCGTGGCCAGCTGGATGGTGGCCAGCACCAGCACCGGCCCCAGCACATTGGGCAGCACGTGCCGCAGCATGATCCCCGTGCTGGAGGCCCCCAGGATGCGCGCAGCCATGACGTACTCGCGCTCGCGCTCCACCAGCGTGCAGCCGCGCACGGTGCGCGCGTACTGCACCCAGCCGGTCAGCGAGATGGACATCACCACCACGAACAGCGCCGCGCCCTGCGATGCGTTGGGAAAGACCGCACGCCCCAGGCCGGCCACCAGCAGTGCCACCAGGATCGCGGGAAACGACAGCATCACGTCGCAAAGCCGCATGATGAGGCCATCGATCCGGCCATCCAGGTAGCCCGCCAGCAGCCCCAGGCTCACGCCGATCAGCACCGACAGCGCCACCGAGACCACCCCCACGACCAGCGAGATCCGCGCCCCGTAGAGCAGCGCCGAGAGCATGTCGCGGCCCTGCGCATCCGTGCCCAGCAGGTAGGTCGGCAAGCCGCCGTCCATCCAGGCGGGCGGCAGCCGCATGTGGGCGAGTTCCAGCGCCGCCAGGTCGAAGGGGTTGTGCGGCGCGATCAGGTCGGCCAGCAAGGCACCCAGGACGAGCGCGCACCACACCGCCGCCGCGGCCATGACCGCGGGTGTGGCAAGGAAGCTGCGCAGCACCGCCGACTGCCGCCAGCCGCCGGACGGGGCCCCGTTCATCGTTGCCACCTGCACGCCCTCACTTGACGGTCATGTAGCGAAAGGGCATGAAGTTGTCGGCGAGCTGCACCACCTCCACCCGGTTGGACACGCCCCAGGCCAGCGCCTGTTGGTGCAGCGGCAGGTGGCCGATGTCGTCGGCATGCAGCTGCAGGGCCTCGCGGATCAGCGCGTCACGCCGCGCCTGGTCGGTCTCGGACTGGATGGCCATGACCAGCGCGTCGAGCTTGGGGTTGCAGTACCCGCCCAGGTTGAACTGCCCGGCGCCCTTGTCGTCGACGCAGCGCGCCAGCGCATTCAGGGTGTTGTGGGCGTCGTAGGTGGCCGGGGTCCAGGCCAGCATGTAGAAGCTGGTGTCGCGGCGCAGCACCTTGGGGAAGTAGGTGCCCTTGGTCTCGGCCTGCAGCGCCACCTTCACCCCCACGCGGGCCAGGTTGGCCGCCACCGCCTGGCAGATCTCCGCGTCGTTGACGTAGCGGTCGTTGGGGCAGTTCATCGTCAGCTCGAAGCCGTTCGGGTAGCCGGCCTCGGCCAGCAGCCGGCGCGCCGCCTCCGGGTCATGGGGCAGGCGCTTGTCGACGACAGCGTCGTAGCCGCGGATGCCGGGCCCGACGATCAGCGCCGTCGGGGTGGACGCGCCGCGCATGACGCCACGCCGGATGCCCTCGATGTCGATGGCCTGGTAGAAAGCCTGGCGCACGCGCCGGTCCTTGAAGGGGTTGCGCCCCTTGACGTTCGAATACAGCAGCTCGTCGCGGCGCTGGTCCAGGCCCAGGAAGACGGTGCGCAGCTCGGGGCCTTGCAGCACGCGCGCACGACCGCTGGCGCTGATGCGCGCAACGTCCTGCAGCGGCACGGGCTCCATGACGTCGATCTGCTCGCTCAGCAGCGCGGCCACGCGCGTGGCGTCATTGCCGATGGGCGTGTAGACGACTTCGGCAGCATTGCCCTCGATGCGGCCCCAGTAACCCGGATGGCGCGCAAACACCGTGCGCACCCCGGGCTGGCGTTCGCGCAGCATGAAGGGGCCGGTGCCGTTGGCGCGGAACGAGGCGGCGTTCTCCAGGCCCTTGCGCCGGTCCACCGGCCGGGTGGCCTGGTTCTGCTCGGCCCACTTGCGGTTCATCACGTACAGCTGCGTGATGACGCTGGGCAGGATGGGAAAGGGCATGCGGGTCTCGATCTCCAGCGTCAGCGGCCCGGTGGCGCGCACCTCCTTGACCTCGTTGACGAAGGTCTTCACGTCCGAGCCTTCGCCCGCAGCACGTGCGAAGCTGAAGATCACATCGTCGGCCGTGAGAGGCGATCCGTCGTGGAACTTGACGTCTCGCCGCAACTGGAACTGCCACAGCGTAGGCGTCACCTGGCGCCAGGACGTGGCCAGCACGGGCACGAGGGCCAGGTTGCGGTCGCGCCCGACCAGGGGCTCGTAGACGTTGCCCGTCACGCTCAGCTGCAGGGTCTCGTTCAGCGAGTGCGGGTCCATCGACAGGGCATCGCCCTGGTTGCCCACGCGCACGGTCTGGGCCTGCAGCGCGCAGGTCCAGGCCGCCAGCACGCCGGCGGCCAGAAGAACACGGATAGGACGCTTCATCATCTCTTGAACTCCATGGGGGGGGGGGGAGGAGGGGGAGGGGGGGGAACAGACAGCAGGCCTGCATCAGCCGCCCTGGCGGCGCGCCGGATGCAGCCGGGGATCGACCACCGCGTACAGCAGATCGACGGTCAGATTGATCGTCACGAACACCAGCGCGACGACGCACAGGTAGGCGGCCATCACCGGCACATCGGCGAAGGTCACGGCCTCGATGAACAGCAGGCCCAGGCCGGGCCACTGGAACACTGTCTCGGTGATGATCGCGAACGCGATCAGGGAGCCCAGTTGCAGCCCCGCCACCGTGAGCACGGGCACCAGGGTGTTGCGCAAGGCATGGCGGAAGTGCACCAGGCGGCTGGGCAGGCCGCGGGCGCGGGCGAAGCGGATGTAGTCGGCGCGCAGCACCTCCAGCATCTCCGCGCGCACCAGGCGCAGGATCAGCGCCACCTGGAAGGCCGCCAGCGTGATGGCCGGCATCAACAGGTGCTTCCAGCCCTCGGCCGAGGCCAGGGACGTGGCCAGCCAGCCGCTGCCGGCCACCGGGCCGCGGCCGAAGCTGGGCAGCCAGCCCAGCACCACCGAAAACACCAGGATCAGCAGCATGCCGATCAGGAAGGTGGGCAGCGACACGCCCAGCAGCGACAGGGCCATCAGGGCCTGGCTGAGCCCCGAGCGGCGGCGCAGCGCGGTGTAGACCCCCGCCGGCACCCCCACCAGCAGCGCCAGCGCGGCCGCCACCAGGGCCAGCTCCAGCGTGGCGGGCAGCCGTTCGGCCAGCAGCCTGGACACCTGCGCCCCCTGGCGCAGGCTGAGCCCGAACTCGCCTGACAGGGCATTGCCCAGAAAGTGCCAGAACTGGACCCAGAAGGGCCGGTCCAGGCCGAGGTCGCGGCGCAGTTGCGCGATCTGCTGCGGCGTGGCGTCCTGCCCCAGCAGAAAGACCACCGGGTCGCCGACGTACTGGAACAGCATGAAGGACACGAAGGCCACCGTGAGCAGCACCAGGGCGGCCTGGAGCAGGCGGCGCAGCAGGAAGATCAGCATGGCCGGCGGCGCGAGGACGCGGCGTGCATGGCCGGTGGTCGGGCGACAATCCGGCGGCTGTCGCAGCGAGCGCGGACCACGGACGGGCGGGCCACGGACGGGCGGATCACGGGCGGGTGGGGCACGGGCGGGTGGGGCACGGGCGGGTGGGGCACGGGCGGGCGGGTCATGGGCGGGCAGGACGACGACGGACCGCTCAGGATGCCCAAGACCCGCCAGCGGCGAAAGCGACTTATCTTTGGGCACTGAACCAGAAAAACTTTCGTGAACTTCAGCATCCGGCAGGTCCGCTACTTCATCGCCGCCGCCGAGACCGGGCAGTTCTCCGCCGCCGCCGCCAAGGTGCACGTCACCCAGGCGGCCATCGCCTCGTCGATACGCCAGCTCGAGCAGGCGGTGGGTGTCGAGCTGTTCACGCGCCATCACGCCAGCGGCGTGTCGCTCACGGTCGACGGCCACCGCTTTCTGCAGCATGCGTACCACATCGTGGGCGCCGTCAACGAGGCCTTGCGCGACCCCGGCCTCATAAGGCGCGAGCTGCGCGGGCGGCTGCGCGTGGTGGCCAGCCACTCGATCCTGGGCAGCTACGTGGTACCGGCAGTCGCGCGCTTCATCAAGGCCTACCCCGGCATCGACGTGGCCCTCATCGAGATGGTGCGCCCGCGCGCCGAGCAGGCGCTGCTGTCGCAGCGCGCCGATGTGGGGCTGCTGTGGCTGGACAACGTGCGCAGGGACGGCGCGCTGCAGACCCAGGCGCTGACCCGCTCGCGCCGCCAGGTGTGGCTGCCGGCGCTGCACCCGTTGCTCCAGAACCGCGGCATCGCGCTGCGCGATCTGGCCGGCTTGCCCTACGGTCTTCTTGCGATGGACGAAACCCCGCGCAGCACGCTGCAGTTCATGCGCCGCGCCGGCGTGGAGCCCCAGGTGCGCTACCGCGTCACCTCCCTGGAAGCGCTGCGCAGCCTGGTGGCGAACGGACTGGCCGTGACGGTACTGGCCGACGTGGGCTACCGGCCCTTCTCGAGCGAGGGTCTGCGCATCGAGGCACGTCCGCTGGCGGACGCCATCCCGCCCATCGAGATCGGCCTGGTGCGGCGCGGCGGCAGCGAGCCCTGCGACGCCTTGCGCGAGTTCATGCTGTTCATGCAGCTGACCTTCGGCGGCGGCAGTGTCGGGGTGCGGGAGGGCTGAGTCCGCCCCCGCGCCGCAGGACGGGGCCGGGGTATCGGCCCCGTCAGGATCAGCCCGTCACAGGCGCTCGAACACCGCAGCGATGCCCTGGCCGCCGCCGATGCACATGGTCACCAGCGCGTAGCGGCCGCCCGTGCGGTGCAGTTCATAGATGGCTTTGGTGGCGATGAAGGCGCCCGAGCAGCCGATGGGGTGGCCCAGGGCGATGGCGCCGCCGTTGGGGTTGGTCTTGGTCATGTCCAGGCCCAGGCCGCGCGAGACGGCGATGGCCTGCGCCGCGAAAGCCTCGTTGGACTCGATCACGTCCATCTGGTCCAGCGTGACGCCACCCTTCTTCAGCGCGAGCTTGGAGGCGGGAATCGGCCCCTCGCCCATCACGTCGTTGGGCACGCCGGCCACGGCGTAGGACACCAGGCGCGCCATGGGCTTGTAGCCGTCGCGGGCCGCGGTGGCCGCGTCGCCCAGCACGAAGAAGGCCGCGCCGTCGTTGATGCCCGAGGCGTTGCCGGCCGTGACCGTGCCGTCCTTCTTGAAGGCGGGCTTGAGCTTGGCCAGCGACTCCATCGTCGTGCCGGCCTTGACGTACTCGTCGGTGTCGAAGACGACCTCGCCCTTCTTCGTCTGCTTGACGATGGGCACGATCTGGCTCTTGAAGCGGCCTTCGGCGATGGCGGCCGCCGCGCGGCGCTGGCTTTCCACCGCCAGGGCGTCCTGCTCCTCACGCGTGATGGTCCACTTGGCGGCCAGGTTCTCGGCCGTGATGCCCATGTGGCCGACGCCGAAGGGGTCGGTCAAGGTGGCCACCATGGTGTCGATGAGCTTGGTGTCACCCATGCGGGCGCCAGTGCGCATGGCCGTGGACAGGTAGCCGCCGCGGCTCATCACTTCGACTCCGCCGCCGATGCCGTAATCGCAGTCACCCAGCAGGATGTTCTGCGCCGTGGTGACGATGCCCTGCAGACCGGAAGAGCACAGGCGGTTGACCGACATGGCCACGCTGTCCATGGGCAGGCCGGCCTGGATGGCGGCCACGCGCGCCACGTAGGGGAAGCGGCTCTCGGTGGGGATGGTGTTGCCCACGGTCACGTAGTTGATGACCTTCGGGTCCACGCCCGAGCGCTCCACGGCGGCCTTCATCACCGTGCCGGCCAGCTCCGCCGGTTCGATGTCGGAAAGGGAGCCTCCGAAAGATCCGATGGCCGAGCGCACGGCACCCAGCACCACCACGTCACGCGTTGTCATGTTGTGTCTCCTTGAACAAATGAAGCTGGCCTCGATTAGACACAAAAGGGCTGGCAACCGGCTGACGCGAGGGACTTCAGCCCCTCGGCCCACCCGTCACGGCCCATTCCAAGGCGACACAAGGCGACACAAGGCGACGCAAGGCGACACCCGGGCGACACAGCGCGGCACAAGGCGACAATCGCCGGCTTGTGATTCCGTTGAGCGCTTCAGGCGCCGCGAGCCGATGTCCACCGAGAACGATCCCGCACCGACCGACCCGACCCCCGAGGCCGTCACCGACCCGACCCCTGACACGGCCACCGACTCGGTTGCAGACACGGTTGCAGACGCGGTTGCAGATGCGGCTGCAGATGCGGCTGCAGATGCGGCCCCGGACGGCACGCAAGCCCCGCAGGC
>JBMLPD010000228.1:0-5904 GCA_049242285.1 Rubrivivax sp.
CGGTAGCGATCGTCCAGCAGCCACAGCCAGCCGCGGTCCTCGGGCGTGCGCAGCACGCGCCCGGCGGCCTGCACCACCTTTTGCATCGCGGGCACCAGGTCAGCGTAGCCATGGTCCGGGCCGAAGAGCTGGTCCAGCCGGGTGCGCAAGGCTTCCTGCACGGGTGAGACCGGCGGCAGCCCCAGCGTGGCGACGAAGGCGCCGATCAGGCGCGAGCCCGGCAAGTCCACGCCTTCGGCAAAGACGCCGCCCAGCACGGCGAAGCCGATGCCCCGGCCCTGGGGCTCGAATCGTTCCAGAAAGGCGCGTCGTGCGGTGGCGTCCATGGTGCGCTCCTGCCGCCACTGCGGGATGTCCGGCCGTTGCCGCGCCAGCACGGTGGCGGCCTGCTGCAGATAGTCGTGGCTGCTGAAGAAGGCCAGATAGTTGCCCGGATGGGCGTCGAACTGCCGGGTCAGCACCTGGGCCAGGGTCTGCAGCGAGCGGCTGCGGTGCGCATAGCGGGTGGACAGGCGTTCGGCCACCTGCACGCACAGGTGTTCGGCGGGAAAGACGGGCGGCACGTCCAGCCAGCCCGTGCCCTCGGGCAGGCCCAGCAGGTTGGTCTGGTAGTCGGGCGGGCTGAGCGTGGCCGAGAACAGCACCGCGCCGTGCAGCGCCGCCCAGCGCGGCCGCAGGAAGGGCGCCGGCACCACGTTGCGCACGTTCAGGCACAGGCTGTCGGTGGATGCCTGGCGGGTGTTCGCAGAGGCGTCGAAGCCGACCCGCGGGCTTGCGACGGTCGGGGAACTCGCGGCCTGCAGGTCGATGTCTGCGCAGGTCACGTCCAGCAGTGAATGCGAGCCCAGGGTGTCCGTCAGCCGCAGCAACTGCTGGATGTGGAAGTGAAAGTCCAGCAGCGGTCCCGTGGCCAGGGGCTCGCCCTGGAAGTGGTCGGCCAGGGCGGCCCCCAGGGCCTGCAGCGCCAGCGCCAGCGCGTCTGGCAGGTCTTCCAGGGCCGCATGGGTCGCGCCCTGCGCGGGCGCCACGTCCTCCAGCGCCCGCTGCAGCCGCATGAAATGAAGCCTCAGGCCGGCCGGGGCGATCTGCGCCATGTGCGCGAGAGCGTCCGACGACAGGCTGGCGCTGTACATCTGACGCGCGCGCTCGACGAGGTTGTGGGCTTCGTCCACCAGCAGGCCCAGGCGCCAATCCAGCGATTGCGACAGGCCCCACAGCAACGCGATGCCGTCGAAGACATGGTTGACATCACCCACCAGCACATCGCTCCAGCGCACCATTTCCTGCCCCAGGTAGTAGGGGCAGATGCCGTGCTCCCGGGCGATGCGCTTTTGCGCCGTGGCGTCCAGCCAGCCCTGCGCCGCCGCTTGCGCCCGCGCCGCGGGCAGACGGTCGTAGAAGCCTCGGGCCAGGGGGCAGGACTGGCCATGGCAGGCCTTGTCCGGATGTTCGCAGGACGCCTCCTTGGCCATGAGGGCCAGCACCCGCAGCGGGCGGTCCGGGTGCGGCCGCGGCAGGCCTTGGCGCAACTGCTCCAGGGCCTGCAGCGCCGGGCCCTGGGCCGTGCCCTTGCAGGTGAGGTAGGCGATCCGGTCCAGCCCCTTCTCGCCCATGGCGCGCAGCGCGGGGAAGAGCGTGCCGATGGTCTTGCCGATGCCCGTGGGGGCCTGCGCGAGCAGGTGCCCGCCACCGGCCAGTGCGCGGTAGGCGGCCTGCGCCAAAGAGCGCTGGCCCTGACGGAAGTCGCCCGGCGGAAAGCCCAGCGTTCGCAGTGCCGCGTCACGGGCCTGTCGATGGGCCGCTTCCTGGGCGGCCCAGTGCTCGAAGGCTGCGCAGCGCTGCAGCAGCGTCTCCTCCAGTTCGGCCGCGCCGAACACCTGGAACATCTCGCTCTCGGTCTGGCTGACGATGTCGAAGTACACCAGGGCCAGCGCCAGTTCCTCGACGCCGCGCTCGCGGCAGAACAGGGCGCCGTAGGTCAGCAGTTGCGCCCAGTGCAGGTGGCGACGGTTCTCGGGAATGTCCTCGGGCTGGCCGCGGATGGTCTTCACCTCCTCCAGGCAGCGGCGTCGCGGGTCGTAGCCGTCGGCCCGGCCCCGCACGCGCAGCGGTCCGCACACGGTTTCCAGGGGGACTTCTGTCTCGTAGTCCAGCGATCGCCTGCTGGCCACGATGGACTGGCCCTGCAGGCCTTGCAGGGCGGTGGCGGCTGGCGTGAAGCGGCGGTCCAGATCTCCGCGCTTGGCCGTGAACTCGCACAGACTGCGCACCGAGACGGTGTAGGTCCAGGCGTGGCTGTCTTCAGACTCCGGCTGCGCCGGAGCGCCACCCGTCAGGGCCTCAGCCACGCGGGTCGAAGCGCCCCAGCGCCTGCGCCACCACCGATCCCGTCGCCCGGCAGTGGCCGCGCCAGTGGGTGCCGAAGTCGAGCAAGGTAGGGGGGGTGACCGTGCCGGGCGCCTCCTGGTGGAGGGCTTCGGGCACATACCCATGGCCGGGAGCATCAGACATGCCGGAATCTTCGCACTGTTCTTGCGCCTGAAGCCCTGATCCCTGATGACCCAAAATCTGTATTTATATACAGTATGTAGATGTCGTTCGGTTTTCCCACCCGCCCCCCCCACCCTGAGCAGATCCACCCCGAGCTCTGGCGCGCCCACCAGCTGGGCGGGGCTGCGCGTGCCGTCAGACCCACGGGCTTCGGGCTGCTGGACGGGCAATTGCCGGGCGGGGGCTGGCCTTGCGGGGCCTTGACAGAGCTTTTGCTGGCGCAGCCGGGCGTGGGGGAGATGCGCTTGCTGGCGCCGGTGATGGCTGTGCCGCGGCTGGCCGACGTGCAGGCGCTGCCGGATGGCAGCAGCGTCATGCTGTTCGGGCCGCCCGCCGTGCCCTGTGCCCAGGCCTTGCAGCAGATGGGGGTGGACTTGAACCGCCTGATCGTGGTTCAAGGGCGTGAGGGCGCCCGTGGGGCCGCGGTGCGCCACCTGTTGACACCTGCGGATCTGTTGTGGGCGCTGGAGCAGGCGCTGCGCAGCGGCCAGGTGGGGGTGGTCCTGGCGTGGTTGCCCGAGCGCCTGGCGGCGGGGGCCTTGCGCCGCCTGCAACTGGCGGCCCAGGCCCACGAGGGGCCGGCCTTCATGCTGCGCGGCATGGGCGAGCGCTGCAAGCCCAGCCCGGCGCCCTTGCGGTTGGCGCTTCATCCGGGCCGCGGCCCTGACGAGATCGCGGTGCAGGTGCTCAAGCGGCGAGGCCCCGCGGCCGGGCCCCCGGTGCGCCTGTCCTTGCCGCCGGTGCTGCCTGCTGCAGCCCGCCGGCGCTGGTCGTCCACGTCCCTGGCTTCAACGTCTTCCGTGGACCGTCCGTCACCGGCCGTGCTTGCGCTGGAAGCCGGGCTTGCCCCGCCTTCGGGCTGACCGGTCGGGTGCGTTGGTGAAGCCATGAAGCTGACGGACTGCTGGGTGGCCGTGCACCTGCCGGCCCTGCCCATGGAGGCTTTTGCCGCCACCTTGGCGCCTGACCAGGCCCACCGGCCGCTGGCCTTGCTGGACGGCGCACGGGTCACGGCTGTGGATGCACGGGCCTGGGAAGCCGGTGTGCGCCCGGGGCAGCGGCGCGCCACGGCCCTGGCCCTGGAGCCCGCGCTGCTGCTGGGCCGGGCCGACGCCGGCAGGCAGCGCCAGGCGCTGCGGGCTGTGGCCTGGGCGGCGCTGCAGTTCACCCCTTGCGTCACCGAGCAGGAGCCCCATACCGTGCTGCTGGAAGTGGCCGCATCACTGCGCCTGTTCGGGGGGCTGGAGCGCCTGGTCAGTCACCTGCGCGAGACCCTGGCCCCTCTGCGCCACCAGACTCTCCTGGCGTGCGCGCCCACGCCCCGGGGTGCCGCGCTGCTGGCCTGCTGGAAAGCGGCACAAGCCTGTGAAGCCCCGGAGGATGGGGTGGGCGGGGAAGGGTGTTCGACCTTGGGTGGTCCGGCAGGCCCTGCGGGCAGTCTGGGGCCTGCTGCATCCCGCCTGTCAGCCCTGGAGGCCTTGCTCGACCAGGTGCCGCTGGCCTTGTGGTGCACCGGAGCGCAGGAGTTGCAGAGCCTGCAGGGCATGGGGCTGCAGCGCCTGGGTGACCTGCAGGCCTTGCCACGCCAGGGGCTGGCCCGCCGTTTCGGCCCGGACCTGCTGCGCCGGCTGGACCAGGCCCGTGGCAAGGTGCCCGACCCGCGCACCTGGGTCCGCCTGCCCCCTGCTTTCGAGGCCCGGCTGGAGCTCTTTGCGCGTGCCGACACCGCCGAGCAGGTGCTGCACGGGGCGCAATTGCTGCTGATCCGCCTGGTGCACTGGGCGGTGGTGTCTCGGGCCCAGGTGTCGCGTTTCACGCTGGAAATGCGCCATGAACGCCGCCACCGGGACGGTGACACCCCCGCCTGCAGCGAGCTGTCCATCGCCCTGGCCCAGCCCTGCGCTGACGTGGCCCACTTGGGCACGCTGTTGCGCGAGCGGCTCGCCCGCACCCCTTTGCCGGCACCCACGCTGGAGTTGCGCCTGCGCTGTGACGAACTGGCCTGCGCCGCCGCCCCGCAGGCAGGGCTTTTTCCCAACCGCGCGCGTGCCCAGGAGGGATTGGCCCGCCTGGTGGAGCGGCTGCAGTCCCGTCTGGGGGCCGATCAGGTTCAGGGCCTGGCGCCGGTGGCGGACCATCGTCCGGAGCGGGGTGTCGGGGGCCAGGCCGTGCGGTTCCTTCAAGGCGGCACACGGTCCATCACGTCAACGGGCGGCGCCTGCCCCCCGGGCGCTCCCCCAGGCTGTCCGCCGGCCTCGTCACCACCGGTGGGCGGCCTGGCTGCAGACCTGCCCCACCTCACCCGCCCGGCCTGGCTGTTGCCCGAACCCCGGCCCCTGCCTGAACGGCACGGGCGGCCCCTGCTGGACGGGCAAGCGCTGCGCCTGCTGGCTGGCCCGGAACGCATCGAGGCCGGCTGGTGGGATGGGCGGGCCGCAGCCCGGGACTACTTCGTGGCAGCCACGCCCGCGGGGGTGCTGGTGTGGATCTGCCGCACGCGCTTGCCGCAGCCCCAGGGTGAGGGTGAGAGCGGCTGGCTTCTGCAGGGCTGGTTTGCCTGAGGCCGCCCACCCGCGCACGTCCGCGCAGGTGGGTGGGTGCTGCGCGTGCGGTGGCTCAGCGCAGGCCGGCGTCGGCGTTCACCGCCGCCGGGTCCACGCCCAGCTGCGCCGCGGCGTCCAGGATCTCCTGCCAGGTGGTGCCGTCCACCGGGATGCCCTCCGCCGAGCGCCGGGCGCGGCTGGCGCGCTCGGGCTCGCCGGCCACCAGCACCTGCTCCACGCCTTCGCGCGGCGGCGAGGCCTTGACCCAGTCGATGAAGGCCGCTGCCTCCTGCTCGAAGGCGCCCGTCTCGCCCAGCGCCGCCGGGTCCAGCAGCACGCTGAACATGCCGTTGAGCACACGGCGCTTGCTGGCATCGGCGTCGCGCTGGGTGTGACCGCCGGCCAGCGCGCCGCCCAGCAGTTCGCACATCACGGCCAGGCCATAGCCCTTGTGCGCGCCGAAGGTCAGCAGCGCGCCCCAGGGCGGGATGACGCTGTAGCGCGGGTCCTGCGTGTCGCGGCCCTGGTCGTCGATCAGGCAGCCTGGTGCGACCGGCTCGCCCTTGTTGTGCGCCACGCGCGTCTTGCCCTGGGCGATCATGCTGGTGGCGAAGTCCAGGATCACGGGCGCGCGCCCCGGCAGCGGCACCCCGATGCACACCGGGTTGGTGCCGAAGCGGGCGTCCCCACCGCCGAACGGCGCCACGACGTTGCGCGCCACCACGTTGACCAGGTGGATGGAGATCAGGCCCGCGTCGGCGGCCTGCTCGGCCCAGGCGCCGATGCGGCCCACGTGGTGGGCGTTGCCCAG
>JBMLPD010000229.1:0-22680 GCA_049242285.1 Rubrivivax sp.
CCGAGTCCACGCGGTGTGCGGCAAGATCACAAGCGGTCAACTGCCGTTTTCAGGTCCAACGGCGTGACGCTGCTCGAAGGCTCGTTCAAGACTCAGCAGTCTCAGATCGGGGCGAATGCTGACAGGCGCTGACCGTGCCGGCACTGGCCAACGCCCGCGCGCCTGCGCGCCCGTTTGCCCTCGCGACCTTGCTGGGGCGAAGCGCCATCACGTTGGACGGTTCAGGGACCTCCTTGCTGGCAAGGGCAGCCGCTGCGCCAGCCACCGGCGCCGCGGGAAGCAAGAACATGGACGCCGTCACCCACCTGGTGTTCACCCATCCGGAGGACTCCTCGTGGCCTGTCAGTTGGGCCACGGCAGCCTCGGTCAGGGAGATCGCGGTGGCCATCGAGCTGATGGAGCCGCTCAACTCCAGTGCAGACGGGGCCGCTGCGCCACCCCGGGAAGCACGGCGTTTCGGCAGCGGTTCGCACAGCATGCCGGCGCTGGCGACCCTGGCGCGCTGCGGGACTGCCGACCTCAGGCAACGTGCGCCGAACGGGTGCACCCGACCGTCGTGCACCGGCTGCCGCGGTTCATGACCGCCGCCGCCCGGGGCGGCACCCTGCAGGAGCGGCCCTGCTGAAGACCGGATGCTTCAGCAGGTGCCGAAGCCGATGCCCTGCGTGATCAGGTAGCGCCGGTAGGCGGCGCTGAGGCGGTCGGCCGCGCTCATGGCCTCACCGCCAGACAGCGGCAGGGCCTTGGGCTGCTGGCTTTCCAGCACGGGCTGGTCCTGGGCGAAGATTGCCACCTGAAAGTCCCGCAGGGTGTCCCAGGGCGTCTGGGTGTCGGTGGTGTACTGTGCAAACCACAGCCGGCAGGACTCCGCTGTCATCGGGCAGGCCCAGATGACGTAGCTGTCCTGCGGGCCGCCGGCCTCGCCCCGCTTGGTCAGCAGGGCGGCATAGGGGTTGAGGACCTCGTAGCGGTAATCCACCCAGGCGCCCTCGGTCGCGCTGGCGCTGGCGCGGGGCTGCCAGGCGCGGTAATGCTCGATGACAGGCCGGCCGTCTGCGGTGTGGGTCACGACGTGATCGGGCACCTCGGGGTGGGCGGCGTCACCCAGCCAGCCCTCGTGAACGAAGGCGAAATGCGAGGTGTCCAGAAAATTCTCCACCGCCCGCGGGGCGCTGGTGGCCACGTCGAAGGGGCCGTAGACCAGGCGTCGCGACGGCAGGTGCGAGAGATCGGGTGGCAGACGCTGAGCCTGCCCTGACAGGTCCGCCCACAGCAAGCCGTGGGCCTGCCGCAGGCCGAACCTCGCCACGGCACTGGAGGCCGGCGGCGTGAAGCCGGGCGTGGCGGGCACCCGGGCGCAAGCGCCCCGGGCGTCGAACTGCCAGCCGTGGTACGGGCACTGCAGGTGCCCCCGCGTCACCCGCCCCAGGGACAGGCGCGCGCCACGGTGCGGGCAGCGATCGGCCAGGAGCACGGCTGCGCCCTCGTCGGTACGCCACAGCACCAGAGCCTGGCCCAGCAGTTGAAGTGCTTGGGGTCCGGCAAAACCCTGGTCTTCCAGCGCCACCGGCCACCACCAGGCCTGTTCACCGCTTGTGCTCAAGGACGACCTCCACCCCTCCATGCAGCCCATGAAAAAGCCGCCGGGCCTTGGGCGCGCGGCGGCGTCAGAACGTTTGCAGGTGCGTCAGCTTACTTGCCGGTGGGCACCTTGCCTTCCACGCCCTTGACGTAGAAGTCGATCTTGTCCTTCCACGCCTGGTCAGCCTTGGCGTCCTTGGCCAGACGCTCCTTGCCGGTGTTGTCGACGATCGGACCGGTGAAGACCTCGAAGGTGTCTGCCTTGAGGCCGGCCTTGATCTCCTCGACACGCTTCTTGGCGTCCTCAGGCACCACGTCGGCGATCTTGATCAGGTCGTTCAGCCCTTCCTTGACGCCCCAGACGGTGCGCTCGGTCTTCCAGGTGCCGGCCTTGAGTTCCTCGATGGCCTTGATGTAGTACGGCGCCCAGTTGACGATGGCCGAACCCAGGTGGGCCTTCGGGCCGAAGGTGCTCATGTCGCTGTCCCAGCCGAAGGCGTACTTGCCGTTCTTCTCGGCGGTCTGCAACACGGCGGTGGAGTCGGTGTTCTGCAGCAGCACGTCGGCCTTCTGGTTGATCAGGCTTTGCGCGGCCTCGCTCTCCTTGGGCGGATCGAACCAGGTGTTCACCCACACGACCTTGGTCTTGACCTTGGGGTTGACGCTCTGCGCGCCCAGGGTGAAGGCGTTGATGTTGCGCAGCACCTCGGGGATGGGGAAGGAACCCACGAAGCCCAGGGTGTTGGTCTTGGTCATCTTGCCCGCAATGACGCCGGCCATGTAGGTGTCCTGGTAGAAGCTGGCGTCGTAGATGCGCATGTTGGGCGCGGTCTTGTAGCCCGTGGCGTGCTCGAACTTGACGTCCGGGAATTCGGCCGCCACCTTCAGCATGGCGTCCATGTAGCCGAAGGACGTGGCGAAGATGATCTTGTTGCCCTGCGTGGCCAGGTCGCGGATCACGCGCTCGGCGTCGGCACCCTCGGGCACCTTCTCGACAAACGTGGTCTTGACGCTGTCGCCGAACTTGGCCTCCACCGCCTTGCGTCCCAGGTCGTGGGCGAAGGACCAGCCGGCGTCACCCACGGGGCCCACATAGATCCAGGCGGCCTTGAGAGGCTCGGGCTTGGCCGCCGAAGCCGCAGCGGCGGGCGCCTCGGCCTTTTTGGGCTCTTCCTTCTTGCCACAGCCCACGAGCATGGCGGAGGCGGCAAGCGCGGACACGCCCGCCCACTGGACGAGGCGGCGTTTGGACAGATCGGTCATGGATGAGGCTCCAGAAAGAGGTTGAACGGGGAGAACCTTGGAAACACCAGACGGCCGCCTGGCCCGGGCGGGCATCAAACGTAAATGGTTACAAGCAAATTATGGACCGTCGCCAGACACCCGCCGCGGCTGCGGGGTTGTTCAGGCCCCTGGATGAAACGGGCGGCCCAGGGAGGCCGGCATGTTGATGCGTATCCACAACGGATTGCGGCTGATCAGCGCCAGCACCCCGATGGTGGCCAGGTAGGGCAGCATGGCCAGCAGTTGGCTGGCGATCTCCACCCCCTGCCCCTGGAGGTGGAACTGCAGCATGGTGACCCCGCCGAAGAGATAAGCACCCAGCAGCACACGGGCCGGGCGCCAGGTGGCGAAGGTGGTCAGCGCCAGGGCGATCCACCCCCGCCCGGCCACCAGGCCCTCCACCCACATGGGCGCGTACACCACCGACAGAAACGCCCCGGCCACGCCGCACAGTGCGCCACCCGCCACCACCGCGGCCAGGCGGATGCGCCGCACGGGATAGCCCAGTGCGTGGGCAGACTCCGGGCTTTCACCCAGTGCTCGAAGCACCAGGCCGGCGCGGGTGCGGTACAGGAACCAGGCCACGCCCAGCACCAGGGCCAGCGTCACCCAGGCCATGGGGTGCTGGCGAAAGAAGGCCGTGCCCAAGAAGGGCAGGTCCGCCAGGACGGGCAGCTCGAATGCCACGCGGTCCGCGAGCTTCTTGCCCACCAGCCCCACACCCACGAAGGCCGACAGCCCGGCGCCGAACAGCGCCAGCGCCAGGCCCGAGGCGTACTGGTTGGTGTTGAGCCAGATCACCAGCCACCCGAACACGGCCGCGGCGGCGGCCCCCACCAGCGCTCCGGCAGCGAACGCCGCCACATCGCTGCCGGTGGCCAGCGCCACGGCAAAACCCGCCACCGCCGACATCAGCATCATGCCTTCGGCGCCCAGGTTCACCACCCCGGCCTTCTCGTTGAGCAGCAGGCCCAGGCCCGCCAGCGCCACCGGGGTGCCCGATGCGATGGCGGCCGCCAGCAACAGTGCCAACTCGTTCATGCCACCCTCCTCCAGCGCAGCCTGTGGTTCACCAGCGTGTCACAGGCCAGCAGCAGAAACAGCAGGAGACCCTGGAACACACCCGTCAGGGCGTTGGGCAGCCCGATGCGTGACTGCGCCAGTTCACCCCCTATCAGCAGCATGGACAGCAACACGCCCGCGAACAGCACGCCCACCGGGTGCAGCCGCCCCACGAAGGCCACGATGATGGCGGTGAAGCCATAGCCCGTGGACAGGTAAGGGGTGAGCTGCCGCACCGGCCCGGCCACCTCCATGGCGCCGGCCAGGCCCGCCATGCCGCCGGACAGCAGCAGCGTGGTCCACAGCGCGCCACGTGAGGAAAATCCGGCGTAGCGCGCCGCATCCGGGGCCAAGCCGCCCACCTGCAACTGGTAGCCCCGCCAGGAGCGGAACATGAACACCCAGAACACGGCCACGGACACGAGCGCCAGCACAAAGCCCCAGTGCAGGCGCATGCCGCTGGCCAGCGCGGGCAGCCAGGTGCTGGCATCGAAGGTACGCGTCTGCGGGAAGTTGAAGCCCTGCGGGTCTTTCCACGGGCCGAAGACGAGGTAGTTCAGCAGTTGCTGCGCCACGTACACCAGCATCAGGCTGACCAGGATCTCGTTGGCATTGAATCGGTCGCGCAAGAAGGCGGTCAGGCCCGCCCAGGCCATGCCACCCGCAACGCCGCCCAACAGCACCAGCGGGGCGTACAGACCGCGCGGCCCCGTCCAGCCGGCATGGCTCATCCACAGCGCCACGCCGCCGCCCACGATGGCCCCCAGGACGAACTGGCCCTCGGCGCCGATGTTCCAGACGTTGCTGCGAAAGCACACCGCAAGCCCCAACCCGCACAGAATGAGCGGCGTGGCCTTGAGCATCACCTCGGTGAACGGCCTCAGGCCGTTCAGCGGCTCGAAGAAGAACACGGACAGGCCCTTCACGGGGTCCTTGCCCAGGGCGGCGAAGAGCGTCGCGGCGATGAGCGCCGTGAGCGCCAGCGCGATCACCGGCGAGGCGAAGATCATCCAGCGCGAGGGCTGGACCCGCCGTTCCAGGCGGATCACGGCGTCACCTCCGCAACCGGGCCGGCATGCGGCGACGCCGGCGGCCCAGCCGCTGCCGATGTGCCGTCCCACAGGCCCGACATCCAAAGCCCGATCTGCTCCACCGTGGCCTGCGCGACGGACACCGAAGGCGACAGGCGACCCGCGGCGATCACATGCAGCCGGTCGGAGAGCTCGAACAACTCGTCCAGGTCTTCGCTGACCACCAGCACGGCGCAGCCGGCGTCGCGCAGCGCCAGAAGTTCGGCCCGGATCTGTCCGGCCGCACCGACATCCACCCCCCAGGTGGGCTGCGACACGATGAGCACCTGCGGCCGGGCGTCGATTTCGCGGCCCACGATGAACTTCTGCAGGTTGCCACCCGAAAGGGACTGCGCCAGGGCCCCGGCGCCTGCGGCCTTGACACGAAAGCGCTCGATCAGCGCGCTGGCCTGCCGATGCAGCGCCGAGAGACGCAACCATCCGCCCCGTCCCACGGCTTCGGAGCGCGTGAGCAAGGTGTTGTGCGCCAGACTCATGGACGGCACGGCGCCCCGGCCCAGCCGCTCCTCGGGCACGAAGTGCAGACCCCGCGCCCGCCGTAAGGCCGGGCTGGTGCCGCCCACGGGCTCACCGCGCAGGATGATGGCGGACCGCTCGGAGCGTGGGTCTTCGCCCGACAGCAGCGCCATGAGGGGCTGCTGTCCATTGCCCGACACGCCGGCAATGCCCACGATCTCGCCCGAGCGCACCTCGAGGTGGACGTCCTGCAGGCCCGCGTGCAGCCCCCGGACGGCCAGAGCCACGGCGCCCGCCTGTGCCTGGCGGTGCTGCAGCGGCGGAGGCTCGGCACCGATCATCAGCCGCGACAGGCTGGCGTTGGTCTCCTGAGCCGGGTCCACCTCGCCGGTCACGCGGCCGCCGCGCAGCACCGTGCAACGGTGGCACAGGGCGCGGATCTCGTCGAGCTTGTGGCTGATGTAGAGGATGGAGCAGCCCCGGCGAGCCAGCTCGCGCAGCGTGATGAACAGCTTGTCCACGGCCTGGGGGGTGAGCACCGAGGTGGGCTCGTCCAGGATCAGCAGCTTGGGGTCGGTGAGCAGGGCGCGCACGATCTCC
The DNA here is from genome assembly GCA_049242285.1 of Rubrivivax sp. Classification (GTDB taxonomy): domain Bacteria; phylum Pseudomonadota; class Gammaproteobacteria; order Burkholderiales; family Burkholderiaceae_C; genus Rubrivivax. The sequence goes on from JBMLPD010000229.1 coordinate 6,075, forward strand.
ACCCGCTGGCGCTCCCCCACGGACAGTGCATGCACCGGGCGCGCCGCGTCGATGTCCAGCCCATAGGTGTGCGCCACCTCGGCAATACGGCGCGTCACATCGGCCAGTGTCCAGGCGCGGTCCAGCCCCAACCAGACGTTCTCGGCCACGGTCAGGGTGTCGAACAGGCTGAAGTGCTGGTAGACCATGCTGATGCCCAGCGCACGGGCCGCCGCAGGGCTGGCCACCTGCACCGGCTGCCCGTTCCAGCGCATCGTGCCTTCGTCGGGTCGAACCGCGCCATAGATGATCTTCATCAGCGTGCTCTTGCCTGCTCCGTTCTCGCCCAGCACGGCATGGATCTCGCCCGGCGCCACGCGCAGGCTCACCCGGTCGTTGGCCTTCACCGCGGGGTACCGCTTGCTGATGTCCTGGAGTTCTAGGCGGTGCATGGGGACGAAAGGTTAACGCCAGTCAACGCGCGTCAGCGCTGCAAGGGCTGTGCCACGGCCCGCGACGCCAGGCGCTGCGCCACACGCCCGGGCTCACGCGCGCATCGCGCCCAGCAGGTCCTGCGAGCCGCTGATCAGCATCCGCGCGTCGGACCCCACGGTCACGAAGCGGAAACCCCTGGCGATGCGCGCGCGGGCCGCAGCGGGCCCGGCGTTGTGGATGCCGGCCACGACGCCATGCGCCTGCGCCCGCGCCAGGATGTGCTCGAAGGCCTGCGCCGCCTTCGGCTCCACATCGTCCATGGTCGGCTTGCAGCCCAGTGACAGCGACAGGTCCGACGGGCCGATGTAGATGGCATCCAGCCCCTCCACCGACAGGATGGACTCCAGATTGTCCAGGGCCTGCGCCGTCTCGATCATGGCAAAGCGGACGATGTGGTCGTTGGCGGCGGTGGGGTAGTCCGCGCCCAGCACCAGGCCGGCGCGCACCGGGCCGAAGCTGCGTGTGCCCCGCGGGGCGTAGGACGTCCAGGCGACGAACTTCTGCGCCTCTTCCCGCGTGTTGATCATGGGGCAGATCAGGGCCTGCGCACCGGCGTCCAGGCTCTTCATGATGATGCCGGGCTCCAGCCAGGGCACGCGCACCATGGGCAGGGTGTCGGTGGTGGAGATGGCCTGCAGCATGGTGACCATCTTCTGGTAGTCCACCACGCCATGCTGCAGGTCCACGGTGAGCGAGTCCCAGCCCTGGCGGGCCATCACCTCGGCGGAAAAGCTGTCAGGAATGGCCAGCCAGCCGTTGACCACGGCGCGGTCTTGCTTCCACAGGGTGCGCAGACGGTTGTCCTTCATGGGAATCCTTCAGGGCTTGGGGCTTGGTTGAGACGTTCCGGCGCCGGCCTTCAGCGCACCATGCAAGGCCGCTTGGGGTCGAAGCGCCAGCCGGGGATGAGGCACTGCATGGCCACGGCATCGTCGCGCGCGCCCAGGCCGTGCTGCAGGTACAGCGCGTGCGCCTTGTCGACTTCGGCCATGTCAAGCTCGATGCCCAGGCCCGGCCGCTGAGGCACGCGCACCAGACCGCTCTCGATCTGCAGGGGTTGCCGGGTCAGGCGCTGCCCGTCCTGCCAGATCCAGTGCGTGTCGATCGCCGTCACGCGCCCGGGCGCCGCGGCGGCCACGTGGGTGAACATGGCCAGCGACACATCGAAGTGGTTGTTGGAGTGCGAGCCCCAGGTCAGGCCGAAGTCGCGGCAGGTCTGCGCCACGCGCACGGAGCCTGAGAGCGTCCAGAAGTGCGGGTCGGCCAGCGGGATGTCCACCGACTGCAGCACCAGCGAGTGCACCATCTGCCGCCAGTCCGTGGCCACCATGTTGGTGGCCGTGGGCAGCCCCGTGGCGCGCTTGAACTCGGCCATCACCTCGCGGCCGGAGAAGCCTTCTTCGGCACCGCACGGGTCTTCGGCGTAGGCCAGCACGCCGTGCAGGTCGCGCAGCAGGCGCACGGCGTCCTTGAGCAGCCAGCCGCCGTTCGGGTCCAAGGTGATGCGGGCCTGGGGAAAGCGCTCGTGCAAGGCGCGGATGGCCTGCACCTCCTCCTCGCCCCGCAGCACCCCGCCCTTGAGCTTGAAGTCGTTGAAGCCGTAGCGGGCGTGTGCGGCCTCGGCCTGGCGCACGATGGCCTGGGGCGTGACGGCCGGCTCGTGGCGCACACGCTTCCAGCCATCAGCTTCCTCGGGCTCGTCCGCGGGGCTGAGGTAGGGCAGATCGGTTCGGGTGCGGTCGCCCACGAAGAAGAGGTAGCCCAGCATCTCCACCGCATCGCGCTGCTGCCCCTCGCCCAGCAGCGCAGCCACGGGCACCCCCAGGTGCTGGCCCAGCAGGTCCAGCAACGCAGACTCCAGCGCCGCGCAGGCGTGGATGGCGGTGCGCAGGTCGAAGGTCTGCGGGCCGCGCCCGCCGCTGTCGCGGTCGGCAAAGCGCTCGCGCACGCTGCGCAGCACGGCCTGCCAGCGGCCCAGGGGCTGGCCGACCACCCGTTCCGCGGCGTCCTGCAGCGTCTGGGTGATCTTCTGTCCGCCCGGCACCTCGCCCATGCCCGTGCGCCCGGCGCTGTCCGTCAGGATCAGCAGGTTGCGGGTGAAGAAGGGGCCGTGCGCGCCCGACAGGTTCAGCAGCATGCCGTCACGGCCGGCCACGGGGATGGCGCGCAACGAGACGACGACAGGCGTGGAGGCGGTGGACCCGGCCACTTCGGAAACGCGCGACATGGGCGCATCCTAAGGCCCGGACGGTAGCGGGCCGGCGCCCCCTGCACCGCCAAGGCCCCCGGGACTTTCCCTCTCACTGACAAGGCTTCATCGGCAGTACGCTCGGCGCCGCTTCTTTTCTCTGCGATCCATGCACGACACCGCCACTGCCACTGCCCTGCGCTTTTCCCGCCTGCTGCTCACCGGCGCCGCCGGTGGCCTGGGCCGGGTGCTGCGGCCGCGGCTGAAGGCCTGCTGCGAGGTGCTGCGGGTCAGCGACATCGCCGACCTGGGCGAAGCCGCAGCGGGTGAGGAACTGCGCCCCTGCCGACTGGAGGACAAGGCCGCAGTGCTGGCGCTGCTGGAAGGCGTGGAGGCCGTGGTGCACCTGGGCGGCGTGTCCGTGGAGCGGTCCTTCGAGGAGATCGTCGGGCCGAACATCTGCGGTCTGGTCCACCTCTACGAAGGCGCCCGGCTGCACGGCGCGCGGCGCATCGTCTTCGCCAGTTCCAACCATGTCACGGGCTTTCGCAGGCAGGACGAGACCGTCTCGCCGCGCGAGCCGGTGCGCCCGGACGGCTACTACGGCCTGAGCAAGGCCTTCGGCGAGAACCTGGCGCAGTTCTACTTCGACCGCTGGGGCATCGAGACCGTGAGCCTGCGCATCGGCTCGTCCTTCCCGGAACCGAAGGACCGCCGCATGCTGGCCACCTGGCTGAGCCACGACGACCTGGAGCGATTGGTCGTCTCAGCACTCACCGCCCCGGCCGTGGGCCACACCGTGGTCTACGGCATGAGCGACAACCGCCTGACCTGGTGGGACAACACATCTGCGCGCCACCTGGGCTACCGGCCCCAGGATTCATCCGAACCCTTTCGCGCGGGGGTCGAAGCGCGCCAGCCGCGCATCGACCTCAGCGATCCGGCTGCCGTCTTCCAGGGTGGCGGCTTCGTGAAGATGGGGCCGTTCTGACCGCTGGTCGCCGACCCTTCCACCCCCCCCGTTCCCGCTGAACCCACTGAACCCACTGGAGACCACCGCATGAAGTTCGCCACCCTCCTTCGCAAGCCCGTGGCCGTTTGCGCCGCCGCCGTGCTCGCCACCTTCGCCGGCACGGCCTCGGCCATCGAGTTCCGCTCCTCCGACACCCACAACGCCGACGACTACCCCACGGTGGTGGCCGTCAGGTTCATGAGCGAGCAGCTGGAAAAGGCCAGCGGCGGCAAGCACAGGATCAAGGTCTTCAACAAGGCGGCCCTGGGCAGCGAGAAGGAAACCATCGACCAGGTCAAGATCGGCGCGCTGGACTTCACGCGCGTGAACGTGGGCCCCATGAACGGCGTGTGCCCCATGACCCAGGTGCCCACCATGCCCTTCCTGTTCCGCTCGGTGGAGCACATGCGCAAGGCCCTGGACGGCCCCGTGGGCGAGGAGATCCTCAAGAGCTGCGAATCGGCCGGCTTCGTGGGCCTGGCCTTCTATGACAGCGGCGCACGTTCCATCTACGCCAGGAAGCCCATCCGCACCGTGGCCGACGCCAAGGGCCTGAAGATCCGTGTGCAGCAGTCGGACCTGTGGGTGGCCCTGGTGGGCGCCATGGGCGCCAACGCCACGCCCATGCCCTATGGCGAGGTCTACACCGCACTCAAGACGGGGCTGATCGACGCGGCGGAGAACAACATCCCGTCCTTCGACACGGCCAAGCACGCCGAGGCGGTGAAGATCTACTCGCGCACCGAGCACTCCATGGCACCTGAGATCCTGGTGATGTCCAAGGTGGTGTGGGACAAGTTGCCCAAGGCCGAGCAGGACATGATCCGCACCGCGGCCAAGGCCTCGGTGGCCTTCCAGCGCCAGAAGTGGGACGAGCAGGAGGCCAAGTCGCTGGCCAACGTCCGGGCCCAGGGGGCGCAGATCGTGGAGGTGGACAAGGCCTCGTTCCAGGCCGTCATGGGCCCGGTGTACGACAAGTTCATGACCACCCCCGACATGAAGCGCCTGGTCAAGGCGGTGCAAGACCTGAAGTAAGCCCCGCGCGTGGGCCTGTACACACGCTTTTGCGCCGCCCTGTCCCGGCTCAGCCTGGGCCTGGCGGTGGTCGGGCTGCTGGCGGTCATCGTCAGCGTGCAGTGGCAGGTGTTCGGCCGCTACGTGCTGAACGACACCCCCACCTGGGCCGAGGCGCTGGCCCTGCTGCTGGTGCTGTTCGTCACCGCCTTCGGTCTGGCCGTGGGCGTGCGCGATGCGGGACACATCGGGCTGGAGTCCATGGTGGCCCTGCTGCCGCCGGCCTGGCAGCGCCGGGCTGAGCTGCTGATCCACGCCCTGGTGGGCCTGTTCGGTGCGCTGATGGTCAAGGGCGGCTGGGTCTGGGCCTCGGCCAAGTGGAGCGAGAAAAAACCCATGCTGCCCGTGCCTGACGGCATCGACTACGTGCCGGTGATGATCGCCGGCGTCTTGATCGTCTTGTTCTCCCTCGAACATCTCATCGCCACCTGGCGTGGCGCCACCGTGGAGCCGGCATGGAACTGACGGTGCTGGCGGTGAGTTTCACCGTCTTGCTGCTGCTGGGCGTGCCGGTGGCCTTTGCCATCGGGCTGTCGTCGGTGGCCACCATCCTGGCGGCCGGCCTGCCCATGGCGGTGGTGTTCCAGAAGATGGTGGGCGGGATGCAGGTCTTCAGCTTCCTGGCCATCCCCTTCTTCATCTTCGCCGGGGAGTTGATGCTGTACGGCGGCATCGCCGAGCGCATCGTGCGCCTGGCCAACAGCCTGGTGGGCCACGTGCGTGGCGGCCTGGGCATGAGCAACGTGCTGGGCTGCACACTGTTCGGCGGCGTGGTGGGTTCGCCCGTGGCGGACGTGTCGGCCATGGGTTCGGTGATGATCCCGCTGATGAAGAAGGAGGGTTACGACGCCGACTACGCGGTGAACGTGACCACCCACGCGGCGCTGGTGGGCGCGCTCATGCCCACCTCGCACAACCTGATCCTGTTCACCCTGGCCACTTCGGGTATCGCATCGGTGAGCGTGCTGGGGCTCATCCTGGCCGGCCTGGTGCCCGCCCTGCTGCTCACGCTGTGCAACCTGGGCGCCGCCTGGTGGGTGGCGCGCCAGCGCGGTTACCCCACGCACGGGGTGTTCCCGGGCTGGGGCGCGGTGGCCCTGGCGCTGGCCGCCGCCCTGCCGGGCCTGCTGGTGGTGGTGATCATCCTGGGCGGCATCCTCAGCGGCGCCTTCACCGCCACCGAGTCGGCCTCCATCGCCGTGGCCTGGGCGCTGCTCATCACCGTGTTCGTCTACCGCTCGCTGAGCTGGACTCATTTCCTCAAGGCCTGCGCCAAGGCCTGCAAGACCACGGGCGTGGTGCTGCTGCTGATCGGCATCTCGGCGGCCTTCGGCTACTTCCTCGCGCTGTACGAGGTGCCGCAGAAGACGGGCGAGTTGATGAAGGCCGTCTCCACCGAGCCCTGGGTCATCTTCCTGATGATCAACGTGCTGCTGTTCGTGCTGGGCACCTTCCTGGACATGGCGCCCACCATCCTCATCTGCACCCCCATCTTCATGCCCATTGCCATGCAGTTCGGCATGGACCCGCTGCAATTCGGCGTGCTGATGCTCATCAACTGCGCCCTGGGCCTGAACACACCGCCCGTGGGCACGGTGCAGTTCGTGGGCTGCGCCATCGGCGGCGTGTCGGTGGGCCAGGTCATGCGCTCCATCTGGCCCTTCTACGGCGCGCTGGGCCTGTGCCTGGCGCTGGTGACCTACGTGCCGGCGTTCTCCACCTGGCTGCCGGGGCTGATGAAATGACCCTCCCCTTCCCCTCCTCACCGTCGTCGGCGCTGCCCCTGCCCGGCCCCGAGCCCCGCCCGCTGGGGCTGCGCTACCCGGACCCGGCCATCGAGGTGCTGGATGCAGCCTTCCTGCCGCTGCGCCTGTTCAGCTCCTGCGTCGAACTGCTGGCCACCGGCATGCACTGGGCCGAGGGGCCGGTGTGGTTCGGCGACGGACGCTACCTGCTGGTGTCCGATATCCCCCACAACCGCATCCTGCGCTGGGACGAGTGCTCAGGGGCGGTGAGCGTGTTCCGTCAGCCCTCGAACCATGCCAACGGGCATGCGCGGGACCTGCAAGGCCGGCTGGTGAGCTGCGAGCACCTGACGCGCCGCATCACCCGCACCGAGCACGATGGCTCGATCACCGTGCTGGCGAACGGCTTCGAGGGCCGGCGGCTCAACTCGCCCAACGACATCGTCTGCGCGCGCGACGGCGCGCTGTGGTTCACCGACCCGCCCTTCGGCATCCACGGCTTCTGGGAAGGCGAGCCCGCCGAGCCCGAGCTGCCCTTCCAGGGCGTCTTCCGGCTCGATCCCACCACGGGCCGGCTGCAGGCTGTGATCACCGATCTGGCCGGCCCCAACGGCCTGGCCTTCTCGCCCGATGGCTCGGTGCTCTACGTGGTGGAAAGCCGCGCCAGGCCGCACCGTCTGATCTGGGGCTGGGACGTGGGCGCGGACGGCGCGCTGTCGCACAAGCGGCTGATCGTGGACGCCCAGGGCCCCGGGGCGCTGGACGGCTTTGCCGTGGACGCGAAAGGCCACCTCTGGTGCGGCTGGGGCAGCGACGGCTCTGTGGGTGCCGATGTGCAGGCGCTGGACGGCGTGCGCGTCTTCACCCCGCAAGGCCAGGCCATTGCCCACATCCACTTGCCTGAGCGCTGCGCCAACGTTTGCTTTGGCGGGCGGCACCGCAACCGGCTGTTCATGGCGGCCAGCCACTCGCTCTATGCCCTGCATGTGAACGTGCAGGGGGCGTTGTGAGCGACCCCAAGGCTACCCCGCCCCAGCCGGTGCTGGTGCGCATGCACCCGGCCGACAACGTGGCCATCGTCGGCAACGAGGGGGGGCTGGCGGCCGGCACGGTGATGGCGGACGAGGCCACCGGTCTCACCCTGCGCGAGCGCATCCCCCAGGCGCACAAGGTGGCGCTGGTGGACATCCCCGAGGGCGGCGCGGTCACACGCTACGGCGTGACCATCGGCCACGCCTTGCGCGATCTGCCGGCGGGCACTTGGGTGCACGAGCGCGTGCTGCGCATGCCGCCGGCGCGCGGGCTCACCGGCCTGCCGATGGCATCGAGTAAAGCCCCTCAAGCGCAAGCGCTGCAGGGCTACACCTTCCGGGGCTACCGCAACCCCGACGGCTCGGTGGGCACGCGCAACCTGCTGGCCATCACCACCACCGTGCAGTGCGTGGCCGGCGTGCTGGATGTGGCGGTGGAGCGCATCCGCCACGAGCTGCTGCCACGCTACCCGAACGTGGACGGCGTGGTGGCCCTCGAACATGCCTACGGTTGCGGCGTCGCCATCGACGCGCCCGAGGCCATCATCCCCATCCGAACCTTGCGCCACCTGGCGCGCAACCCCAACTTCGGGGGTGAGGTGATGGTGGTGAGCCTGGGCTGTGAGAAGCTGCAACCCGAGCGCCTGCTGCCGCCCGGCAGCCTGCCCATCCCGGTGCAGCCCGCAGGCAGCAGCACGACGCCAGCGCCCTACTCCCACGTCTGCCTGCAGGACGCGCAGCACGTGGGCTTCGCCTCCATGATCAGCCACATCCTGGCCACGGCCGAGCCGCACCTGCAGCGCCTGAACGCCCGGCAGCGCGAGACCGTGCCGGCCAGTGAGCTGGTGGTGGGCGTGCAGTGCGGCGGCAGCGATGCCTTCAGCGGCGTGACCGCCAACCCGGCGGTGGGCGCCTGCGCCGACCTGCTCGTGCGCGCAGGCGCCACGGTGATGTTCTCCGAGACCACCGAGGTGCGTGACGCCGTGGAAACGCTCACCGCGCGCTGCGCCAGCGCCGAGGTGGCGCAGAAGATGGTGGCCGAAATGGCCTGGTACGACGCCTACCTGCAGCGCGGCCAGGTGGACCGCAGCGCCAACACCACGCCCGGCAACAAGGCCGGCGGCCTGTCCAACATCGTCGAAAAGGCCATGGGCTCGATCATCAAGAGCGGCTCCATGCCCATCTCGGCCGTGCTCTCGCCGGGCGAGCGGGCCCAGACCCGGGGCCTGATCTACGCCGCCACGCCCGCCAGCGACTTCATCTGCGGCACGCTGCAACTGGCCGCGGGCATGAACCTGCATGTCTTCACCACCGGCCGCGGCACGCCCTACGGCCTGGCCGAATGCCCTGTGGTGAAGGTGGCCACCCGCACCGAGCTGGCCCGGCGTTGGCACGACCTGATGGACCTCAACGCCGGCGCGGTGGCCGACGGGCTGTGCAGCGTCGAGCAGATGGGCTGGCAGCTCTTCCATCTGCTGCTGGACGTGGCCAGCGGGCGCAGAACCTGGGCCGAAGTGCATGGGCTGAGCAATCAGCTGGTGCTGTTCAACCCCGCGCCAGTGACTTGAGCTCTTTCGCAGACGCAGCATCCCCGAAGCCCGGGGTCGGGAAGCGGTCTGGCGGCCACCGCGTTGCATGAGGCGAATGCAAGCCGGCAGGCACCCTTGCACAGCAGCGGCCGAAGCCGTTGCGGCAGAGCGAATACCTGCACAGGCAATGTCAGACTTCCTGTCACGCGGCGACGAGCGGGCGCACCTGCGCTCGGGCTAGCCCGCCTGGGTATCGCCTGCCCCGTGCCCAGGAAGGCGGTCCGCATCAGAGCCCGCCGCCTGCACCATCAGCAGCTGCGCCGCCACCGCCACGGCAATGACCTCGGGTTCCTTGCCGGCGATACCCGGCACGCCGATGGGACAGGTGACCCGATCACACGCCTGATTGCTGAACCCACGCTCGTGCAGCCGGCGGCGAAAGGTGGCCCACTTGGTCTTGCTGCCGATCAGCCCGATGAAGGCGAGGTCACCCCGCGTCTGCTGGCGCCTGAGGCAGGCCTGCACGATGTCCAGGTCTTCGGCATGGCTGAAGCTCATGATGAGCACGTGCGTGCCAGGCTCCAGATCAGGCACCGCGGCCTGAACGGGATCGGAGTGCTCGCAGCGCACATGCGCAGGCAAGCCGGGCGGGAAAATCTCGTCCCGGCTGTCCACCCATCGCACCTCGAACGGCAGGGTCTGCAGTATGCGGACCAGCGCCCGTCCGACATGGCCGCCCCCGAACAGCGCCACCGGGGTGCCCCGCGGCCGCAGCCGGGCTCTCACGTCAGCGTGCAGCGGTCCATGAATCGGCTCGAAACGCAAGACCACCGCACCGCCGCAGCACTGTCCCAGGCTCGGCCCCAGGGCGAAGCGGCGGGTGAAGGGGCCGCTCGCAGCGGCCTCGGCATCGGCCTCCAACCCGCCCCTCAAGCACTGGCGGGCCAGCGCGATGGCGGAGTGTTCCAGGTGCCCGCCCCCCAGGGTGTTGATGAGCCGGTCGGCAAACACCGCCATCCAGGCACCGGCCTCGCGCGGGGCCGACCCCTGGACATGCTCGACCGTCACCAGAACCGCACGCGGCCCCTCAGGCCGAGGGCCCAAGGCGGCCACCAAGGCCTCCAGCGCCAGCGGGGTCACGCCCGGGCGGCGCGCAGTTGCTCCAGCGCCAGCAGGATGCGCTCGGGTGTGGCGGGCGCATCCATGCCCGGCACCTGACCGGGCCCCGCCGTGGACGCCACCGCATCACGCAGCGCAAAGTAGGCCGACAGCGCCAGCATCAGCGGCGGCTCGCCCACGGCCTTGCTGCGGTAGGGCGTGGGCTTGACGTTCTGGCCGTCGAACAGGCTCACCTTGAAGTGCTCGGGCACGTCGCCGGCCACGGGGATCTTGTAGGTGCTGGGGCCGTGCGTGAGCAGCTTGCCCTGCCGGTCCCAGATGCACTCCTCCATCGTCAGCCAGCCCATGCCCTGGATGTAGGCGCCCTCGATCTGGCCGCGGTCAATCGCCGGGTTGATGCTGCGGCCCACGTCGTGGACGATGTCCACGGCCTTGAGCCACCACTCGCCTGTCAGCGTGTCGATCTCCATCTCGGAGACGGCCGCGCCGTAGCAGAAGTAGTAGAAGGCCCGGCCCTTCAAGGTCTGGAAGTCGTAGGCGATGTCGGGCGTCATGTAGAAGCCCGTCACGCCCAGGCCCACGCGGTCCAGCCAGGCCTGCTTCACCAGGGCTTGCCAGGTGACCGCCTTGCCACCGCCCAGCGCCTGCCCACCCTGGAACACGACGTCCGCCGCCGGGCACCCCAGCAGGCGGGCCGCCACGGCCGACAGGCGAGCGCGCAATTGGTCGCAGGCGTTGTTGATGGCCGCGCCGTTGATGTCGGCGCCGCTGGATGCCGCCGTGGCCGAGGCGTTGGGCACCTTCTGCGTGTCGGTGGCGGTCACGCGCACCAGGCTCACGGGGATGCCCAGTCCGTCCGCCGCCACCTGCGCCATCTTGGTGTTCAGGCCCTGGCCCATCTCGGTGCCGCCGTGGTTCACGCTGACCGAGCCGTCCTGGTAGATGTTCACCAGCGCCGCGCCCTGGTTGAGCATGGTGGCCGTGAACGAGATGCCGAACTTCAGGGGCACCAGCGCCAGGCCGCGCTTGCGCTGGGCGTGGGCCGCATTGAAGGCCTTGACGGCCTCGCGGCGCGCGCGGTAGCCGGACTCGGCTTCCAGCTGCGCCATCAGCTTGTCGCCAATCCAGTCCTCGATGACCTGGCCGTACTGCGTGGTCATCGAACCTGCATCGCCCGAGACCGCCGGGTCGCGGTACAGATTGGCCAGGCGCACATCCAGCGGGTCCTTGCCCAGGGTGTTGGCGATCTGCTCGATCACGGTCTCGATGCCGAACATGCCTTGCGGGCCGCCGAAGCCGCGGAAGGCCGTGGCGCTCTGCATGTTCGTCTTGCAGCGGTGGCTGACGATCTTGAGGTGGGGCAGGTGGTAGCAGTTGTCGATGTGCAGCACCGCGCGGTCGTTCACCGGGCCCGAGAAGTCGGTGCTGTAGCCGCAGCGCGAGGCGAGCACGAAGTCCACGCCCAGGATGCGGCCCGCGTCGTCAAAGCCCACCTCGTAGTCCAGGCGGAAGTCGTGCCGCTTGCCCGTGATCATCATGTCGTCGTCACGGTTGACGCGCAGCTTCACCGGGCGCTTGAGTTTGAAGGCGGCCAGCGCGGCCGACTGCGAGAAGATGCTGGCGTTGCCTTCCTTGCCACCAAAGCCGCCGCCCATGCGCCGGCAGATGACCTCCACGTCCTTGGTGGAGAGGTTCAAGGCCGCCGCGGCCTCGCGCTGGTTGCCGTCCGGGTGCTGGGTGGAGACGTACAGCGTGAGCTGCCCGTCCTCGCGCGGCACGGCATAGGTGATCTGCCCTTCCAGGTAGAACTGCTCCTGCTGGCCGCAGTGCGTGCGCCCCTTGAGGCGGTGCGGTGCGGCGGCGATGGCGCCGTCCGGGTCCCCCCGGGTGATGCCCTTTGGCGGCATGACGAAGCTGCCCTGGGCCATGGCCTCGTCAATGCTCAGGATGGCGGGCAGTTCCTTGACCTGCACCTTCGCCTTCTTCGCGGCCTCGCGGGCGTAGAGCATGTCGCGCGCCACCACCACCGCCACCGGCTGGCCCAGGAACTCCACCTTGCCCGCGGCCAGGAAGGGATCATCATGGACGATGGGGCCGCAGTTGTTCTCGCCCGGGATGTCCCGGGCGGTGAACACCGCCACCACGCCGTGCCCGGCCAGCAGGGCCTGGCGATCGATGCCTTCGCCCACCAGTTCGCCATGCGCCACGGGCGACAGCACCAGCGCGGCGTACAGCGTGCCGCGCAACTCCGGCAGGTCGTCGGTGTAGACAGCCTCTCCGGTGACGTGCAGCACGGCGGACTCGTGGGCCAGATCCCGCCCCTGTGCGCCCGGCCGGGCATCGCCCTGGGCGGGCAGGAGTTCCTTCAGCGTGGTGGGCGCGTTCATGTGAGGTCTCCTTGCCGTTCAGGCGGCGGTGTCCAGGGCGGGCTGAGACTCTGGCTGGGCGTCCTGCAGGAAGCGCAGCACCAGGTTGCGGGCCACGAGCGAGCGGTAGGCCCAGGTGGCGCGCAGACCATCCCGCGCCACGAAGCTCTCGGCAATGGCCGCGTCCAGCACTGCGGCGCTCACGCCCTGCGGCGCCTGACCTTCCAGCAGGGCCTCGAGCCTGGGCGCCCGGCACGGCGATGGCGCCAGACCGTTGTAGGCCAGGCGCACACCCTTCAGGCGTCCGCCCACGACCTCATAGCGCAGCGCGCAGCAGGTGGCCGAGATGTCCTGCTCGAAACGCTTGCTGATCTTGTGGGCGCGAAAGACCTGCCCTGGCCGCGGCTTGGGCAACACCACGGCCTCGATCAGTTCGCCCGGCTGCAGCACGTTCTTCTTCTGGCCGGTGTAGAACTGGTCCAGCGGCACCTCGCGCTGGCGCTCCCCGCGGCGCAGGACCAGGGTGGCGCCCAGCGCCATCAGGCAGGGCATGGAGTCGCCGATGGGCGAGCCGTTGGCGATGTTGCCCGCGAGCGTGGCCGTGGAGCGGATGGGCGGCGAGCCGAAGCGGCGCAGCACCTCGGCAAAGTCGGGGTAGGCCTCGGCCACCAGCGTCTCCACGGCCGACAGCGGCACCTGCGCGCCGATGCGCCAGGCGGACGACGTCTCGTGCACGCGCTTGAGTTCGGCCACATGGCCCAGGTAGACGATGTGCGAGGGCCTGGAGAACTGCTTGTTGACCTGCAGGCCGATCTCGGTACTGCCGGCCAGCAGCGTGGCCTGCGGGTGGCGGGTGAGATAGGCCGTGACCTCTGCCAGGGTGGCCGGCGAGACGAACTCGCTGCCCTTTCGGGTGCGCACCACAGGCTGGACGACGATCTCACCGTCCAGGGAATAGGTGGGCTCCTGGGCGCGCCGGATCTCCTGCAGCAGCGGCACATCTGCGGCGTCATCGATCTTGAGGGCTTGCGGGCCAGCCTGGCAGGCCTTCATCGCGGCGTCCACGATGGGCTTGTAGCCCGTGCAGCGGCACAGGTTGCCGCTGAGCGCGTCGTTGACCTGCTGCCGGCTGGGGCAAGGGTTGTGCTGCACCATGCCGGTCAGGCTCATCACGATGCCGGGGGTGCAGAAGCCGCACTGCGAGCCGTGGCACTCCACCATGGCCTGCTGCACCGGGTGCAGGGCGCCGTCGCGCCTGCGCAGGCTCTCCACCGTCTTGACCGATTTGCCGTCCAGCGTGGGCAGCAGCTGGATGCAGCTGTTGACGGGGATGTAGTCCACGCCCGTCCCGGCCGCGTTGAGCTCGCCCACCAGCACCACGCAGGCGCCGCAATCGCCCTCGGCACAGCCCTCCTTGGTGCCCGTGCGCTGCAGTTGCTCGCGCAAATGGTCCAGCACCGTGGTGGTGCGGCGTTTGCCCTGGGCTTCCACGATCTGGCCGTCCAGCACGAAACGAACGGAATTGGTCACTTCACTCATCGATGACAGTCCTTCGGAACCAGCCCCGTGGCACCCTCGGACGATTCTAGGGGCCGACCTGCCGCCGTCGCCATCCCGAACAGGGAGTCCGCTCAGGATCCTCGGTAAGTGCTGTACGTCCAGGGCGTGCAGACCAGCGGCACGTGGTAATGCTGGCTGGCATGGGCGACGCCGAAGTCCAGCGGCACCTGGTCCAGAAAGGGTGGTTCGGGCAAGTCAACGCCCTGACGCCGGAAGTAGGCCGCCACCTCGAACACCAGGCGGTAGGTGCCGGGCCGCAGGTCGTCGTTGGAAATCAGGGGGCCGTCGGGGTTGCGGCCGTCGGCATTGAGTTCGACCCGGCGGATCAACAACGGCCCACCCTGGCCGGTGGCATATAGGCTGACCACCATGCCCGCAGCGGGGCGGCCATGGTAGGTGTCCAGAACGTGCGTGCTCAATCCCATGTTGTTTGTCTCCCCGTCAGCGCACCGGCGCGCCCGCCTCCCACCAGCGGCGCACCAGATCCCGCTCGGCGTCGGTGATCCGGGTGGCGTTGTTCAACGGCATGAGCTTGAGCACCGACACCTGCTGGTAGACGGACAAGGCATGCTGCTTGAGCAGTTCCGGCGTGTGCAGGGCCACGTTCTTCTGCTGCATCTGGGCGTTGTGACACACCAGGCAGCGCTGCTCCACCACCGAGCGCATGTCGGCGGCCGTGACGGGCGCAGCCACAGCAGCGGCCGGTGCGGGCGACACCGGCGCCGGCTTCATGCCCAGCACGAGCCCCAGGATCAGCGCCACACCCGCACCTGCGTACTCCCAGGGCACCCGGCGGCCCTCGATGAGCGCGCGGTGGCGCGCCACGAAACTGTGGCGGATCAGGGCGCCGGCCAGCATCAGCACGAACAGCACCACCCAGTTCCAGGGCCCCTGGAAGAGCCAGCCGTAGTGGTTGGACAGCATCGCAATCAGCACCGGCAGCGTGAAGTACGTGTTGTGCACGCTGCGCTGCTTGCCGCGCTTGCCATGGATGGCCAGCTCCTTCGGGTCGGCCTTCTGGTGGCCGGTCATGGCCGCCACCACCTTGCGCTGGCCGGGGATGATCCAGAAGAAGACGTTGGCGCTCATCGCCGTGGCGATCATGGCGCCCACCAGCAAGAAGGCCGCGCGCCCCGGGAAGAGCTGGCAGGCGGCCCATGAGGCCGCGGCGATCACCGCGAGCATCACCACCCCCACCACGGCTTCGCCGTGCCTGCGAAACCCCAGGGCCCGGCACACCAGGTCATACACCAGCCAGAAGCCCACCAGAAAACCCACCGCCGCGGAGCCCGCGGCCACGGGCGACCAATCCATCAGCGACTTGTCCACCAGCCAGGTGCTCGCGTTCCACAGGTACAGCACCGTGAACAGCGCAAAGCCGCTGAGCCAGGTGGAGTACGCCTCCCAGTAAAACCAGTGCAACTTGGTGTGGATCTTGCGCGGCGCCACCATGTACTTCTGCGGGTTGTAGAAACCCCCGCCGTGCACCGCCCACATGGCCCCGTCCACACCCTTTTCCAGCAGGTCCGGGCTGGTGGGACGGATCAGGTTGTTGTCCAGGAAGACGAAGTAGAAGGATGAGCCGATCCAGGCGATGGCCGTGACGACATGCAGCCAGCGCAGCAGCAGGTTGGCCCAATCGAGCAGGTAAGCTTCCATCGTCGCCGGGCAGAATGTTCTGGGTGTCGGCCGAGTGTATCCAGCGCCCCGCAGCGCGCCGGCACAGGCCCGCCCTCAGGCAGGACCACAATCAGACCATGCAAGACCCCCCGCACATTCCTTCATCGGCCTCGGCCGCCGGCACGGCCGCGCACCTCGGTCTTCCCTACCCCCGCGACCTGCGCGGTCACGGCCGCCAGCCCCCCCACGCACGCTGGCCGGGCAACGCCCGCGTGGCCGTGCAGTTCGTGCTGAACCACGAGGAAGGCGGGGAGAACTCGGTGCTGCACGGGGATGCGGGCAGCGAGCAGTTCCTCTCCGAGATGTTCAACCCCCCAGCCTTCCCGGCGCGCCATCTCAGCATGGAAGGTGTGTACGAGTACGGCAGCCGGGTGGGCGTGTGGCGCATCCTGCGGGAGTTTGAAAGGCGCGGCCTGCCGCTGACCGTGTTTGGCATCTCCATGGCGCTGGAACGCTGCCCCGAGGTGACCGCGGCCTTCGTGGAGCTGGGCCACGAGATCGCCTGCCACGGCTGGCGCTGGATCCACTACCAAGGCATCGACGAGGCCACCGAGCGGGAACACATGCGCATCGGCATGGACATCCTGGCGCGTCTGACAGGCGACGGTGCGGGCGACGCACCACGTGCGCTGCACGGCGCCGGCTGGTACACCGGCCGCGACAGCCCCAACACGCGGCGCCTGGTGGCCGACTTCGGCGGCTTCACCTACGACAGCGACTGCTACAGCGACGACCTGCCCTTCTGGCTGCAGGTGCGCAAGACCGACGGCACCCTGGCGCCCCACCTCGTGGTGCCCTACACCCTGGACTGCAACGACATGCGCTTTG
>JBMLPD010000230.1:0-5749 GCA_049242285.1 Rubrivivax sp.
GCCCGGGCACCACCTACGACAACATCCAGGGCATCCGCACGGCGGTGCCGGGCGGTGTGGTCACCGCTGGCAACGCCAGCCAGTTCAGCGACGGCGCCGGCGCCTGCGTGGTGGTCAGCGAGACCTATGCCGAGCAGAAGGGCCTGAAACCGCTGGGCCGCTTCCTCGGCTTTGCGGTGGCCGGTTGCGAGCCCGACGAAATGGGCATCGGCCCGGTGTTCGCCGTGCCCAAGGTGCTGAACCGTCTGGGCCTGAAGGTCGAGGACATCGACCTGTGGGAGCTGAACGAGGCCTTCGCCGTGCAGGTGCTGTACTGCGCCGACCGCCTGGGCATCCCCATGGAGCGGCTGAATGTCAACGGCGGCGCCATCGCCGTGGGCCACCCCTACGGCATGAGCGGCCAGCGCCTGACCGGCCACGCCCTCATCGAGGGCAAGCGCCGCGGCGCCAGGCGCGTGTGCGTGACCATGTGCGTGGGCGGCGGCATGGGCGCTGCGGGCGTCTTCGAGGTGCTCTGAGCCACCACGCTGCGTAGCGCCTGAGGACACCCCACCGATGCGCACCACCGTCGACTTCCTGCTGCACCAGTGGCTGGGCCTGGAAGGCTTGTTCCAGCGCGCGCGCTTTGCCGACCACTCGCGTGAGACGGTGGACGCGGTGCTGGACACCTGCGAGCGCATCGCCCGCGAGAAGTACGCGCCCTTCAACCGCCTGGTGGACACCGAGGAGCCGCGCTTTGACGGCGAGAAGGTGATCCTGCCCCAGGCGACAAAAGACGCCTGGGACGCCTATGCCGACAGCGGCATGCTCTCGGCCGCGCAGGATGCCGACATTGGCGGGATGCAGCTGCCCTACACGGTGGAGGCCGCGGCCAACGCCTTCTTCGCCAAGGCCAGTGTGAGCATCGGCGCAGGCATGCTCACCACGGGCAATGCCAACCTGCTGATGGCGCATGGCACGGCGCTGCAGAAGCAGGTCTTCGCACTCAACGAGTTCTCCGGGCGATGGTCCGGCACCATGTGCCTGAGCGAGCCGCAGGCCGGCTCCAGCCTGTCGGACGTGGCCACCCGCGCGGTGCCTGACGAGGGCGGTGAGCAGCCCTGGGCCGACGACCCGTTGGGCCCGCGCTTTCGCCTGCGCGGCCACAAGATGTGGATCTCCGCCGGCGAGCACGAGCTCACCGAGAACATCATCCATTTGGTGCTGGCCAAGATCCCGGGGCCGGACGGCAAGCCCGTCCCGGGCACGCGCGGCATCTCGCTGTTCATCGTGCCCAAGAAGATGGTGGACGCGCAGGGCCGCCTGACGGGCGAGCGCAACGACGTGGCCCTGGCCGGCCTGAACCACAAATGCGGTTGGCGCGGCACCACCAACACCCTGCTGAACTTTGGCGAGGGGCGCTTCCGCCCTCGTGTGGGGGCCGGTGACGGCCTGGACGGGCAGGGCGCCGGTGCCGTGGGCTACCTCGTGGGCCGCCCCGGCGAGGGCCTGCGCTGCATGTTCCACATGATGAACGAAGCCCGCATCGGCGTGGGCATGGCGGCCACCATGCTGGGCATGGCAGGCTACGAGGCCTCGCTGGCGTATGCGCGCCAGCGTCCGCAAGGCCGGCCTGTGGGCCCTTCGGGCAAGGACCCGGCCCAAGCCCAGGTGCCCATCATCGAGCACGCCGACGTCAAGCGCATGTTGTTGGCGCAGAAAGCGTATTGCGAGGGTGCGCTGGCCCTGGAGCTGTACTGCGCGCGCCTGGTGGACGAACAGCACACGGGCGACGTGGCTGCTTCGAAAGAGGCCGCGCTGCTGTTGGAGGTGCTGACGCCCATTGCCAAGAGCTGGCCCAGCGAGTGGTGCCTGGAGGCCAACTCCCTGGCCATCCAGGTGCACGGCGGCTACGGCTACACCCGCGACTTCCCGGTGGAGCAGTACTGGCGCGACAACCGCCTGAACATGATCCACGAGGGCACGCACGGCATCCAGGCGCTGGACCTGCTGGGCCGCAAGGTGGTGATGGATGGTGGCGCGGGCTTGAAGCTGCTGGCCACCCGCGTGAACGCCACCATCGAGCGTGCCGGACATGATGCCGCCCTGGCGGTTCAGGCCGCGGAACTGGCGGCGGCACTGCAGAAGCTGGGTGCGGCCACCAAGTCGGCCTGGGCCACAGGCGTGCCCGCCGAGGCCCTGGCCAACGCCACGCCGTATCTCCAAGCCTTCGGCCATGTGGTGCTGGCCTGGGTCTGGCTGGACGTGGCGCTGGCTGCACGCAGTGCCCGGGACCATGCCTTTGCACAAGGCAAGCTCGCGGCCATGTGTTACTTCTTCGCCTATGAACTACCGCGCATCGACGCCTGGCTGAAGGTCGTGGCCGAGCGCGAGGCTGTGTGCCGCACCATGGACGATGCCTGGTTCTGACCTCGGCGCCTCTTCTTTCGGTTCGCGCCCCGACTCTTCGACACCGCTTCCCGGCTCTGCCGCTCCGTTCTCCCATCTTCGCCATTTGACCCAGGACTTCCCATGAGCACTCCCGTCCAGCAACTCTTCGATCTCACCGGTCGCTTCGCATTGGTGACCGGCGGCTCCCGTGGGTTGGGGCTGCAGATGGCCGAAGCGCTGGGCGAAGCCGGCGCCAAGATCATGCTCACCTCGCGCAAGGCGGCAGATCTGGAGGAGGCCGTGGCCGACCTGCAGGCCAAGGGCATCGACGCCCGCTGGATCGCCGCCGACGCGAGTGACCCGGCCCAGATCCAGCGCGTGGTGGACGAGACCATGCAGCGTTTCGGCCGCATCGACATCCTGATCAACAACGCCGGCGCCACCTGGGGCGCGCCCGCGGAAGACCATCCGCTGGACGCCTGGGACAAGGTGATGAACCTGAACGTGCGCAGCCTGTTCCTGTTCGCGCAGGCCGTGGCCAAGGCCAGCATGATCCCCAACCGCAGCGGGCGCATCATCAACGTGGCCTCCATCGCCGGCCTGGCCGGTTCGCTGCAGATGAAGTTCATCGCCTACGGCACGAGCAAGGGCGCGGCCGTCAACTTCACCCGCACGCTTGCCGGCGAGTGGGGCCCTCACGGCATCACCGTCAACGCGCTGGCGCCGGGCTTCTTTCCCAGCAAGATGACGCGCGGTGTGCTCGCAGAGTTCGGCGCCGACAACCTGGCAGCCATGTCGCCCCTGCGCCGCATTGGCGATGACGACGACCTCAAGGGCGCTGTGCTGCTGTTCGCCAGCGCCGCAGGCAAGCACATCACCGGCCAGATCCTGGCGGTGGACGGCGGTGTCAGCGCCGTGCACAACGGCTGACGCCGCGCCCGCGCCGCATGGACTTCCTGGCCCGCATTCCCTTCGTCGAGCATCTGGGCTTCGAGCTGCTGCGTCTGGAGCCCGGCATCGGGGAGATCGCCATCGACGTGCGCGAGGAACTCACCAACTCGCTGGGCGTGGCCCATGGCGGCCTGCTCATGACGCTGCTGGACGTGGCCATGGCGCACGCGGCGCGCAGCCCCGCGGAGACGGGCGGCGAGGTGCTGCAGACCGTGGTGACCATCGAGATGAAGACCAGCTTCATGCGCCCCGGCATCGGCCGGCTGCTGGGCACCGGCCGGCGCATGCACCGCACGGTTTCCCTGGCCTTCTGCGAGGCCAGCGTGGTGGATGCGCGGGGCCACCTGGTGGGGCACTCCACCGGCACCTTCAAGTACTTGCGCGCCCCGTTTTCGGGGGAGCCGCGCCGCATCCACCGCACGAACGCTTCCGACTGATCCGGCCCTTCCTTTCCTCCCCCTCCACCGTCACAAGGCCCTCTCATGCAGAACCAACAGATCGTCCTCGCCTCTCGTCCCGCCGGTGAGCCCACCGTCGACAACTTCCGGCTGGTTGAGGCCCCCGTGCCGGCCCTGGCAGACGGCCAGGTGCTGGTGCGCCACCACTACCTGAGCCTGGACCCGTACATGCGCGGGCGCATGAACGACGGCAAGAGCTACGCGCAGCCCCAGCCGCTGGACGCCGTGATGATCGGCGGCACCGTGGGCGAGGTGGTGGAGTCTCGCCACCCCGGGTTTGCCGCGGGCGACCAGGTGGTGGGCATGGGTGGCTGGCAGCAGTACTCGGTGGTGGACGCGGCGCAGCCCGGCATGCTGCGCAAGGTGGACACCACGCACATCCCGCTGTCGGCCTACCTCGGCGCCGTGGGCATGCCGGGTGTCACGGCCTGGGTGGGCCTGACGCAGATCATCGCACCCAAGGAGGGCGAGACGGTGGTGGTGGACGCCGCCAGCGGCGCGGTGGGCAGCGCGTTGGGCCAACTGGCCAAGGCGCGGGGCTGCCGCGTGGTGGGCCTGGCCGGCGGCGCTGACAAGTGCGCCTACGTGACCGACGAACTGGGCTTTGACGCCTGTATCGACTACCGCCAGCACCCGGACCTGAAGTCCATGCTGCGGGCCCTGAAGGAAGCTGCGCCCAACGGCATCGACGGCCACTTCGAGAACGTGGGCGGCCTGATCCTGGACGCCGTGATGCTGCGCATGAACGCGTTCGGGCGCATCGCCTTCTGCGGCATGATCGCCGGCTACAACGGCGAGCCCATCCCCATGGCCAACCCATCGCTGATCCTGGTGTCGCGCCTGAAGCTGCAGGGCTTCATCGTCAGCGAGCACATGAACCTGTGGCCCCAGGCCCTGAAGGAGCTGGGCACCATGGTCGCCACCGGCCAGCTGAAGTACCGCGAGACCGTGGCCGATGGCCTGGCCGCCGCGCCGCAGGCCTTCCTCGGGCTGCTGAAGGGCCGCAACTTCGGCAAGCAACTGGTCAAGCTGGTGTGAGCCCGCCGCGGCTGCGCTGGACCTGGAAGCGCTTCGAGGCCTTGAGCCTCGACGAGCTGTACGACGCCCTGGCCCTGCGCTGCCGTGTGTTCATCCTGGAGCAGGGCCCTTACCTGGACCCGGACGGGCTGGACCGAGTTTCCTGGCACCTGCTGGGCCGTGACGAGGCCGGTGCCCTGCAGGCCTACCTGCGGGTGGTGGACCCGGGGGCGAAGTTCGCTGAGCCCTCGATGGGGCGTGTGATCACCTCGCCTGAAGTGCGGGGCACGGGTGTGGGCCGCCTGCTCGTGGCCGAAGGGGTCCGGCGCATCGACGAGACCTGGCCCGGCCAACCCGACCGCATCAGTGCGCAGGCGCATCTGGCGGACTTCTACGGGAGCTTTGGGTACGTCATCCAAGGGGACGTTTACGCAGAAGATCGCATCCCTCACGTTCAAATGCTCCGAGCGGCGATGGGCGGGCACCCCCCGCAGCGAAGCACCGCAGGAGGTCCGGGCTGAGCCCGTACCGGCACATGGGCACAGGGGTGCAAGCGCAAGGTGAAGGCGTGATGGCCCGCACCTACCGCGAGATGCCGCCGAACTCCATTTGGGAAGGCGCGGCAACATCATGCCGCTGGACCTGATGCTGGGCGCAAAAGGGGTTCAGGCCCGGCTGCTGGCACGTGACCTGGCGGTGCTGCTGCAGGCCGCCCAGTCGCGTCAGCATGCGCCCACCGAGGTGTTCGACGCCTTCCGCAGCTCGCGCCTGTCGGGTGGCGTCGACGCCTTTGGCATGATGCCGTCCGGCCTGCCGCTGCAGACCCTCATTCAACGCGCTTCACCCTCTCAAGGACTCTCACATGACCACAGGGCAAGGCGGCATCGCCGTCATCACCGGGGCGGCCTCGGGCTTTGGCCTGGAGGCCAGCCGCATCGCAGCGCGCCGGGGCA
>JBMLPD010000231.1:0-2150 GCA_049242285.1 Rubrivivax sp.
TCCTGCCTCGGCCGCTTCAGTCCACATACCGCAGCCCTGCCGCCGCCAGCGGCTCTCGCATCTTGTACATGTCCAGGCCCAGCACGCCCGCGGCGAGCTTGGCGCGCTTCTGGCCCTCGTTGGCCTCGCGGGCGGTGGCGGCGGCCAGGGTCTTCTCGGCCATGGCGCGCGGCACGCACACCACGCCGTCATCATCGGCCACGATCACGTCCCCCGGCGTCACCCAGGCGCCGGCGCACACCACCGGGATGTTGACCGAGCCCAGCGTGGCCTTGATCGTGCCCTTGCTGCTGATGGCGCGGCTCCACACGGGAAAGCCCATCTCGGTGAGCGTCTTCACGTCGCGCACCCCGGCGTCGATCACCAGGGCCCGTGCACCGCGCGCCTGGAAGGAGGTGGCCAGCAGGTCGCCGAAGTAGCCGTCGGTGCACTCTGCCGTGACAGCGGCCACCACGATGTCACCCGGCTGGATCTGCTCCGCCACCACATGCATCATCCAGTTGTCACCGGGATGCAGCAGCACGGTGACGACCGTGCCCGAGACCTGAGCCCCGGCGAAGATGGGCCGCATGCAAGGCTTCATCAGGCCCACGCGGCCCATGGCCTCATGCACCGTGGCGCTGCCGAAATGCGCCAGTGGGTCCGCCAGATGCGCAGGAGTGCGCTGGATGTTGCGGTAGACCACGCCCAGTTCGTACATCGAGATGCTCCTTCAGATGCGGTCAACGCGCACTCAGCGACCGCGGGCCTTCAGGGCCGCATCCAGGCGCGGGTACACGCGCCGGGCATTGCCCTCGTAGATCTTGTAGCGCTGCTCGGGGTTCAGGGCAGAAGCCTCGATGTAGCGCTTGGTGTCGTCGTAGTGGTGGCCGGTTTCCGGATCGATGCCGCGTACCGCGCCGATCATCTCGCTGGCGAACAGGATGTTGTCCACCGGGATCACCTGGGTCAGCAGGTCGATGCCGGGCTGGTGGTACACGCAGGTGTCGAAGAACACGTTGTTCAGCAGGTGGTCCTTGAGCAGCGGCTTCTTCATCTCCTGGGCCAGACCGCGGTAGCGGCCCCAGTGATAGGGCGCAGCACCGCCGCCATGCGGGATGACGAATTTCAGCGTCGGGAAGTCCTTGAACAGGTCACCCTGGATGAGCTGCATGAAGGCCGTGGTGTCGGCGTTGATGTAGTGCGCGCCCGTGGTGTGGAAGCAGGCGTTGCAGCTCGTGCTCACGTGCACCATGGCCGGGATGTCGTACTCCACCATCTTCTCGTAGAGGGGGTACCAGTGGCGGTCGGTCAGCGGCGGGCTGGTCCAGTGGCCGCCCGAAGGGTCCGGGTTGAGGTTGAGCGCGACGTTGCCGTACTGCTGCACGCACTTCACCAGCTCGGGGATGCAGGTGGCCGGGTCCACGCCCGGGCTTTGCGGCAGCATGGCCGCGGGGACGAAGTGGTCCGGGAAGAGCTGGCTCACGCGGAAGCACAGCTCGTTGCAGATGGCGGCCCAGGTGCTGCTGACCTGGAAGTCGCCGATGTGGTGCGCCATGAAGCTGGCGCGGGGGCTGAAGATGGTGAGGTCCGAGCCGCGCTCACGCATCAGCTTGAGCTGGTTGGTCTCGATGGACTCGCGCAGTTCGTCGTCGCTGATCTTCAGATCCGCCGCGCGGGGCCTCTGGCTGGCGTCCTTGATCCCGGCAATCTGCTGGTTGCGCCAGTCTTCCAGGGCCTTGGGCGCGGTGGTGTAGTGGCCGTGGCAGTCGATGATCAAGACGGGTTCTCCTGGGAGGTCGTGCGGGAGTGAGATCGGGCGTTCGGGGCCCCGCCCTCCATTTTGAAGCCCGCACCACGCCAGCGCACATCCTGCGGCAGGGGGACCGAGCGCTGCAGCACGTCCTCGGCCAGCCAGGCCGCGGCGCGGCGGGCGCGCTCAGCCACCGTGGCCATGGGCATCTGCTGGTAGTCGTCGTTGAAGACTTCGAAGCTGTAGTCGCCGGCGTAGCCCATGCGGTCCAGGCGCAGCACGAGTTCGGTCAGCGCGGCGCTGTGCACGCCCTCGCCGGGAAAGACGCGGAAGGTGCGCGCCGTGGCCATGCGCTCCTCAGGCGTGCGCACCTCGTTCCACATGAAGTCCGACAACTGCACGAAGAACACCTTGGCCG
>JBMLPD010000232.1:0-1032 GCA_049242285.1 Rubrivivax sp.
CCGCACACCGTCTTCAACCCCTTCATCGGTTTCCAGACGGTGCTGATCGCGCTGATCGGCGGCGCCGTCACGCTGTGGGGGCCGCTGATCGCCGCGGTGGTGTTCAGCCTGCTGGCCGAGACCCTGCGCCTGGCCGCGCCGCAGGTCTACATGATGACGCTGGGCCTGCTGCTGATCCTGTCGGTGCTGTACCTGCCCGGCGGACTGGCCTCGCTGCGCTGGGACACCTGGAAGCTGTGGCGCGACGACATCAGGCGCTGGTGGCGCGAGCGCCGCTACGAGTGGAGCGGGGACAAGGCGCGCGACAAGCGCCTGGCCCGGGGGCGCCGCCTTGGTTGACGCTGCCCAGCCCGCGCTGCTGGAAGCCCGCGACGTGACCGTGCGGTTCGGCGGCCTGGTGGCGGTGGATGGCGTGAGCGCGAGTTTTCGTGCGGGTGAGCTGGTGGGCATCATCGGCCCCAACGGCGCGGGCAAGACCACCTTCTTCAACGCGCTTACGGGCGTGCTGCGCCCCACTGCCGGGCGCCTGATGGCCGCCGGGCGCGACCTCACGGGTGCCGGCCCGCACCGCTTTGCCGCGCGCGGCCTGGCGCGCACCTTCCAGACCCCGCGCGTCTTTGCCGACCTGCCGGTGGCCGCCAACATCGGCTTCGGCCTGAAGTTCGCCGGCCGGCGCCGGCGCAAGTGGTGGCTGTGGGGCGACGAGGTGGGCGTGCCCTGGGCGCTGCGCGACGTGGAGGGCATCCTGGGGCTGATCGGCCTGCGCGAACAAGCGGCGCTGCCCGCTTCGGCCCTCACACCTTCGCAGCAGCGCCTGCTGGAGATCGGCATGGCCCTGTCCACCCGGCCCCGCCTGCTGCTGCTGGACGAGGTGGCCGCGGGCTTGACCGAGGCCGAGCTGGAAGACATGGCGCGGCTCATCCGCCGCCTGCGCGACGAACTGGACCTGACCGTGGTGTGGATCGAGCACGCCGTGACCACGCTGCTGCGCCATGTGGAGCGCGTGATCGTGCTGCACCAGGGCCGCAAGAT
>JBMLPD010000233.1:0-1851 GCA_049242285.1 Rubrivivax sp.
TCTTGCGGGCCGCCGCCGCTTTGGCCGTGAAGTCGGCGTAGATGCGGCCGATGGCCGACTGGACGAGCTGCTCGAAGCGCGGGTCCAGCGGCCGGCGCGGGTCGTAGCCGTTGGCCAGCCAGGTGGTGGCGTGGCCGCCCGTGCCCACGGACAACTTGTCCATCAGGCCCTGCGCCGTGGGCAGCATGCCGAACACGCCGATGGACCCGGTGATGGTGGCCGGGTCGGCCATGACCTCGTCCGCGGCCAGGGCGATCCAATAACCGCCCGAGGCCGCCACATCGCCCATGGACACGACCACAGGCTTGCCCGCGGCCCGCGTCAGTTCCAGTTCGCGCCGGATCAGCTCCGACCCCAGCGCGCTGCCGCCGGGGGAGTTCACGCGCAGCACCACGGCCTTGACGTCCTCGTCATCGCGCGCCTTGCGAATCAATTCGGCGGTGGAGCGACCGCCAATGCGCCCCGGCGGCGCCTGGCCCTCGCCGATCTCGCCCTCGGCCACCACCACGCCGATGGCCGGGCCGCTGGCAGCAGGTTTCTGGCGCGACAAGTACTCGCGCCAGCCGATCTGGCGGAAGCTCCGGGTCTTGGGGTCCTTGGCGCC
Organism: Rubrivivax sp.; assembly: GCA_049242285.1. Lineage (GTDB taxonomy): Bacteria > Pseudomonadota > Gammaproteobacteria > Burkholderiales > Burkholderiaceae_C > Rubrivivax. The sequence goes on from JBMLPD010000233.1 coordinate 605, forward strand.
GCGCTCGATCAACAGGGCCTGGAGCTCGTCACGGGTCTTGATGCCGTCCACCAACCGGCTCTGCAAGGCCAGGCGCGCGATGTCGCCGTCCACGGCCTGCAGGCTGCCGGGCAGGGCGGCTATGCCCTGGGAGACGGCCCCTGCGGGCAGCTTGCGCGCCTTCTCCACCCCCTGGGTGTACAGGCTCCACAAGGCGTCGTACAGGTAGGCCTCGGACTCCAGCGTCTCCTTCGAAGGCGCACTGGCGAAGAAGGGTTCGGCCGCGTTCTTGTACTTGCCCACCCGCACCACGTTGGCGCTCACGCCCACACGGTCCAGCGCCTGGCGGTAGTAGTTGCGCAGCCGGCCGTAGCCTTGCAGCGCCACCGTGCCCATGGGGTGGATGTAGACCTCGCTGGCGTGGGCGGCCAGGTAGTACGGGCGTTGGTCCAGATTCGTGCCCCAGGCCACCACCGGCTTGCCCGCGGCCTTGAAGCGCTCGAGCGCCGCGGCCACCTCGCGCTGGGCCGACAGGCCCCCGCCCGACAGTTCTTCCGGCAGCAGCAGGGCGCGCTCGATCTTCGGATCACGCGCGGCAGCGTCCAGCACGCTGATGAGGTCGCGCAGCCGCACCTGCCCCTTGTCATCCCCCTGCACCTGGCGCAGCAAGGCGTCGCTTGCGCCCCCTGTGCCTTGCTCCACCAGCGGGCCGGCGAGGTCCAGCACGAGCACGGTCCTGTCCCGGATCGGTTCGGCTCGGCCCGCGAACCACGCCATCGGCACCGCGATCAGCAGGGCCAGCCACAGCAGATTGAACGCAGCCCGACGGGTGCCGTCCACCCACGACCACAGCCGGCCAGCCAAAGTGCGAAAAAATCTTCGCTTTTCTTGCGACATACCCAGATCCTCCAATGCTGCAAAGTGGAGGATTGTGGCGATACTCGGCCACGTCATGGATGCCATCCTGTCTGTCATCACGCCGTTTTTCGCGCTGGTGCTGTGCGGCTATCTGGCCGGGCGGCAACAGGTGCTGCCCGAGAGCGCCATCGCCGGGCTGAACACCTTCGTCCTGTACTTCGCGCTGCCTTGCATGCTGTTTCGCTTCGGGGCGAACACGCCCGTGCTGGATTTGCTGCACCCCGGGATGTTTGGCGTGTGGCTGCTGTGCGCGCTGCTGTTGGTGTTCTTCACGGTGGCCGTGACCTGGAGCCGACGGGTGCACCTGAAGGACGCCGCCTTCGGCGCGCTGGTGGCCGCGTTCCCCAACA
>JBMLPD010000234.1:0-2057 GCA_049242285.1 Rubrivivax sp.
ACGCCCGGGGTCATCCCGTCAGGGCCTGCGCCCACCAGGGCGCGGAACACGCGCAGCCGGGCGGGTTGGGCCAGTGCAGCCAGCGCAGCCACCGCCTGGGCCTCGGACAGGGGGCCGGGCATCAGCAGGGTTGCAGTGTTGACAACGGAAGCGCTCATGCGCGCGGGCCTGGGTCTGGGTCTGGGCCCGGGCCCGCAAGAGGCAAACGGGTGGGCAGCGCCAGCGTCACGGCCCAGCAGGCCAGCAGCATGAGCCCGGAGCCCAGCAGCGACCACGACAGCCCGCCCCACTGGTACAGCAGCCCCGACAGCAGCGTGCCGAAGAAGCGGCCCAGGGCGTTGGCGGCGTAGTAGAAGCCCACGTCCTCGGCCGCCTTCTCTGACCCGGCGTAGGCCAGGATCAGGTAGGAGTGCACTGAGGAGTTGACCGCGAAGGCCACGCCGAACAGCGCCAGGCCCGCGACCACCACCCATTCGAGGTGTTGCACCTGCGCCATCACCAGCGCCGCCAGAACCAGGGGCACCAGCGCCAGCACCGCGGACCAGGCCCGCGCCGCGGGCACTTCGCGTGTCAGCCCGTCGGGGCTGCGCCGCACGATGGCCGGGGCCGCGGCCTGCACCACACCGTAACCGATGGTCCACAGCGCGAGGAACGCGCCCACCATGGTGAAGTTCCAGCCCGAGGCATACAGGAACACCGGCACACCCACCACGAACCACACGTCGCGCGCGCCGAACAGCGCCACCCGCGCGGCAGCCAGCAGGTTGATGGCGCGGCTCTTGGCAAAGAGCTCGCGCGCCGACTTCGAGGCCTTGTTCTTGCCCATCAGCGGCGGCACGAAGCCCACCACCCCCACGAACACCAGCGCCAGCAGCGCGGCCATGGCCCACAGGGCGTGGGTGAAGCCCAGCGCCTGCAGCAGCACCCCGCCCAGGAAGAAGCCGATGCCCTTCATGGCGTTCTTGCTGCCGGTGAAGAAGGCCACCCACTTGAACAGCCGGCCCGAGGCTTGACCCGCAGTGAGCTTGATGGCCGACTTGCTGGCCGTCTTGGTGAGGTCCTTGGCCACGCCGCACACGCCCTGCGCCAGCACCACCCAGGCCACGCTGGCCGCCGCCGTCCAGTTCGGCGACAGCGCCGACAGCAGCAGGAAGCCGCCGATCTGCGAGGCCAGCCCCACCGCCAGCATGCGCGCGATGCCGAAGCGCGTGGCCAGCCAGCCGCCCACCAGGTTGGCCACGATGCCGGCGGCCTCGTACAGCAGGAACAGGAAGGCCAGCGTGAACGGCGAGTAGCCCAGCTGGTGGAAGTGCAGCAGCACCAGCATGCGCAGCGCGCCGTCGCTGAGCGTGAAGCCCCAGTAGGCCGCCGTGACGACGGCGTAGTCGCGCGTGCCGGCGTGCATCGCGGCCCGCTCCTACAGGCCCGCGGCGCGCATGTGGCAGGCCAGGTCCACCATGCGGCAGGCGTAGCCCATCTCGTTGTCGTACCAGGCGTACACCTTCAGCAGCGTGCCGTCGGTCACCAGGGTGGACAGCGCATCCACGATGGAGCTGCGCGTGTCGCGTGCGTAATCGGCGCTCACCAGGGGCCGCTCCTCGTAGCCCAGGATGCCGGCCAGCGGCCCTTGCGCGGCCTGCGCGAACAGGGCGTTCACCTCTTCGGCCGTGGTGGCGCGTTGCAGCTCGAACACGCAGTCCGTCAGCGACGCGTTCAGCACCGGGGCCCGCACGGCGTGCCCGTTGAGCTTGCCCTTGAGTTCGGGGTAGATCAGCGCGATGGCCGTGGCGCTGCCCGTGGTGGTGGGTGCCAGGCTCAGCATCGCGCTGCGGGCGCGGCGCAGGTCCTTGTGCGGCGCGTCCACCACCAGGTTGGTGTTGGTGGGGTCGTGGATGGTGGTGATCTGGCCGTGGCGGATGCCCAGGGCCTCGTGCACCACCTTCACCACCGGCGCCAGGCAGTTGGTGGTGCAGGACGCGGCCGTCACGATGGGGTGGCGCGTGCGGTCATACAGATGCTCGTTCACACCCACCACCACATTGAGGACGCCGCCGGTC
>JBMLPD010000235.1:0-23836 GCA_049242285.1 Rubrivivax sp.
CGCACAGCGAGATCCCTGAAACCCACTCCATCCGCATCGCATCCATCATCGGAGCCCCGGCATGAACGTCAAGCGCTTCACCGCCCCCAATTCCCGCGACGCTCTCAAGCAGGTCCGGCTGGCCTTCGGGCGAGACGCGGTGGTGTTGTCCACGCGGCCGTGCGCCGACGGCGTGGAGGTGCTGGCCATGGCACCGGATGCGATGCACGAGTTCGAGCGTGTGGCCGTGCCGGCCGCGTCACAGCCCGACAAGTCCACCAGCCCGCAGGCGCAGGCGACTGCCCGGTCGCGCCCAGCGCAGAAGGAGGGCGCCTGGAGCCGTGCCACTGCTGTCCTGCGTCAGCGGCTCGATCCTTCCTGGGACGACAGCCGCACCGATGCGTCCTCTGCGCAGGCGGTGGAAGAGGACGTGCAGCAGCTTTCCATGAGCACGCTGTCGTTCCAGGATTACGTGCGCGAGCGCATGCTGCGCAGGCGCAAGCAGGAGCTGGATGCCGCCCAGGGCAGCGTGGGCGCCGCCAACGCGTCGCAGGCCGCTGCCGAGGCCGTCTCGGCGCTGCCCGAGCCTGCCATGGCCGAGCCCCCCGCGAACCCGCAGCCGTCACCGGCAAGCAGGGGCCAGCCGCCAGCGCGACGGCCTGTGCAGGCTGCCTCCCCGAGCGTCCAGGTCATGCCGCCCGCGGCAGCAGACCGACAGGCAGCGGTGGCCCTGGCCCGTGAGCGGTCTGAGATGGTCAACGAGATCCGGTCGATGAAGGGTCTGATCGAAGATCGCTTCGGTGCGTTGGCCTTCATGGAGAAACTGCAGCGCCAGCCCCGTCAAGCGCATCTGACGCAAAAGCTGCTCGACAGCGGGTTCTCTCCCGCCCTGACACGCAAGCTGGTGGGCAGCCTGCCAGCCCACGCGGACGAGGCGGCCTGGGCGGCCTCGGTGCTGGAGCGCAACCTGGTGACCGCCGAGCGCGAGGCCGCTCTGGAAGACCGTGGCGGCGTGTGGGCGCTGGTGGGTTCCACGGGGGTCGGCAAGACCACCAGCACAGCCAAGCTGGCCGCAGCCTTTGCCTCCCGCCACGGGGCGGGCCACCTGGGGCTCATCACGCTGGATGCCTATCGCATGGGTGCGCAGGAGCAACTGCGTGCCTACGGTCGGATTCTGGGCGTGCCGGTGCATACCGCGCACGACCGCGCCTCGCTGGAGGACCTGCTGGACCTGCTGGCAGGCAAGAAAATGGTGTTGATCGACACCGCCGGCATCGCCCAGCGCGACACGCGCACGTCCGAGCTGCTGGAGATGCTCTCGCACCCGTCGATCCAGCGTTTGCTGGTGGTCAACGCTTCCGCCCAGGGCGAGACCATAGAAGACGTGGTGAAAGCCTACAGCCCTGCCGCTTGCAAGGGCGTGGTCCTGACCAAGGTGGACGAGGCGGTCAAGCTGGCGCCGGCCCTGGACGCGCTGATTCGTCATCGCATGAAGGTGGTGGCCGTGGCCAACGGACAGCGGGTACCCGAGGACTGGCACCGCCTGTCATCCGCGACTCTGGTGCAGCGGGCGCTGCGCGCCGCCGGCACTTCAGCCTGGCGCATGGATTCTTCCGACGTGAACCTCGTGTTCGCAGGCGCGCAGGTCGCCAGCGTCGCCAACGGTGCTCACTGAGAGGAGGGCCTGATGAACAGCATCATCGAAGGCGGTGCAGCGTGGACAGTGGACCAGGCCGATGGCCTGCGCCGACTGTTTGCCCGGACCGGCTGTGTGGTCCTGCCGCTGGTATCCAACCCGCATGTCCTGGCCAGTGGCGTGGCAGTGGAGCGGCTCACGGCGGTGCTGGCCCTTCAAGGCCGCAAGACGCTGGTGGTCGACGCAGGTGAGACGTCTCCTCCCCCGCAGGAGTCCAGCGTGCTGGAACTGGCGCCCTGCATCGAGCACCTCTCGCCCAACATCGCCTACCTGGCGGCCAAGGGTTTGCCACGCCGTTACGTGGACACGCGTGGGTCCGCCGCCCATCTGCTGGACGAGTTGACCCGTCTGGTGCCCGATGCACAGACTGTGTTGGTGCATGCGAGCGCTGGGGACTTGGTGCGGCTGTGCAAGGGCCGGATGCTGCGTCCCATCGTTCTGAGCAACGAAGAGCCCGAGAGCGTCAAGCATGCCTATGCCAGCATGAAGCTGCTGGTGCAGCGCAGCGACTGGCGGAGCTTCGACCTCGTCATGCTGGGCCCAGACCGTTCGGCACGCATGTCCTCCATCGCGGCCACCCTGGGCGACTGCGCCGACCAGTTCGTGGGTGCGGCGTTGCACGACTGGGCTGGCGTCGATGAGTTGGCGCCGCCCCAACAGGCGCCCGGTGCGGCGCTGCAACGCCTGGTCACCGCCCACTTCCATGCGTCGAGCCACAGCACCCCTGGCTTGTGGCAGCCGGAAGCTGCGCTGGACCGCGCCTCCAGCGTACCGAGGTCCTGAACGGTCAGGAGCACACCATGTATACCGCCAAAGGCCGACTCGATCCCGGTTCGCTGCTCAAGCAATACAGCTCTCTGGTGCGGCGTCTGGCGCACCAGATGATCGCGAAGCTGCCTGCCAACGTGGAGATCGACGACCTGATCCAGGTCGGGATGATCGGCCTGAGCGATGCCTTGACGCGCTTCGACCCGAGCCAGGGCGTGCAATTCGAGACCTTTGCTGCGCAGCGCATTCGCGGTGCCATGTTGGACGAACTGCGCGGCAGCGACTGGATGAGCCGAGGCGACCGACGGCACCAGCGGATGATCGAGACGGCGGTGCACAAGCTGGAGCAGAAGCTCGGCCGTGCGCCCTCCGAGACCGAGATCGCCGCCGAGATGGGGATGACGCTCGCCGACTACCAGGAACTGCTGGGCAAGGTGCGCGGCACGCAGTTGGTCTACTTGGAGGACATGTCGGGCGATGACGGCGACGAAGACTTCCTGGATCGCCACCTGGTGGACACCGACGCCAGTCCCCTGGGTCGCCTGACAGACCGCAAGATGCGTGAGGCGCTTGTGGCGGCTATCGAGAACCTGCCGCAACGTGAGCAGTACGTCATGAGCATGTACTACGAGCACGACATGAATCTGAAGGAAATTGCCGCGGTGCTGGGGGTCACGGAGTCACGCGTGTGCCAGCTGCACAGCCAGTCCATCGCGCGGCTGCGCACGCGCATGCGGGAGTGGTGAGGGCGTTTGCCCGCTCATGCAGGCATTCCGCGGGGGGCGTCCTGAGGTCCGCCGGGTGGTGCAGGGGGGATGGGTGGAGCTCGAAAGGGCCGGCAATGCGCCGGACAGGGCCTGCCTGAAATTTGCCGACTCAGGCGCTGATGGCGCCGGCCGACTTCAGCCTGGCCGCAAGACCGGACGCGGCGTACATCGCTTTGTTTTCGGGCAGCAGGACGTCGATGGCGCGATCCAGCGAGGCCGTGGCTCGGGCGAGCGCCTGGCGCTGCGCGGCCACACGGGCGCTGGCCACGGCCAGCCGGTCGCGCAGCGGCGCGGGCAGCGTGCCGCTGCGCGCAGCGGCATGAAAGTGTTCCACCGCCCCGGCGAGCGAGCGGTGCAAGGCTGAGGCAGCGAACTCCAGCGCCTGAGTGTCATCGGCCTGCAGCGCCTGGTGCAACTCCGACAGGTGCTGCTCGACGAGCAGCACAGGCGCCTCCAGGTCCGCCGATGTCCGCGGGGTGGACTGGGGTCTCATGGCCGGGGTGTCCTGTCCAGAAGTTCCCGGGCGTTGGCGATCAACTGGTCGGCGATGGCGCCGGCGTTCACGCTGAAGGTGCCGTCACGGATGGCCTGTGTGATGCGCTCGACCTTGGCGGCATCGAACGACCCTTCGCCATTCGGGTCCAGTTTCAATTCCGCCATGGAAGACAGGCTCACCTCAGCACTGTGACGCACGCCCTCGGCGCGCGTAGCCATGTTCGCTCTGCGTTCACCGGCAACGGCAGCAAGGGCGATCCTGGGTTCTGGGGAGGCGATCTTCATGGTGTGCTCCTTGGGGGTGCGGGAAGATACACCGCCCCATGTGTCGCTTTATCGGTCGCTGGACGCCCGAACTTTAGCCCTGGTCCGGGCTGGGGCTTCCGCACAGGACTTGCGAAGCTCACAACTGCACCTCCGCCAGACGTTGCCCTACCGGTGTGCCTGTGATGGTCCGCCCGGACTCGGTTCGGATACGGGCATTCTGACCTTCGATCCCCGGCGTGATGGCCACGCCTTCTGCCAGGATGATGAAGCCGGGGCCCACGGCGTGCAGGCGCACGGTGTCGCCAGCGTCGAACCACTGACGCTTGCGCAGATGCTCTTGCCGCACTGGTGCGCCCGGTGAAAGGGCGGTGGCCAGGGTGCGCCCGAGCGCCGCCGTTTCCAGGAAGAGAACGGGGGAGTCGCGCTCGGCCCAGTCCACCTCGGACATGCGCAGGTGCGACCCCGTCAACATGGTGCCGGCCGGCAACGGCCCGGCAGCCACCAGGGCGGGGGCCCACAGGCGCACGGTCAGCGGCAGTGTCACGTTCCAGGGCACCGGGCCCTGCAGGCACTTCAGGCCGATGCGTGTGCGCCCCCAGGCGCGCTGCCCCGCAGGGATGAAGACGTCCACCTTCTGGCATGGCGCCAGGCTCAGGCGCGGGTCCAACTGCCCGGGGACGACCTCCACCCGCACGGGAATCTGGTCGCCAAACGCCATGCGTGCGGCATCGTTGGCCAACTGCTGGGCGCGCTGCGTCCAGGCCGGATCCAGCACCTGGGACGGCGCCGGATTGCACAGCGCTGCGCTGCACAGGCCCATCAGGGCTATGGAGGGAATGTGTCGGAATCTCACGGCCCTCAATGTAGGTTGCGCCGAACCGCACAAGGGCCGAAATTGAGCCCGAAGCAGGCCTCTATTCGGCGCATGCACGGGCGGTCACCTGCCGAGAATCGCCAGCATCAAAGCCCAGTTTGATGGGGCGTTCACATGATCCGACGACTGACCGACTCCCTGAACTTCCAGACCGAAGCCCTCGTCATGCGGGCTGAGCGGCAGCGCATGATCGCCAGCAACATCGCCAATGCCGATACCCCGGGCTACGTGGCGCGGGACTTCGACTTCGGCAAGGCGCTGCAGGAAGCCACCTCGCAGCGCTCGGGCACCGACCCCAGCCGGCGCTCAGGCGCGATGCTGCGTTACGCGCTGCCGGCCCAGACCAACCTGGACGGCAATTCGGTGGACATGGACCGCGAGCGTGCGAGCTTTGCCGACAACACGGTGAAGTACGAGTCCACCCTTCGGTTCATCAACGGCAGTGTGCGCACCATGATCGATGCGATGAAGAGCCACAACTCGGGCTGAGGAGACTGAAGCATGAGCATGTTCCGAATCTTTGACGTGGCCGGCAGCGCGGTCAGCGCTCAGAGTCAGCGGCTGAACGTGGTGGCTTCAAACCTGGCCAACGCGGATACGGTGGCCGGCCCGGACGGCAAGGCCTACAAGGCCCGCCAGGTGGTGTTCCAGACCGAACTGATGGGTGCGGGAGGCTCGCTGGGCCCCGAAAGCTCCGCTGGCGTTCGCGTGAGCACCGTGCGTGAAGACTCGTCGCCCGGGCGTCGCGTGCATGACCCCAAGCACCCGGCGGCTGACGCCGAGGGCTATGTGACCTTCAGCAACGTGAGCGCGGTGGAGGAGATGGTGAACATGATTTCCGCCTCGCGCTCGTACCAGAACAACGTCGAGGTCATGAACACGGCCAAGAGCCTGTTGCTCAAGACCTTGCAGATGGGGCAGTAAGGCGTGCAACGCGCCTGGCTCCCCTTCGCCTTCCATCCCAGTCCCTGAACCCGACCAAGGATACCCATGAGCACCGTGCCTGTCGCTTCCTCCTCTTCCGCCTCCGCTGCACCTGCGGCGTCCAGCGCAGGCGCCAGCTCTATCGCCACCAGCAACGAGGAAGCCGCTGACCGGTTTCTGAAGCTGCTGGTGACACAGCTGAAGAACCAGGATCCCATGAACCCGATGGACAACGCCCAACTGACCTCCCAGATGGCGCAGATCAATACGGTGGCCGGGATCGAGAAGCTCAATTCCGCTGTGGGCACGATGACCGACAAGCTGTCCAGCCAACTCTTGAAGTCCCAGACTTTGCAGGGCGCTGGCATGGTGGGACGTCAGGTCTGGACTTCGGGTAACACGCTGACCGTGGAAAGCGGCAAGGCCGTGGGAGCATTCGAGCTGGCCAAGGGGGCCACCGCCGTGAAGGTGGAAGTGCTCTCGCCAGCCGGTCTCGTGGTGGGCCAGATCGATCTGGGCGCCCAGACCTCGGGCCGCAGAGCCTTCGAGTGGCCTGTGCCCGACGGCATGAACTCCGCTGGCCTCACCTTTCGCGTCAACGCGCTTTCCGGCACCAACACGGTCCAGGCCACCCTGCAATCTGCCGACCGCGTGAATGCGGTCACGGCGGGCCCCGACGGGCTGGTGCTGCAACTTGCACGTTCAGGCGCCACGCCCGTGAACAACGTCAAGGCCTGGTCATGATCCTGAACGTCCCTTGCCTGGCGGGTCGGCGTCCGTGCCGATCAGCCATCCTCTGAACACAAACGCCACAAGGATTCACCATGAGCTTTCAACAGGGTTTGTCAGGCCTGAGCGCCGCCGCCATCAACCTGGAGGTGATTGCCAACAACATTTCCAACGCCAGCACCATCGGCGCCAAGTCCTCCCGGGCCGAGTTCTCGGACCTGTACGCCGAAGCCGCTGGCGGCCAGCGCAGCGCGGGTATCGGTACAGCGCTGGCGGCGGTGACCCAGGACCATACCCAGGGCAGCATCTCCACCACGGGCCGCAATTTGGATCTGGCCATCAACGGTGACGGCTACTTCCAGATTCAGGTCTCGAACCAAGTGAGCGGCCAGGAGGCGTCCAAGAGCACCCTGTACACCCGCAACGGTCAGTTCAAGACCGACCGGGACGGCTGGATCGTGACCAACGATGGGGCAAAGCTTCTGGGCTTCGGCGCCGACGAGACCGGCGCGATTCGCAAAGGCCAGTTGCAGGAGATGAAGATTCCCGAACCACGGCTGGTGCAGAAGCAGACCGATGAGGTGGTCATGTCGCTCAACCTGAACGCATCTGACGTCAAGAAGCCTGTCACCGTCTTCAACCAGAATGACGGCAACAGCTTCAATTACTCTGCGTCCATCAAGGTCTTCGACGAGGCAGGCCAGTCGGTGGAGATCAGCACCTTCTACAAGAAGTCCGAACCAAACAAGTGGGAGGTGTATGTCACGGCCAATGGTCAGAACGTGCCTCCAAAAGCCAGCCCGACGGCCCCGCCTCTGCCCATCAACACGATTGAATTCACCACACCCGATGGCGCCGGCCCGCCCCTGAAAAACGGCGGGACGCCCGGCGCCGCCGATCAGGCTGTTCTGACTATCGGCGCAGCCGACCTCAACACAGCGCTGAACACGCCGACGGTGACGGCCAGTGGTTTGAAGTACACCCTTGGCGATGTGAAGCTCAATCTCTCTGGCGCGGGACAACAGTCTGGCGACTACACCATCAGCAGGTTGCAGCAGAACGGCTACGGTGTGGGCACCCTCAGCAGTTTCTCTTTCGATGACCAGGGCGTCCTGACTGCCAAGTACACCAACGGCCAGGACCGGGCCACCGGCCAGCTCGCCATTGCCAGTTTCCGCAACCCGCAGGGTTTGCAGCCCGCGGGTGGCAACGCCTGGAAGGAGACCCAGGCCGTTGGCGCCAAGGTCATGGATGTTCCCGGTACCGGCAACCTCGGCGACATCGTGGCCGGCGCGGTAGAGGAAAGCAATGTGGACCTCACCGCCGAACTGGTCAACCTCATCACTGCGCAGCGCACTTACCAGGCCAACGCGCAGTCCATCAAGACGCAGGACCAGGTCACCCAGACCTTCCTGAACATGCGTTGATCTGCCAGCGCAGGCACTGAGAGGTTCTGATGGACCGCATGATCTACCTGTCCATGGCGGCCGCCAAGGCCACCATGCACCGTCAGGAGGTGGTCTCCCACAACCTGGCCAATGTGTCGACCAACGGCTTTCGGGCCGAGTTGGCTGCGTTTCGCGCCGTACCTGTGCACGGCGATGGCGTCAGCAGCCGCGTGTACGCGCTGGAGTCCACCGTGGGCTACAGCACCGAGCCGGGCGGGGTGCAGGCCACCGGGCGACCGCTGGACGTGGCGGTCAAGGGCAACAGCTGGCTGGCCGTGCAGGCCCTGGACGGGACTGAGGCCTACACGCGGGCCGGTGCCCTGGAAGTCAACGCCGAAGGCGTATTGACCGACCTGCAAGGCCGGCCGGTGGTGGGTGATGGCGGCCCGCTCAGCATCCCCGCCAATGCCGAAGTGGAAGTCGCATCCGACGGCACGGTTTCGGCCAAGGTGGGCCGTGAGCGCCCGCAGCCGCTGGGGCGCCTGAAACTTGTCACCCCCGAGGTTCCGCTGCAGCGCGGCACCGACGGGCTGTTCCGTGCCGCAGAGGGTGACCTCGCTGCGGACCCCGCGGCCAGGGTGCAAAGCGGTGCGCTGGAAGGGTCCAATGTGAATGCCGTGGAGTCCATGGTGGCCATGATCGCGGCGGCGCGCCAGTTCGAGCAGCAGATGAAGGCGTTGCAGACGGCTGAGCAGAAGGAGCAGTCGGCCACCAAGCTTCTGGCGGCGCAGTAAGCCGCATCCCTGCGTACTGAACAAAGGGCCGTTCACGGCCCTTTTTCGCGTCTGGTCGGCCTCAAGTTCGGCTGATCATCGGCTTCATTCCTTGACAGGAGGGCCGAGCATGATCAGATCACTGTGGATCTCGAAAACCGGGATGGAGGGCCAGCAGACCAAGCTGGACGCCATCGCCAACAACCTCGCCAACGTGGCCACCAACGGCTACAAGCGCTCTGGCGTGGTGTTCGAGGACCTGATGTACCAGAATCTGCGGCAGAGCGGCGCAGCCACGTCCGAGCAGAGCCAGCTGCCCACGGGTCTGCAGATCGGCCTGGGCGTGCGCGCGGCGGCCACATCGCGCAACTTCTCGCAGGGCACTCTTGCGCAGACCTCGGGACAGTTCGACATCGCCATCGAGGGACCAGGCTTCTTCCAGGTGCAGTTGCCTGACGGCACCACCGGCTACACCCGCGACGGGGCTTTTCAGCTGAACGCCAACGGGCAAATCGTCACCAGCGCCGGCTACACGGTGCAGCCGGGCATCACCATCCCTGCAGCCGCTCGCAACGTCACGATTGCCAAGGACGGCACAGTGAGCGTGACCTTGCAGGGCCAGCCCCAGCCGCAGACCGTGGGTCAGTTGCAGATCGCCACCTTCGTCAATCCGGGCGGTCTGGACCCGCAGGGAGGCAACCTCTTTGCCGAGTCTGCCTCTTCGGGCACTGCCAACGCCGGCGCACCCGGCACCAGCGGCCACGGCTCGTTGCGCCAGGGCTTCGTCGAGGGCAGCAATGTGAACGTGGTGGAGGAGCTCGTGTCCATGATCGCGACGCAGCGGGCCTACGAAATGAACTCCAAGTCCATCCAGACCAGCGACCAGATGCTGCAGAAGCTGTCGCAGCTTTGACCCGTAGGCGTCCCATGACCGCAAACCACACCGTTGCTGCCGCCTTGCGCTCAAGCGCACGCCGGCTCATGTCCACCACAGCGGTGCTGGCCACCGCTGGGCTGTCCACCGCCCTGAGCGGCTGCGCGACGCTGAATCCGCCGCCCAGGGTGGACATGGCCGACACGCGTCCCGTGCAGGCCGTGCCTGCGCTGCAAGCGCCACCCACCAACGGCTCGATCTTCCATATGTCGCAATACCGGCCCTTGTTCGAGGATCACCGCGCCCGGCTGGTGGGCGACACGCTCACGGTCAACATCGTGGAAAAGGTGACGGCCAGTCAGTCCAGCAACAGTTCGGTGGACAGAAGCGGCAGTCTGGACGGCTCGGTCAAGGTCCTGCCGCTGATCAAGAGCAACCCGCTGGACAGGGCCTCCATCTCCGGTACCAGTTCCAGCACCTTCGAAGGCAAGGGCGCCACCGAGAACACGAACGACTTCTCGGGCGTGATCACCGTCATCGTCACGGGCGTGCTGCCCAATGGGCACCTGCAGATCGCGGGCGAGAAGCAGATAGGCGTCAACGACAACGTCGACGTTTTGCGATTTTCCGGACAGGTGGACCCGCGCACCATCCAGCCCGGCAACATGGTGGCCAGCGGCATGGTGGCCAACGTCCGCGTACAGCATCGCGGCCGCGGTCCTGCCGCGGAAGCCAATCGAATTGGCTGGCTTTCCAGGTTTTTCTTGAACGTTCTGCCGATCTGAAGTTTTCACAGAATCTGCCGACGCGGACGGCCTCCGGGCTGACCACACACCGACACCTTCGCAGCCACCGGCCATGCTCCACCATTTGCCATTGCCTGATGATCCGCCCCATGCCAGGCCGCTGGTCTGGGTGTGCCTGCTGGCACTGGCGCTGGCTGCGCTGTGGCCGCACTCGGTTCAGGCCACGCGCATCAAGGAGGTGGCTGCCATCCAGGGCGTACGTTCCAACGCCTTGACGGGCTACGGCCTGGTGGTGGGCCTGGACGGCACCGGCGACCAGACCACCCAGACTCCATTTACCACGCAAAGCCTGCAGGCCATGCTGCAGCAGATGGGCGTCACGGTGCCGGCGGGCGCCAGCATGCAGTTGCGCAACGTGGCAGCGGTGATGGTGACGGCCCAGTTGCCGGCCTTCGCCCAGCCGGGGCAGACCATCGATGTCAACGTGTCCTCGCTGGGCAACGCCAAGAGCCTTCGCGGCGGAACACTCATCGCCACGCCCCTGAAGGGTGCGGACGGCCGCATCTATGCCATGGCTCAGGGCAACCTGATCGTGGGTGGTGCTGGTGCCTCGGCGGGGGGCTCCAAGGTGCAGATCAACCACCTGTCGGCGGGCCGCATCCCGGAGGGCGCGACGGTTGAGGCCTCGGTGCCCACCCCATTGCTGGAGGGCAACACCATCGTGCTGGGCTTGAATGCGGCCGACTTCAACACCGCTCGCAGCGTGGCCAAAGCCATCAACACCGCCAAGGGGCCCGGCGTGGCCATGGCCCGCGACGGCCGCACCGTGGCGGTGGCCGTGCCCGCCGACCCGGGCGACCGCATAGGTTTCCTGGCTGACATCGAAAACCTTTCCATCGAGCTTGCCAAGCCGGCGGCGCGCGTGGTGCTCAATGCCCGTACGGGGTCGGTGGTGCTCAATGAGAGTGTCACCCTTGGCGCCTGTGCGGTGGCGCATGGCAGCCTGTCGGTCACCATCAGCACCACGCCAGCAGTGAGCCAGCCCGCGCCGTTCTCGCAGGGGCAGACCACGGTGACGGAGAAGTCCGACATCACCATCACCCAACAAGGCGGCGCCCTCATGCAGTTGCCTGTCGGCGCCAGGCTTGCCGATGTGGTCCGTGCCCTCAATGCGCTGGGCGCCACGCCGCAGGACCTGCTGGCCATCCTGCAGGCCATGCGCAGTGCAGGCGCGTTGCAGGCCGAGATCGAGGTCATCTGAGGTCACGCCATGGCCGTCGCTCCCTCCAACACCCTGAGTGCAGACGTCCGGTCCCTGGACAGCCTGCGCTTCAAGGCCGGTGCCGACCCCAAGGGTGCCGCACGCGAAGCCGCCAAGGCCTTCGAGTCGCTGTTCATGCAGGAGCTGATGAAGAGCATGCGGGCCTCCACCATGGCCACGGGCATGTTCGACAACGAGGGGTCCAAGCTCGGCGTGGACATGCTGGACAGCCAGCTCGCCACCCGCATGGCCGGCCTGCCGGGAGGGTTGTCGGACATCATCGCCAAGCAACTGGAGCGGCAGATGGGCCTGACGCCGGGGCCGATTCCGCGCGCTGAATCGGCCAACCCGGCTCCTGCGCCGCTGCAATCGGCCGCCCAGCCAGCACCCGAAGTCCGCGTGCCCCAGACAGCCGCGGCCACTTTCGTGCAGCACCACACCCAGGCGGCCAAGTCCGCGCAGCAGAAGACCGGCATTCCCGCCGAGTTCATGATCTCCCAGGCCGCACTGGAGACAGGCTGGGGCCGCAAGGAAATCCGTCATGCCGACGGCAGCCCGTCGTTCAACCTGTTCGGCATCAAGGCCGGGGGCAACTGGAAGGGCCCGACCGCCGAAGTCTGGACCACCGAGTACGTGGGTGGCAAGCCTCAGAGGGTGAAGGCGCAGTTCCGCGCCTACGGCAGCTACGAAGAATCGTTTGCCGACTACGCCCGGTTGATCAAGGACAGCCCGCGCTATGCGCAGGTCGTGGCCCGCGGTCAGGACGCCACGGCGTTTGCCCAGGGCCTGCAACGCGCGGGCTACGCGACGGACCCGGCCTATGCCGACAAGCTGTCGCGTGTCATCAACACCACCTTGCGCCTGCAGCGCGCGGTGGTCTGAGAAAGTCATCCAGATGAGCGCCTTCAGCCTGCTGACCATCGGTTCTCGCGCCATGGCCGCGAACTACGTGGCCTTGCAGACCACCGGCAACAACATCGCCAACGCGAGCGTCGCAGGTTACTCGCGCCAGCGCGTGGAGCTGTCCACGGCCGCATCGCTGTTCAACGGCGGCGGCTACATCGGGCGAGGCGTTGACATCAAGGGGGTCACGCGAGCCCATGACCAGTTCCTGACCCGCGAAGCCGCCGGCTCCCAATCGACTGCGAAGATGGACCAGGCGCGGCTGGATGCGCTGAAGCGACTCGAGGAAGTCTTCATCACTGGAGAAAACGGTGTCGGCCACGCTGCCAGCAAGTTTCTCAATGCGATGACCGATCTGTCCACCCAGCCCGCCAGCCAGGGCCTGCGCCAGGCCGTGCTGGCTCGGGCCCACGATGTGGCGCAGCGGTTCAGCGCGGCCGCAGCGCAGTTCGACACCCTGCAAGCCGACGTCAACGCAACGCTGGCAGCTGGCGTGCAGCGCGTGAATGCGCTGGCCGCAGGGCTCGCCGAGGTCAACGCCAGGATTTCCGCCGCTGCAAGTTCGCAAGGCGCGCCCAGTGAGTTGCTGGACGAGCGCGACCGCCTTCTGTCGCAGCTCAGCGAGAAGATCCAGGCCAAGACCCTGACCGGTCCGGACCAGACGGTGACGGTCTTCGTGGGTGACGGACGCACCCTGGTCATGGGCAGCGACGCAGGCCGGCTGACCGTGGCCGCCGATCCGCTTGACCCCTCGCGCAGCGCGCTGGCCTTCAGCGACTCGGCGGGAGATCGGCTGATTGAAAGCGAGTTGCTGGGTGGCGGTGAGATGGCGGGCATGCTGCGTTTCCAGAACGAGGATCTGGTGCTGGCGCGCAACCGGATGGGGCAGATGGCCGCTGCGCTGACGGGGATGGTCAACCGCCAGCAGACCCTGGGGCTGGACCTCAAGGGGCAGACTGGCGCCAACCTGTTCTTCAACTTCCACGACTCTGCAGCCACCGGCGCGCTGAACATGGTGCGGCCGGCGAGCACCAACCAGAGCGCCGCCGTGCCCTCGCTGACGGTCACCGATCCCTCCAAGCTGCAGGCTGCCGAGTACACCCTGACCTACGACACCGCCAGCAGCGACTGGGTCCTGACCCCGTCCTCGGGCGGCGCAGCCATCCCGCAGGCCCAGGCGTCGGCGCTGGGGTTCACGCTCAGCGGCCTGAGCACGCTGAACACGAAGGATCGGTTCCTTTTGCAACCGGTGACCTACGCCGCCGGCCTGATGCGCAAGGAACTGACGAGCACCGACGGCATCGCCGCCGCCTCGCCCGTGACGGCCAAGGCGGAGCTGGCCAACCAGGGCACCGGTTCATTGAGCAGCCCGCAGGTCCTGCAGCCCGATGCCGATCTGGTTCAGGCCGTGCAGACTGCCGATGTGGTGCTGCGTTTCACCGGCCCCACCACGATCAGTGTGACCCCGCCCGTCAACGGCACCAGTACCCTGACGTGGACTCCGGGGCAGGCGCTCACCCTCGGGGGCGTGAAACTGATGATCTCCGGCCAGCCCAAGCCGGCGCAAGTCAACCCGAGCTTCGCCGGAGACGGTTTTGTCATCTCTGCCACCTCTCAGACCCAGCAGAACAACGGCAATGCCCTGGCGCTGGCGGCGCTGGCGGACACCGCCTTCGTGGGCCGCTCGGGCACCGGCACGGGCGGCTTGACCATCGCCGATGCCTACTCGGTGGGCATCACCGACATCGGCACCCGGGTCCAGGGCGCAGCCACGGCCTCCGAGATCTCCGCTGCCGTGGCCAGCCAGCTGCAGTTGCGCCGCGCGGCTGTGGACGGTGTCAATCTCGACGAAGAGGCTGCCCGGCTGATCCAGTCGCAGCAGGCCTACCAGGCTTCGGCCAAGGTCTTGCAGGTGGCGCAGTCCATCTTCGACACTCTGCTTCAGACCACGGCCTGATCAGATCACGGCCTGACGACGACAGGATGAGCCCGCCATGAGAGTTGCCACCGCCACCCAGTTCGACCGGTCCATCGATCTGATCCAGCGGCGACAGCAGTCGCTGCAGGGCACCCAGGACCAACTGGTCAGCGGCAAGCGGATCACGCGTGCCAGCGACGACCCGGTCCAGGCGGCCAGGGCTGAGCGCGCGCTGGCGCAGGATGCGCGCCTGGAGGCGCGACAGAAGTCGCTGGAGTCCAGCCTTCAGACCATGGGCCTGACCGAGTCTGCACTGGGCGACGCCCTGGGCATCATGCAGCGCATGCGCGAGCTTGTCGTGCAAGCCGGCAACGGCGCTACCGGAGATGCCAACCGGAAGGTGCTCGCCACCGAATTGCGCGGGCTGAGGGAGCAGCTGCTGGGCATTGCCAATCAGCAGGACGGCCTGGGGGCTTACCTCTTCGCAGGCCAGGGTGGAACTGGCGAGCCCTTCGTCCAGGGTCCGGGGGGCGTGGAGTTCAAGGGCGTGGCCCTTGGCATGGCCGCGACCGCTTCGGACGAATTGCCCCTGTACCTGGACGGTGCCGCCACCTGGATGCAGGCGCCCACTGGCAATGGTGTGTTCGCCACGTCGTATGCGGGCGCAGTGGCACCCGCACACAACACCCAGATGTGGATCAACGCGGGGCAGGTGGTTTCGCCATCGGCCTTGACGGGGCAGGGCTACGAGCTGAGTTTCACGGGCAGTGTTGACGCGGGTTACACCGTCTCGGTGGAGCGCGACGACGGCAACGTGCAGACCTTTCCCTATGTGTCCGGACAGGCTCTGCAGTTCGATGGCCTGTCGGTGACGCTGACGGGCAGCCCCACGGTGGGGCAGGACATCTTCAAGATTGAGCCCTCCTCACGCAGCCTCTCGCCCTTTGGTGTGGCCGATGGCCTGATCGCCGATCTGGAGAAGGGCGGGCGCACAGGTGCCCAGGTGGCCCAGACCGTGGCCAACGGTCTGCGCGACCTGGACTCTACCCTGGGCATGCTGACGGCTGCACGTTCCCAGCTGGGCTGGCGCATGGAGCAGGCCGAAGGCCTGGACGAAAGACTGTCCGATGGTCGGCTGGCGGCGCAGATGCAGCGCTCAGCCGCGGAGGACGTCAACATGGCCGAGGCGGTGTCGGCCTTCAAGGCCCAGCAAACCAGTTACGATTCCGCATTGAAAACGTATTCGATGGTGCAAAGGATGTCACTGTTCGAGTACATCCGCTGACCCGCCATTGGGCGGGTTTCGTATTGAACCGCCCGCGGCATCGATGCAAGATTCCCCCCTTTTCGGCCAGATCCACCTGGGCTACGCGCCCATCGTGAGGCACGGGGGCCACGTTGGCGGCCTGCAGCTGACGGTGATGCCCTTGAGGACCCACACCCGCCAGGCAGCGGCTGGCTTGTTGAGCGTGCTGAGCCAAGCCTTTGCGCAGGGCGATGCACCCGCATCCTCGGAGCCCTTGTCCGTGTTGCTCAATGTCGTCAGCGAGTCCGCGCTGGACCATTTGATAGAGCTTCGGCCACCGTCGTGGATCGGCCTGGAGTTGCCGGCCTTCATGACATCCGACACCAACCGCGCCGTACGCTTTCGGGATTTGCGCGCCCAGGATGTGTCCCTTGTGGCCAAGGGCTGGGCGGTGTCCAGTCTGCCGGAAGCGACGCTGCAGTCCTTCCGTGCGCTGATTGTGGATGCGGCCGACGAGCACCTCGGCGTCGATCGTCCGCAGTCGCAGGGCCCGAGGACGCTGGACACCTATATCCAGGGCGTACGTACGCGTGCCGAGGCGGAATTGGCGCTCGCCTCCGGAGCCTCGGGTGTGCTGGGCCTGCCTGAGGAAGACGAATTGCCGCTGCTGCGTCGCGCGGGGCTGGCGCCCGAATTGCGCGGCGTGATCGAGTTGATGCAGCTGGCCAACCGCAAGGGGGCTTACGATCAGATGGAGCGGCTGCTGCAGTCAGATGCAACATTGGCCAGCCGTTTCCTGCGCCTTATCAACTCCGCCGCTTTCGGTGTTCGGGTGGCCTTGCCCAGCTTCGCGCATGCCTTTGTGTTTCTGCGGCACGCTCGGCTCCTGCGCTGGCTGGCCTTGCTGCTGGTGTGGTCGACGCCCGGAGTGGCTGCCCGTTCCCTGGCGTGCGTGGCGTTGCGCCGCGGCCTGGCGCTGGCGGAGCTGGCCCGAACGGTCGGTCAGGAAGCCCTTCGCGACGAGCTGTTCATCTGTGGCGTATTGTCCCTGCTTGACCGGATGACGGGCCTGTCCTTCGACGATCTGGCCGACCTGGTGCCCATGTCACCGAGAGTCCAGGCCTCTTTGCTGCGGGGCGACGGCCCTTTTGCGCCGCACCTGAACCTGATGGCCGCCATCGAACATGCGTCCTTCGCTGAGATGGACGAACTGGCCGACAGCCTGCTGATCGGGCGGGGCGAGCTGAATCGGGCCGTGCTGGCGGCCCTTGCGGCCGCCCGCTGGCTGGAAACCTGACGGGCGTCGCTCCCGATGGCGCCTGCGGACGCTCTGGCCTCGCTCATCTCCGCGGCGGGGCTGGGCCTGCTGCGCGTCAGGCACGGCCTGATCGTGGAGGCCAGCCAGGCCGCCGCCCGGTGGATGGGTTCGGCACCGCAGGCGCTGGTGGGTACAGCGCTGCGCGACAGTCCTGCGGGGGCCTGCGACGCATTGGTCGATCTGCATGACCGCCTACTGGCCGCGGGTGCCGGGTCCCCGGTGCTGGCGCGGGAAGGGCAGTGGCAGCGTGCCGACGGCAGCGTGCTGCCCTTGCGCCTGTGGGGTGCCGTCGGGTTTCAGGATGCTTCGATGGCGCCGCAAGTCTTCCTCTGTCTGTCGCCCCCGTCAGAAGACCAGCAGGCCGCATCGCTGGGCGCTCGCGCGCAGGCCTCGCTGCAGCGCGTGCTGGAGACCGCGCCCATGGCCATGGCTCTGTTCGAGTGGCCTTCCTGCCGGCTCCAGCAGTTGAACCATCTGGCCGAGGAGTTCCTGGGCGGGCCCATGGACGCGCTGCTGGGCAGAGCCCCGGGTCAGTGGGCCGGGGCTCTGCCCGCGCCGCAGGCGGCTGACCTGTGCGCCCAACTGGAGCTGGCAGGTGAGTTCCCCACAGGCGTGCGGCGTGAGGTGGTTCGGTCCTCGGGCGACGGATGGCCCAGCCAGGTGTGGGACATGCGCCTGGTGTCGGCAGGCTCGTTGGACGACTCAGCGCAGGGACAGATCCTGCTGGTGGCCACGGAGGTGACGGACTTGCGCGCGGCCGAGCAGGAGCGTTTTGACGCAGCCATTGCGCAGCGCGGGATGCTGGTGCAGGAGGTGCACCACCGCATCAAGAACAATCTCCAGGGCGTGGCAGGGCTGCTGCAGCAGGCGTCGGTCCGCTTTCCGGAGGTAGCCCCCATCCTGTCGGATGCCGTGGGTCAGTTGCACGCCATTGCGCAGGTCTATGGCCTGCACGTCGGCTCCAGCGGCCCGGTCGTGCTGGCTGGCTTGCTCCACGCTGTGGCCACGGCGGTACAAAAGACTTTTCATCACACCATCGATGTACGGGTCGAAGGCCCGGAGGCCGATCGCTGGCGTCTGCCCGAGGCCGAGGCGATTCCGGTGGCCCTGACCGCCAACGAGCTTCTGACCAACGCCATCAAGCACGGGTCTCAGGACGCGGTGACCTGCCGCTTGCGGGCCGGGCTGGCCGACGTCACGCTGGAGGTGTCCAGCCGGGGTGTGTTGCGCGACGGCTTCGACCTCGCATCCGTTCCCTCTGGGGCCAGCGGACTCGGGCTGGTGCGGGCCCTGCTGCCGCGCCGTGCAGCTGAGTTCACCCTGGTGCAGGACGGTGCGCAGGTGGTGGCCCGCGTGCTGCTTCGCCCGCCGGCGGTTCGCAAGGACGGCTGACAAGTGTGCGGTGCAGCGCTCTATGGCAGACGATAATCCGGCCATGGCTTCAAAGGGAAAGATACTCGTCGTTGACGATGACCGGCTGGTACTGGCCCTGGTGACCCATGGGTTGTCGCAGGCGGGCTATGAGGTCATCGACGCCGACAACGGAGATGACGCCATCCTGCTGGCGCGTCAGCACCGGCCGGACATTGCATTGCTCGACATCCGAATGGAAGGCAAGACCGGTTTCGACGTGGCGCAGTACCTGCGGGAAGTGGGTCATACCCCCTTCGTCTTCCTATCGGCGTTTTCAGATGAAGAGACGGTGGCCAAGGTCAAGGCGATGGGCGCGCTGGCCTACCTGGTCAAGCCCCTCGAGGTGGGGCAGATCGTACCCACGATCGATGCCGCCTTTTCCCGTGCGCAGCAGATCAGGACGGCCGAGCAGCTGCAGTCACCGCAGGCGACGGCAGAGTCGCTGGACGACGCAGCCGTCGCGTCTGCTCTGGTGCCGCTGGCCGTGGGGGTGTTGATGCACCGCTTTTCCTTGACCCGCCCCGAGGCCCTGGCGCGCTTGCGCAGGCTGGCCGCAGCGGAGAAACGCGCGGTCACGGCACAGGCCGAGCGCCTGGTGCTGGCGGTGGAGGAGTTGTCTGCCACCCGGGAGCCCACCGCCTAGCAGGCCGCAGCTGCGGGCGGAGCGGGGCGTTGCGCAGACGCCCCTGCACATGCGCTGCGGCTGTTGCTTGTCTCGCGGATCAGTTTCTGATCGTGAACCAGAACCGGGAGCCCTGGCCCGGGTGCGACTCGGCCCAGACATCGCCCCCGTGGCGCCGCACGATGCGCTGCACAGAGGCCAAACCGACGCCTGTGCCCGGAAAGTCGTTGGCACTGTGCAGGCGCTGGAACAGGCCGAACAAACGCTCTGCCGAGCGCATGTCGAAGCCTGCACCGTTGTCACGGACCTCGAAGACCCGTTGCCCGTCTTGCAACGTCGACTGCAAGTGGATCTGGGCCACTGCAGTTCTCCCGGTGTACTTCCAGGCGTTTGACAGCAGGTTTTCCATCAGCTGTCGCATCAGCGTGGGGTCTGCCAGCACCTGAAGATTTGGTTGAATGTGGGTCTGCACCACGCGCCCAGGGTGGGCCCGCCGCAAATCCTCCAGGATGTAGTCCGCCAACTGGCTGAGGTTCACCGGTTGCCGGGCCAGCGGCTGGCTGGTCAACTGCGCCAGGGAAAGCATGGCGTCGATCATGGCGTTCATTCGCGCCGCAGCAGACAGGATGCGGTCCAGGTGGTCGTTGCCGATGCGGTCGAGTTGTCGGCTGTAGTCCTCCTTGAGAATGCGCGCGAATCCATCCACCACCCGCACGGGCGCCCGCAGGTCGTGGGCCAGCGTGTAGCTGAAAGTCAGGCTGTCATTCTGGGTGGGTTCAGGTGGGTGCAGCGACTGCGCTGATTCTGTGTCTGCGGCGCTGTCAGTGCCCTTTGAATCTGCTGTCGCAGCGCTGCTCGGGGTTGTGGCATCGAGGGCCCTCTGGTGCGGGGTGCCGGCAGGCAGGCCCGTTTGCCGTGACGTGGCACTCTGTGCGACGCGATAGCGGCCCCATGCGAAGCCCAGAGCGCAAGACAGGCCTGCCACGACGGCAAGCACCAGCAGCACGGACGCCAGAAGCCAGGGCCCCGAAGTCGTCGCCGCGGCCTGCGTCTGCGCTGGCGCCATCAAAGGCGTGGAGGCGAGCAACAGCGCCAGCGGGGGCACCGGGCCCGACACAGTGGCGGCCCGACCGGGCGGCAGCAAGCGCGATCTCATTGCGGCGATTTTACGGACTGCGATGTCCGGGCATCACAGCCCCTGCCGCCGGGCACCCGTAACGCAGCCTGAACCGTGCCGAGCCGACATCAATGCGCCTGTGCAAGGGGCGACGGACCGAGCCGGCCAGTTACGGCTATGCTTGCGAATCAGTACCGCCATGCCCGTGACACCCGCATCCCTTCAACTTGAAGACGTCTTGCCCGAGGCAGCCCCCACGGTGTTGCTGGTCGATGACAGCGAAGTCGACCGCATGTTGACTGCACACGCGCTGCGTGGTCGCGGCTTTGAGGTGACTTCGCTGTCCAGTGGAGCGGCTGCGTTGGTCTTTCTGCGTAACACCGTGCCCGACATCGTAGTGCTGGATGCCTTGATGCCCGAACTCGACGGTTTCGAGACCTGCGAACGTCTGCGCGGCCTGCCTGCGCTGGAGCATGTGCCTGTGCTCATGCTCACCGGGCTTGAAGATGACGAGTCCATCAGCCGGGCCTACCGTGCCGGGGCCACGGACTTCTTCGTCAAGACGTCGCAGTGGAGTCTGCTGGACAGGCGCTTGCGGTACTTGCTGCGTTCCTCGCGCACCCGCCAGGAGCTGCTGCGCAGCCGGGCCCGGCTGGCACGGGCCCTGGATCTGGCGCGTATGGGCGGCTTCGACTGGCATCCGGTGACAGGGCGTTGGGATGGTCGCCTGGTTCTGTCCGCCGAAGCCTACCCGGTGCTGGGTCTGGCACACAGCAGCGCGCTCAGGCTGCGGAACCTGATCCGCATGGTGCCGCGGCCAGACCGGCGCAGCCTGCTGAGCATGCTGGCAGCGCTGAAGACGCATCGCTCCATTCTGGCGACGGACGTGGCCATCGAACTGCCTGATGGGCGCCGTCGAGTCATCCATCTCGAGGCAGAGCCCGAAGTTGCCGGCGGCGCGAGCAGCGCCGGCTACTCAGGCGTGGTTCAGGACGTGACCGACCGCCGCGCTGCGGAGGACAACATCCGCCATCTGGCGAACTTCGATTCGCTCACCGGTTTGCCCAACCGCCGACAACTGTTGTGGCGCACCGAGCGCGCGCTGGAGTACGCCCGCCGTCAGGGCCACCTGTGCGGACTGTTGCTGATAGATCTGGACCGATTCAAGGTCATCAACGACACGCTGGGGCACGCGGCGGGCGATGAATTGCTGGCCGAGGTGGCCAAGCGCCTGCGGTCATGCGTGCGCCACTGCGATCATGTCACCGAATCCGCCACCGATACGGGCGGTTCGCGCGCGCACCGGACCCTGGAGGCAGTGGGACGATTGGGGGGTGACGAGTTCGTGGCGCTGCTGCCCGAGGTGGCCACCGAGCAGGACGCGGAGCGCGTGGCGGCCCGCATTCTGGAAGTGATGAAGTTGCCCATCTACGCGGCCGGGCAGGAGTGCATCGTCACGGCCAGTGTCGGGGTGGCCCTGTATCCGCGCGACGGCCTGAACATGCTGGACCTGATGCGCAACGCCGATGTCGCCATGTACTCGGCCAAGGCCTCCGGGCGCAATGCTGCGGCGGTCTACGCGCCTGGCCTGGCCACCGCCGGGCGTGAGCGCCTGGAGCTTGAGACCGCGCTGCACAAGGCGGTGGAGCGTCAGGAACTCGTGCTGCATTACCAACCCAAGGTGAATGTCCAGACGTCGCGTGTGGTGGGGGCCGAAGCTCTGATGCGCTGGCAGCGCGGTGACCGGTTGTTGCCTCCGGCCGACTTCATACCCCTGGCCGAGGAGATCGGCCTGATCCTGCCGATGTCGCAGTGGGCGCTGGGCGAGGCCGCTCGACAGGTGCGCGTATGGCGCGACCGGTTCGGCTTTCCGCAGTCCATCGCGGTCAACCTGCCGAGTCGGCTGTTCGAGCGGGCCGACCTGGTTGATCACATCCGCCACAGTGCGCTGGCCTGCGACGTGTCGCTGGGGTCGATTCAGCTGGAGATCACCGAAACCGGCCTCATGAAGGGTCAGCAGGGCGTGTTTCCGGCGCTGCGGCGCCTCAGTGACATAGGCGTGAAGATCTCCATCGACGACTTCGGGACGGGGTACTCCTCGCTGTCGTACCTGACCACGCTGCCCATTTCGGAACTCAAGATCGACGGCAGTTTCGTGCGCGACCTGGGCCGCACACCGCAGAGCGAAGCGGTCGCCACGGCGATCATCTCACTGTCGCGCTCGCTGGGCCTGGGTGTGGTGGCCGAGGGCGTGGAGACCTCGCGCCAGGCCCAAGTGCTGCACAGCCTGGGGTGCGACGTGATGCAAGGGTTCCTGTTCAGCCGTCCGCTGCCGGCCGATGACTTCGAGTGCTGGGTGCCCACATCCCGGTTGCTGCCTCAGGCGCCCTGGATCGAACCGGCCAATGCGCCGCAAGGCGGAACCGGCTAGTCCGTTTCTGAAGCCCAGCCCTGCGGTCTGGTTTGACCGAGGCCGACCCTCGGGCCCGCCGGCGCAGGCGGGACCTCTGGCGGAAGCGGTGAGATTCGAACTCACGGACGGGTTCCCCCGTCGCCGGTTTTCAAGACCGGTGCCTTAAACCGCTCGGCCACGCTTCCTCAAGACGCATTGTGCCTTGACCGGCGGCAGCGTCGGGCCTGTGCCTGCTGGGCGGGGCCGATGGGCCGGCAGGCAGGGCTGAGGGCTTCAGCCCGGTTCCTGTGCCTGGGGGCAAGCCACCTGGAACAGTTCGCGCCGTCCACCGTCCACCCGCACGGCGCTCAGGCGCCCGCCCCACACGCAGCCGGTGTCCAGGCCCAGCAGGTCGGGCCGGTTCACCAGGCCCAGGGTGCTCCAGTGGCCGAAGGCCACGGGTTGGCCGGCGCTGCGCCGGCCCGGGGTGTCGAACCAGGGGTACAGCCCGACCGGCGGGGTCTCCGGGCCCTCCTTGGTCTTCAAGTCCAGTGTGCCGTCCTCGCTGCAGAAACGGATGCGGGTCAGGGCATTGACGATGAAGCGCAGGCGGTCCGTCCCCTGCAGGGTGTCATCCCAGCGCGCCGGCTCGTTGCCGTACATGGTGGCCAGGAAGGCGGGCAGTTCCGGGCCGGCCAGCATGGTGGTCACCTCATGCGCCAGGGCCAGGGTTTGCGCCGCGTCCCAGGGCGGGGGCAGGCCGGCGTGCACGCACAGCCAGCCGTTCTCCATCAGGGCCAGGGGCTGGTGGCGCAGCCAGTCCAGCCAATGGGCACGGTCCGGGGCATCCAGCACCGGCTGCAGGGTGTCGCTGCGGTGGGCCTTGCGTACCCCGTGCGCCACGGCCAACAGGTGCAGGTCGTGGTTGCCGAGCACGCAGCGTGCCGATGGGCCCAGGGCGGTCAGGCGCTGCAGCACCTGCAGCGAGGCGGGCCCGCGGTTGACCAGGTCACCCAGCACCACCAGGCGGTCGCGCGAAGGCGAGAAGCCCGCCTCGTCGAGCAGGCGGTTCAGGGGGTCGCAGCAGCCTTGCAGGTCGCCAATGAGCAGGATCATGGGGGGATTCTGCTACCCTTGCCGCCCCAGAACTGCCACCGCCCGCCCGGGCGGCGCGCATGGACCTTGCACTGCTGATCTTCCTGATCCTCTTGAATGGCGCCTTCGCGATGTCGGAGATGGCGCTGACGGCCAGCCGCAAGGCGCGGCTGCAGGTGATGGCGGAAGCGGGTGAGGGCGGTGCCCAGGCCGCGATGGACCTGCACGAGAACCCGACCAAGTTCCTGTCCACGGTGCAGATCGGCATCAC
>JBMLPD010000236.1:0-1394 GCA_049242285.1 Rubrivivax sp.
CTGCGCATCGACCTGCGCCGCATCACCTGGAAGCGCGTGGTGGACATGAACGACCGCGCGCTGCGCGACATCACCATCGGCCTGGGCGGCCCGGGCAACGGCTACCCGCGGGAAGACGGCTTCGACATCGTGGTGGCCTCCGAGATCATGGCCATCCTGTGCCTGGCCACCAGCCTGACCGACCTGAAGGCCCGCATCGCGCGCATCGTGGTGGCCACCTCGCTGGATGGCAAGCCCGTGACCGCCGCCGACCTGCAGGCCCAGGGTGCGATGACAGCGCTGCTGCGTGACGCCATCCAGCCCAACCTCGTGCAGACCCTGGAGAACAACCCGGCCTTCATCCACGGCGGGCCCTTTGCCAACATCGCCCACGGCTGCAACTCCGCCATCGCCACGCGCACGGCGCTCAAGCTGGGCGACTGGGTGGTCACGGAGGCCGGCTTCGGTGCCGATCTGGGGGCTGAGAAGTTCCTGGACATCAAATGCCGCAAGACGGGCCTGTGGCCCTCAGCGGTGGTGATCGTGGCCAGTGTGCGGGCGCTCAAGTACCAGGGCGGGGCCGACGCCAAGCAGCTCTCGGTGGAAGACCTGCCGAAGCTGGAGGCGGGCATCGCCACGCTGGAGCGCCACATCGACAACATGACGCGCGAGTTCGGCCTGCCCTGCGTGGTGGCGTTGAATCACTTCGTGCACGACACGGCGGCCGAAGTGGCCCTGCTGCAGGCGCGTGTGGCCGCCACCGGCGTGCCGTTGGTGGTGGCGCGCCACTGGGCCGAGGGCGGCCGCGGCGCGGAGGAGCTGGCGCGCGCCGTGGTGGCCTGCGCCACGCCCCCGGGCCCGGCGCCGCAGTTCCTCTACCCTGACGCCGCCACCTTGTGGGACAAGGCCGAGGCCGTGGCGCGCAAGATCTACCGCGCTGCCGGCATCAGCGCGACCGCCAAAGCCCGCGCCATGCTGGAGCGTCTGCAGGCGCAGGGGCATGGCCACCTGCCGGTGTGCATCGCCAAGACGCCCTACTCCTTCACCACCGACCCGGCCATCCGCGGGGCCGTGCAGGGGCATGTGATCGACGTGCGCGAAGTGCGCCTGTCGGCCGGGGCCGAGTTCGTGGTGCTGGTGTGCGGTGACATCATGACCATGCCGGGCTTGCCGGCCATCCCGGCGGCATCCTCCATCGACGTGGACGCGGATGGCCGCATCGTCGGGCTGTTCTGAGCGCCCCCGGCCCATGACTGCACCTGGCGTTCGCGAAAAAATGCCATGCCGTGCGGGCTGAGCCTGTCGAAGCCCTGGCACGCACTTCGACAGGCTCAGTGCGAACGGCTTTACGGGTTCGGCAACAGGCTCAGTGCGAACGGCTTTACGGGTTCGGCAACAGGCTCAGTGCGAACGGC
>JBMLPD010000237.1:0-1089 GCA_049242285.1 Rubrivivax sp.
CCTTCTTCTTCAGCGCCTTGTTGATGTTGCTGAAGGGCAGGCCCTTGGGCAGGATCTCCGACAGCAGCGCACGGCCCACGGTGGTCTCGGTCAGGGTGACCTTGGGCTCGAACTGCGCGCCCTCGCCCACGCGCACCCACTCGGTCAGGCGCACGCTCACCTTGGCGGTGATCTCCACAGCGCCGTTGTCCAGGGCACGCAGCACCTCGCCCACGTCGGAGAAGAGCATGCCCTCGCCCTTGCCGTTGGTGCGTTCACGCGTGGCGTAGTAAAGGCCCAGCACCACGTCCTGCGAGGGCACGATGGAGGGCTCGCCCGAGGCCGGGAACAGCACGTTGTTGGAGGCCAGCATCAGCGTGCGGGCTTCCATCTGCGCCTCGATGGACAGCGGCACGTGCACGGCCATCTGGTCGCCGTCGAAGTCGGCGTTGAAGGCCGAGCACACCAGCGGGTGCAGCTGGATGGCCTTGCCTTCGATCAGCACCGGCTCGAAGGCCTGGATGCCCAGGCGGTGCAGCGTCGGGGCCCGGTTCAGCAGCACGGGATGCTCGCGGATCACCTCTTCGAGGATGTCCCACACCACGGGCGTGCCGGACTCGACCTCCTTCTTGGCTGCCTTGATGGTGTTGGCAATGCCCATGGCCTCCAGGCGGCTGAAGATGAAGGGCTTGAACAGCTCCAGCGCCATCAGCTTGGGCAGACCGCACTGGTGCAGCTTGAGCGTAGGGCCCACGGTGATGACGGAGCGGCCGGAGTAGTCCACGCGCTTGCCCAGCAGGTTCTGCCGGAAGCGGCCGCCCTTGCCCTTGATCATGTCGGCCAGGGACTTCAGCGCGCGCTTGTTGGCGCCTGTCATCGCCTTGCCACGGCGGCCGTTGTCCAGCAGGCTGTCCACAGCCTCCTGCAGCATGCGCTTTTCGTTGCGCACGATGATCTCCGGCGCCTTCAACTCCAGCAGACGCGCCAGGCGGTTGTTGCGGTTGATGACGCGGCGGTACAGGTCGTTCAGGTCGGAGGTGGCGAAACGCCCGCCATCCAGCGGCACCAGCGGACGCAGGTCCGGCGGCAGCACGGGCAGCACGTCCATCA
>JBMLPD010000238.1:0-6666 GCA_049242285.1 Rubrivivax sp.
TTCATGCGCATGGCCAGGGTGTCGCGGGTGATGCCGGCGTTGTTGACCAGCACCTGCAGCCCCCCGAACTCCTTGACCAGCGCCTCCACGGCGGCTTCGCAGGCGGGGGCGTCGTTGACATCGAGCACCAGCCCGCGGCCCCCCAGGGGCGCCAGGGCATCACAGATGGCATCTGCGCCCGCCTGAGAGGTGGCCGTGCCGATGACGCGCAAGCCCGCACGCGCCAGGGTCAAGGCAATGGCCCGTCCGATGCCGCGGCTGGCACCGGTGACCAGGGCCGTCTGCACCGCGGCCGCCGCCGTCTGCACTTCAGCGCTCATGCCAGCAACTCCCGGGCTTCGGCCAGAGTGGCCGGGTCGAACACCGTCATGCTCACGGCCTCGGCGTCCACCCGCTTGACCAGGCCGGACAGCACCTTGCCCGGCCCGCACTCGAGCACATGGGTCAGGCCACGCGCCCGCAGCGCCTGCACCACCTCCACCCAGCGCACCGGGCCGAAGGCTTGACGGTAGAGCGCGTCGCGCAGGGCTTGAGGATCGGTCTGGACCGCCGCATCGATGTTGTTGACCACCGGGATGCGCGGCGCCGTCAGCGTGGCCGACTGCAGCTTCTCGCGCAGACGTTCGGCCGCAGGCTTCATCAGGGAAGAGTGAAACGGCGCGGACACGGCCAGGGGCAGGGCCCGCTTCGCCCCTGCGGCCTTGAGGAGTTCGCAGGCCTTGTCCACGCCCGCCTGGGTGCCGGCGATCACGGTCTGCTTCGGATCGTTGAAGTTGGCCGCCTCCACCGCCTGCCCGGTGGCCGCGGCGGCCTGGGCACAGCCCTCACGCACGGCCGCCGCATCCAGCCCGAGGATGGCCGCCATGGCCCCCACCCCCACGGGCACGGCCTCCTGCATGGCCTGGGCCCGAAAACGCACCAGCGGCAGGGCCTGGGCGAGCGTCAGCGCCCCGGCAGCCACGAGTGCGCTGTACTCCCCCAGCGAATGGCCTGCCACGGCGGCGGGTTCATCGCCGCCCTCGTGGCGCCAGGCGCGGTAGCAGGCGATGGCCGCCGTCAGCATCACGGGCTGGGTGTTGGTGGTGAGCTCCAGCGCCTCCCTGGGGCCCTCATGGATCAGCCGGGCGATGTCTTCGCCCAGGGCCGCGCAGGCTTCCTGCAGGGTGGCACGAACGGCAGGGTGATCGCCCCAGGCATCGAGCATGCCGACGGACTGGGAACCCTGGCCGGGGAAGACGAAGGCGAAAGGTTTCATGCAAGCGTCTCTGGGGTCTGTGGATCTTGAGGAGGACGTCAGAAGTCCAGCAGCACGGCGCCCCAGGTGAAGCCGCCGCCCACGCCTTCGAGCAGGACCGTGTCACCCTTGCGCACCTGGCCGCCGCGCACGGCGTGGTCCAGCGCCAGCGGCACCGAGGCGGCGGACGTGTTGCCATGCTGATCGACGGTGACCACCAGGCGCGCCGGGTCCAGTTTGAGTTTGCGCGCGGTGCTCTGCATGATGCGGATGTTGGCCTGGTGCGGGATCAGCCAGTCCACATCGGCCTCGGTGCGGCCGGCCTTGGCCAGGACCGAACGGGCCACGCCCTCCAGCACGCCCACCGCCAGCTTGAACACCGCCTGCCCGTCCATCTTCAGCAGCGGGTCCCCCAGCACCTGCCCGCCAGCCACGGTGCCCGGCACGCACAGGATGCCCACATGGCTGCCGTCGGCATGCAGTTCGGTGGCCAGGATGCCCGGGGTGTCGCTGGCCTCCAGCACCACGGCACCGGCACCGTCGCCAAACAGCACGCAGGTGGTGCGGTCCTGGAAGTCCAGGATGCGGGAAAACACCTCGGCACCCACCACCAGGGCCTTGCGCGCGCCGCCGGAGCGGATCATGGCGTCAGCCACGGTCAGGGCGTAGACGAAGCCCGAGCAAACGGCCTGCAGGTCAAAGGCGGGACAGCCCGCCACGCCCAGCTTGTGCTGCACGATGGCAGCCGTGGACGGAAACACCATGTCCGGGGTGGACGTGGCCACGATGATCAGATCGATGTCCGCGGCGGCACAACCCGCTGCCTGCAAGGCGTGACGCGATGCTTCGGCGGCCAGATCGCTGGCATTCACGCCGTCATCGGCGAAGTGCCGCGCACGGATGCCGGTGCGCTCGACGATCCACTCGTCGCTGGTCTCCAGGCCGCGCTGCGCCAGGAGCTCGACCATGTCGGCATTCGACAGGCGCCGCGGGGGCAGGCAGCTGCCGGTGCCGGTGATGCGGGCGTGGTGCGGCAAGGCGGTCATGGGGCGGAAAACAGAGGGGGCTGATCGCGTTCGGAGGCAGCGCCAGCGGCGGCGCCAGCCACCACATTCTGGGCGATGCGCCGCTCCACCCGCTCCAGCAGCCGGTTGCGGGCTGCATCGTAGGCGCGCTCCAACGCGCTCTCGAACGCGAAGGCGTCGGCCGAGCCATGGCTCTTGAACACCAGCCCCCGCAGACCCAGCAGCGCCGCACCGTTGTAGCGCCTGTGGTCCACGCGTTGCTTGAAGCGCCGCAGCACCGGCAGCGCCACCAGCGCGGCCAGCCGGTCGGTCCAACCCCGGGTGAACTCCTGGCGGATGAATTCGCCCATCATGGACGCCAGCCCTTCGGACGTCTTGAGCAACACGTTGCCGACAAAGCCGTCGCAGACCACGATGTCGGTGGTGCCCTTGAAGATGTCGTTGCCTTCCACGTTGCCGTGAAAGCGGATGCGTCCCTGCGCAGCGGCCTGGCGCATCAACTCCGCGGCAGCCTTGATGGTCTCGCTGCCCTTGATGGCCTCTTCCCCGATGTTGAGCAGGCCCACCGACGGATCTTCCCGGCCTTCAACGGCGGCGACGAGCGCGCTGCCCATCAAGGCAAACTGCAGCAGGTGTTCGGCGCTGCAATCCACGTTCGCGCCGAGGTCCAGCACCGTGGTGAATCCGCCCCGGCGGTGCGGCATCACGGTGGCGATGGCCGGACGGTCTATACCGTCCAGGGTCTTGAGCACATACCGCGCCACCGCCATGAGCGCACCGGTGTTGCCGGCGGACACGCAGGCATCCGCGGCACGAGCGCCCTCTTCCGAGGGCTTGACCTGCGAAATGGCCACCCGCATGGAAGAGTCGCGCTTCTTGCGCAGGGCCACCTCCACGGAATCGTCCATGGACACCACCTCGGTGGCGACCACGCACGTGGTGCGCGGCCAGGACAGGGCCGAGCGCAAGGCCTCCTCGGTACCCACCAGAATCACCTGCGCATCGGGGTGCCGGTCCAGGAAGGCCCTGCACGCCGGCAGCGTGACGGACGGGCCGTGATCACCGCCCATGCAGTCAACCGACAACCGCACCTTGGTCAGGGGCTCAGGACGACTCTGCATGGTGCGAACTGCGCGGCCGCTTCAGCGCAAGGCCCGCGCAACAGTGCAAACGCCCAGACGCGCCATGCGGCACTCTGGGCGGGAAACATCTGTGAAGGTACCGTGTCCGGCCATGAGGCGCCAGAAGGCGCAACGTTGCCGAGCCGTCAAGGGTCAGGCGTCAGCCTTGGTCTTGAGCACCTTGCGCCCCCGGTAAAAACCGGTCGGGCTGATGTGGTGGCGCAGGTGCACCTCGCCCGTGGTGGGCTCCACGGCGGTGCCGGGGCTGCCAAGGGCATTGTGCGAACGGTGCATTCCGCGCTTGGAAGGCGACTTCTTGTTCTGCTGAACGGCCATGAGGAACTCCTGGAGCTTCTGGTAACGTCTGGTGGCGTCGTCGTCTGGTAACGCTTGCTGGTAACGCTTGCTGGTAACGCTTGCTGGTAACGCTTGCTGGTAACGCTTGCTGGTAACGCTTGTTCGTGTCTGACGGATCGGGCGCGGGCCCACGGCCACGGGCACCAGACGAAAAGCCTGCGATTCTATCCCTTTCAGCAGACTTCAGGAGGGCCGCTGGCGCTTGAGTGCGCCGAGCACGGCAAAGGGGTTGGGGCGGGCCCCCGCCTCCTCTTCACCGATGCCTGCCTGCGCAGGGCCGGGTTTGCGCGCTGCCGCGGAAGCAGCAGCAGGCGCGAGCACCTGCAAGGGCTGCGCACACGTCCCGTGCCGCGGCACGATGGGCAGCGCCATGATCAACTCGTCCTCGACCAGGCTCGGCAGGTCCAGGGGCCGGCCCAGGGCCAGGACGTCTTCGTCTTCGGACACCTCGTCAAGCTCCGCCGCCTCCTCCTCGCTGCGCGCGAACCTGAACACGCGGTCCACCACCAATTCCACGGCCATGGGTTGCAGGCAGCGCTGGCAGTGCAGCCACACGGTGGCCTGCGCGCGCAACCGCAGTCGCCATTGCGGCGCGCCGCCCGGCACGTCGCGCTGCGATCCCTCTGCGCTCCAGCGCACGAGCCCGTCTGCCGCGTCATCGGGCGGGCAGGCGCCGTCGGACAGGCGCCGCATCTTGTCCACAGGCTCCTGACCCTCCAGGCGGGCGCCCGCCCGCGCGAACTTCGGCACGTCCAGGCGTTGCGGATGCAAGCGGGCAGGCTTCATGCGCCGCAGTGTAGAAGCAGGCGTCGCGCGCTCCCAGCACGCGACAATCCGGCGATGACCACTTCCTGCCCTGCCCTGGTCCTGGCGTCCACCTCCCGGTACCGGCGTGAACTCCTGAGCCGGCTGCGCCTGCCGTTTGCGGTGGAGCCCCCGGGTGTGGACGAGACACCGCTGCCAGGGGAGACGCCCGCCGCGCTGGCACGGCGTCTGGCCATGGAGAAGGCCCGGGCCGTGGCCGGGCGACACCCGGGCGCCGTGGTGATCGGCTCCGACCAGGTGGCCGACCTTGCCGGCCAGCCCCTGGGCAAGCCGGGCAGCCATGTCGGCGCCGTGGAACAGTTGCAGCGCATGAGCGGTCAGCGCGTGGTGTTCCAGACCGCGCTGGCCGTGGTGCGTCAGGACATCGGCTTCGAGGCCCTGGACCTCGCGGCCGTGACGGTCCACTTCAGAACCTTGTCCGATGCCGACATCGAGACCTATCTGCGTCTGGACGAACCCTACGACTGCGCGGGCAGCGCCCGCAGCGAGTCCCTCGGCGTGGCGCTGCTGACGTCCATTGATTCCGACGACCCCACGGCCCTGGTGGGCCTGCCCCTGATCCGGACCTGCGCGATGCTGAGAGCCGCGGGGCTGGACCCCCTGGTGGCCGCCGCCACGGCGCGCACATGAGCAGCAACTTCGGCCAGCCTGCGGCCGGATCCGTCGCCAGCCTTCGCGGCCGGCTGATTCTGGTGCCCAACGCCCTGGACCTGGGCGGCCCGGTCGGCGAAATCAGCGATGTCCTGTCCGATGGCGTGCTGCGCCAGGCGGCTGCGCTGGGCCATTGGGTGGTGGAAGATGCCCGCAGCACGCGCGCCTTCCTCAAGCGCGTGTCGGAGCGACACCCTTTGACCCGGCCCCTGCAGTCCCTGCAGATCGCGGAGATGCCCAGGCCCCAGAAAGGGCGGCCAGCCAGCGGCAGCGCGGCGGCATGCGCACAGGCCTCCGCGCAAGACGCCTGGTCTGCGCTGCTGGCGCCCGCCCAGGCAGGCCATGACCTGGGCGTGTTGTCGGAAGCCGGCCTGCCGGGCGTGGCCGATCCCGGGGCACGGTTGGTGGACGCGGCCCACCGCAGCGGCCTGGAGGTGGTGGCACTGCCCGGCCCCAGTTCCCTGGTGCTGGCCCTGGCCGCCAGCGGCTTGCAGGGCCAGCAGTTCGCCTTCGTCGGCTACCTGCCGCAGGAAACCGAGGCCCGGGCACGGCGCATCCGCGAACTCGAAGCCCTGTCCCGCAAGGCCGACCAGACGCAACTGATGATCGAGACACCCTACCGCAACCAGGCGGTGTTGCAGGCACTGCTGACGCACCTGAGCCCCGCCACCCGGTTGTCGGTCAGCATCGGACTCACCTTGCCCGAAGGCTTCAGCCGCACCGCACCCGTGGCGCAGTGGCGGCAGGCGCCCGCCTCATTGAGCGACCGCATGCCCGCGGTGTTTGGCCTGCTCGCGCGCTGAACAGCGCGGACAATGCAGGCCTCCTCACGTTCCTTCAGCCCCTGAGATGACCCTACTCGTCACCGGCGGTGCCGGCTTCATCGGCAGCAATTTCGTGCTGGACTGGTTCAGCGCTGCGCAGTCCACGGGCGAGCCCGTGGTGACGCTGGACGCGCTGACGTACGCCGGCAACCCCGAGAACCTGGCCGCGCTGCAAGGCGACGCCCGTCACACCCTGGTGCAGGGCGACATCTGCGACCGGGCGCTGGTAGACAAGCTGCTGGCTGAGCACCGCCCGCGCGCCATCGTGCACTTCGCCGCCGAGAGCCACGTGGACCGCAGCATCCACGGCCCCGGCGCCTTCATCCGCACCAACGTGGAAGGCACCTTCACGCTGCTGGAAGCCGCGCGAGCGTACTGGGGCAGCCTGGAAGCTGCCGACAAGGCGGCCTTCCGCTTCCACCACGTCTCCACCGACGAGGTTTACGGCAGCCTGGGGCCGGGAGACCCGGCCTTCACCGAGACCCACCCCTACGAGCCCAACAGCCCCTACTCGGCCAGCAAGGCCGCCAGCGACCACCTGGTGCGCGCCTGGCACCACACCTACGGCCTGCCCGTGCTCACCACCAACTGCTCCAACAACTACGGGCCCTTCCACTTCCCCGAGAAGC
>JBMLPD010000239.1:0-2255 GCA_049242285.1 Rubrivivax sp.
GCGCTCACCGCCTCGGGCAGCGGGTAGAGCTTGAGCGTCACCTCGGTGATGACGCCCAGGGTGCCTTCGCTGCCCACCAACAGGCGCGTGAGGTCGTAGCCGGCGCTGGATTTCTTGGCGCGCGTGCCGGTGCGGACCACCTCGCCCGAAGCGGTGACCACCGTCAGGCCCAGCACGTTCTCGCGCATGGTGCCGTAGCGCACGGCGTTGGTGCCGCTGGCGCGCGTGGCGGCCATGCCGCCCAGGCTGGCGTTGGCGCCGGGGTCGATGGGGAAGAACAGGCCTGTGTCACGGACCTCGCGGTTGAGCTGCTCGCGCGTGACGCCGGCCTGCACCGTGACCGTCAGGTCTTCGGGGTTGACGCGCACGATCTGCGTCATGCGGCTCACGTCCACGCTCACCCCGCCCTGCACCGCCAGCAGATGGCCTTCGAGCGAGGAACCGGTGCCGTAGGGGATGACGGGCACCGCGTGCGCGTCGGCCAGCTTCACCACCGCCACCACGTCATCGGTGCTCTCGCAGAACACCACCACCTCCGGTGGCGTGACGGGAAAAGGCGATTCGTCCCGCCCGTGCTGCTCGCGCACGGCCGGCGCGGTGGAGCAGCGCTCACCGAAGTGGGCGCGCAGGGCTGCCAGCATCTGTGCGGGCACGGGGCGGATGTCGATGCGGGGGGCGAAATCGTGGGGGGCGTTCATGGCAATCTCCAGTCTTCGGGCATGGCATGGCGGCGCTGCCGGGCGGCCAGCCCGTGCCCCGATCTTCGCGCATCCGGCGCCCTGCCGCGCACCTGAAGTCTCACCAGCGCGTGCATTCTGGGGGTATGCGCCCCGCTGGTAGCATCAGCCGCACCATGAGCAACCGCCTCACGCAGATCGCCACCCGCACCGGAGACGACGGCACCACCGGCCTCGGCGACGGCACCCGCGTGCCCAAGGATCACCTGCGCGTGCAGGCCATGGGCGATGTGGATGAGCTCAATTCCTCCATCGGCGTGCTGCTGGCCGAACCCCTGCCCGACGACGTGCGGGAGCTGCTGGTCACGGTGCAGCACGAGCTGTTCAACCTGGGCGGCGAGCTGTCCATCCCGGGCTACACCCTGCTCAAGGCCGAGGCCGTGGCCGGGCTGGATGCCGCGCTGGCTCGCCACAACGAGACGCTGCCGCGCCTGAAGGAGTTCATCCTGCCCGCGGGCACCCGCAGCGCCGCGCTCGCCCACGTCAGCCGCACCATCGCCCGCCGGGCGGAGCGGGCCGTGGTGCACCTGGGCCTGGCTGAGCCCATCAATGAAACGCCCCGGCAGTACCTCAACCGCCTGTCCGACCTGATGTTCGTGCTGGCGCGCGTGCTCAACCGCGCCAACCTGGACGGTCTGGGCGGCGACGACGTGTACTGGAAGAGCGAGCGCCTGGCGCGCGGCGAGGGCTGAGCCCCTCACCCCCGCCGCCGGGCCTTCACTGCCTCGCTCAGGGTCTTGAGCACCTGGAGCGAATCCTCCCAGCCGATGCAGGCATCGGTGATGCTCTGGCCGTAGCGCAGTTGCCCGGGATCGTCTTTGCCGGGGGAGAACTTCTGGGCGCCATCGGTGAGGTGGCTCTCCACCATCACGCCGAAGACCTGGCGGCTGCCTGCGTCCAGCTGCGCGGCGATGTCGCGCGCCACTTCCATCTGCCGCAGGTGCTGCTTGCTGGAGTTGGCGTGGCTGCAGTCGATCATCAGGCGCGGCGCCAGCCTGGCGCCGTCCAGCTCCTTGCAGGCCGCGGCCACGCTGGCCGCGTCGTAGTTGGGGGCCTTGCCGCCGCGCAGGATGACATGGCAGT
The DNA here is from genome assembly GCA_049242285.1 of Rubrivivax sp. Taxonomy (GTDB): domain Bacteria; phylum Pseudomonadota; class Gammaproteobacteria; order Burkholderiales; family Burkholderiaceae_C; genus Rubrivivax. The sequence goes on from JBMLPD010000239.1 coordinate 1,821, forward strand.
CCTTGTTGCCCTTGGTCTCGACGATGGCCACCTGACCGTTCTTGTGCACCGACAGGAAGTGGTGCGGCCGCGCCGCCGCCTGGATGGCGTCACTGGCGATCTTGATGTTGCCGTCGGTGCCGTTCTTGAAGCCGATGGGCGCGCTCAGGCCCGAGGCCAGCTCACGGTGCACCTGGCTCTCGGTGGTGCGCGCGCCGATGGCGCCCCAGCTCACCAGGTCGGCGATGTACTGCGGGCTGATGACGTCGAGGAACTCGCTGGCCGCGGGCACGCCGCTGCGGTTGATCTCCAGCAGCAACTGCCTGGCGATGCGCAGGCCTTCGTGGATGCGGTAGCTTTCGTCCAGGTAGGGGTCGTTGATCAAGCCCTTCCAGCCCACGGTGGTGCGCGGCTTCTCGAAGTACACGCGCATCACCACCTCCAGCGTGTCGGCGT
>JBMLPD010000240.1:0-3812 GCA_049242285.1 Rubrivivax sp.
GGCGGCACCAACTGGACCTGGCGCTTCACCTCGGACATGATCGGCCCCGAACCCGGCCGCGTGCTGGGTTTGCTCACTGCGGCCAGCGGCCGCGGCAACTTCGAGTTGCTGGGCATTGGCGTGCCGCCCAAGGCGGCGCTGGTGCTGTACTGTTGAGCCGTGCTCGGTGAGCCCGGGGCCAGTCTGGCTGTGGCAAGACAAGCGAGCCCCCGGGGGGCCGGACTGTGGGCATGTGTGGCAATCTCACTGCCTCAGATGTTGTCGACAAGCCAGGGGGTCTACATGAACGCCATCGTGATTGAGCATGTGCCTGCAGCCGAGTTGCCCCAGGCATGGCAGGACAGGTTCGGCCAAGGGCTCGCGGCCTCGACCAGCGCGCGGGTGACGGTGCGCATCGAGCAAGAGCCCTCGGCTGCGTCAACCGAAGAGTTCGTCACCAGCGATCCGGCGTTCGGCATCTGGCGTGACCATCAAGACTCGGCCGATGTGGAGGCCTGCGTTCGGCATCTGCGCGCCCCGCGCTTCAACCGAGAAGGTTCGCGCAAGGATCAGCGTTGATGCTGGTCAACACCGATGTTCTCATCTGGCACCTGCGCGGCAACCCGCGGTCCGCAGGGGCTGCGCGCTCGGGCCGCTGACGCAGATTCGGGCCCCGCGCTCCTGGTGAGCCTTCCGTTGCAGCCTGGGCCCTCCCCTCACGTCTTGTAGTACTGCACCTGCTGCGTGCTGGCCAGCAGCAGCCCGTCGGCGCTCCAGAGTTCGCCCATCTGGTCGCAGTAGCCGTCGCGCAGCACCTGGGCACGCGCCTGGCCGAACAGGGGGCGGCTGCCTTGCGCCGCGAGCAGGGCCGCGTCCGCGTGGAAGTACATGGTCATGGTGACCGTGCCGGCCGGGCTGCGCTGGTGGCGGCGCACCCAGGTGCGCGGCGCAAAGCAATCGCAGGCCGCGGCCAGCGAGGGGAAATCCAGCGGGCGCGGCGGTTCGTCACGAAGCCACAGCCGGGTCAGCGAGTCGGGCTGCTCCACGCCGTCAAAGTCCGCCCCCATGCCTCCACAGACAAAGCGCATGTCGTAGCGGGAGATCCACGCGGGGTAGCCCTGGCTGGGCCGCTTCTCAAGGCTGTCGAACGCGGGCATTCCATCCGGCATCACGGCCTCGGGCGCACTCCAGGTCGGGCGCCGCACCGCCAGCAAGGCCGTGCCGCTGGCCACCACCTCGCCGGCCTGGCTCATCAGCAACAGCCAGTGCTGGGTGGAGCGGTTGGTGCGCAACGGCCGGGCCTCCACCTCGAAGCGGCCGTCGGCCACCGGCGCGGCGTAGTTCACCGTCAAGGACACCGGGTCCCCCAGCCGGACCGGGTGCTGCAGCGCGGCCTGCAGCATCTGCGCGGCCGTCATGCCGCCGTAGGGGCCCACCATGTTGGCGTACGCGGGGCTGGTGGTGCCCGTGAAGCGGTGCTCGCCCGCAGATTGCAGGCCCAGCGCAGTATCGAAGGGGTGGCTCATGTCAATCACGCAGTCGTTGCAGGGCGTCAGACCGGCAGCGTAACCGGCCCCCACAGGCGGCGTCTGGGCCCCCCGTAACATCACCGTCATGCGACTGCCCTGCCTTGACGCAACTGCCCCGTCCGGCGCGTCCCTCTGTTCACTGCCACGCCCTCGGAGCTTCACGGGTTCGAGGGTCCTCGAGGGGTTGCGCCGTGTCACAGGGGACAAACGGCTGACAAGTTGGATGGCAGGGGCCGGGTTGACGGCGCTGCACTTGCGGGGGGAGGCCGAGCCTGCTCTTGGTGACGCGTGCTGCACGCCGCCCATGCGGCGCCTGGGGCAGCCTCTGAAATGACCTCGGCCCCCGCAGCGCACACCGCAAGCCGCGGCAGGGGGCCTCGGGCGGGTGTGCCGTGAGCCCCGAGACGGTGCTGCTGCTGACCAGCGCCGTGGCCGCGGGGTCTGTGCAGGCCCTGGCGGGCTTGAGCATGGGAAATTCAAGCACCCTCTTCAAGCCCGACAGGCCCTGGGTAACCCCGACACCACCGCATGGTTCGGGCCTTGCGCACCCATCGACAGCCTGAAAAGGCACCTCGAGCCTGGCCCCGACACGGCGCGGGCTGCTTCGCACGCCCACGCGCCCAGGTTCACGCGGGGCCTGGCCATCGCCCGCGCCGTGGCTTCAGTCGCCTTCCGCCCACTCCACGTGGGCGCCCAGCGCGCTGATGTTCTCGGCAAAGCGCGGGTGCGCTCGCCGCACCGGCGTGGCGTTGCGGATGACGCTGCGGCCCGGGATGCTGCAGGCCACCATCAGCAGCGCGATGGCCACGCGGATGATGTAGGGGCTCTCGACCTCAGCCGCCGCCAGCGGCTTGCCGCCGAAGGTGATGATGCGGTGCGGGTCGCTCTGGAAGGCATGGGCGCCGAACTTCGAGAGCTCGCTGGTCCAGCCCATCGCGCCCTCGTAGACCTTGTTCCAGTACATCATGCTGCCTTCGGCGCGCACGCCCAGGGCCACGAAGATGGGCAGCAGGTCCACCGGCAGGTAGGGCCAGGGTGCGGCCTCCACCTTGGGCAGGATGTTCTGCGTGAAGGGCTGCTTCACGCGCAGCGGACCGTCGACCACGGCGCGGCTGAAGCCGCCCTCGTGGTGCACCTGCACGCCGAACTTGGCGAAGGTGCGGTCGATCAGCGGAAACTGCTCCGGCGCCGAGTTCTTCACGACGATCTCGCCGCCGGTGATGGCGCCCAGCGCCATGAAGGTGACGGCCTCGTGGAAGTCCTCCGCGAAGCGGAACTCCACGCCCTCGGGGCGGCCCAGCGAGGCCACGCCGTGCACGGTGAGCCGGCTGGTGCCGATGCCCTCGATACGCGCCCCCAGCAGCGCCATGAACTGGCAGAACTCCTGCACGTGCGGCTCGCTGGCCGCGTTCATCAGCGTGCTGGTGCCGCCGCCGGCCGTGGCGGTGGCGGCGCACAGCACGAAGTTCTCGGTGGTGGTGACGCTGGCGTAGTCCAGCCAGTGCGCGTTGGCCTTCAGGCCGCCGTCAGCCGTGCGCATCACCAGCGCCTCGCGCCGGCGCTCCACCGTGGCGCCGAAGCGCTCCATCACCTCGACGTGGGGGTCGATCTCGCGCACGCCCAGGGTGCAGCCCTGCACGTCGTTCTCGATGCGCGCGACGCCAAAGCGCGCCAGCAGCCCCGGCACCAGCATGATGGAGCTGCGCATCTCCTCGGGCAAGTGATGCACATCGGGGTCGAAGCGGGTGTCGGCGTGGTGCAGCGAAAGCAGGCCGGCGGTGAAGTCGACCTGCACGCGGCTGCCGAGCTGGCGGAAGATCTCAAGGATCTTGCGCACGTCAGTGATCTCGGGGATGCCGACCAGCCGCACCGGGTGGCGCGTGAGCAGCGTCGCGCACAGGACGGGCAACACGGCGTTCTTGTTGGCGCTGGGCACGATGCGGCCCGAAAGCGGGGTGCCGCCGTGGACGATCAGGTGGGGCATGACTGGGGCTGGCGGAGGTCGACGAGCGGTCAGCCACGCATTGTCGCCGCTGCATCCGCGCCCGACGCGCGCGCCTCTTCCCGCAGCCTCGGCATGCGGCGCTGCACTTTGCCGGTGGTCGTCATGGGCAGCGCCTCGATGAACTCGATCTCCCTCGGGTATCCGCAGGGCTCCAGCCGCCCACGCACGTGGCGCTGCAGTTCGACCACCAGTGCGTCGCCGGCCCCAAAACCCGACGCCAACACGACGCAGGCTTTCACCAGCGGAGCACAGGAAATTCAAACACCCTCTGCGTAGGCCGCGTCGCGAGCGCCGATGCG
>JBMLPD010000241.1:0-3624 GCA_049242285.1 Rubrivivax sp.
TCGTTCCAGGGGCAGCCGCTGAAGGCGCAGATCCAGGTGACCAGCCTGTCACCGGCAGAGCAAGCCTCGCTGCGGCTGCGTGTGGCTTCGCCGCAGGTGCACCAGGCGGCCGGACTCGCGTTCGATGACGTGCTTTCGAGCCTGAGGGCCGAGCTGGTGCGTCAGTCCGACGGCAGTTTCGGCGTCGAGCTCCGGTCCGACCGGGCGGTGAGCAACGTCTACGTAGACCTGATCCTGGAAGCGCGATGGGCCAACGGCCAGCGGCTGATGGGTTACACCCTGCTGGTCAGCCCGGAAGGCACCCCGCCGCCGCCCCTGGCACAGGTCAGCCCGGTGATCGGTTCCGGCGCTGCCCCTGCGGGCTCGGTCGGGGCAGGCTTCGCGGCGGAGCCGGTACGGACCTCGGATCACGTCGTGAAGTACGGCGAAACCCTGTCCGAGCTGGCGCAGCAGTACCGGCCCGAAGGCGTGTCCCTGGATCAGATGCTGGTAGCGCTGTACCAGGCCAATCCGCAGGCCTTCATGGGCGAGAACATGAACCGGCTGAAGTCCGGTGCCGTGCTCAAGCTGCCGGGGGCGGAGGCGGCGCGGGCCGTGCCGCCCGTGCCTGCGCGCGAATTGATCAAGGCGCACAGCGCGGACTTTGGAGCCTACCGCTCGCGCCTGGCCGGCCAGGCGCGGGACGCGGCGGCATCCGAGCCGGCGGCCTCGCGTCAGGCGCGCGGGCAGGTGCAGGCGCGCGTGCAGGACCGCAAGGACGGCACCGCCCTCACTCCCGACCAGCTCAAGCTCTCTCAGGGCGGGGTGAGGGCAGCCAGTTCGCCCGAGGCCGTCTTGTCACGCGACGCTGCTGCCCGCGAGGCCGCGCAGCGTGAAGCCGAGCTGGCGCGCAATGTCCAGGCCCTGAAGGAACTGCAGCAGCGGGCCGGCGCCTCCTCGGTGGCGGCCGGCGGCCAGCCTGCCGCGCCCGCGGCGTCCACGGATGCCGCTTCGGCGCCCGCTGTCGGGTCCACCCTGGCCATGCAGGTGCCGGCGGCCGCGTCCGCGGCACCGGCCCCGGCTGCCTCGACCCCCGCCGCCTCGGCCCCAGCGGCAGCCTCCGCCGCCTCTGGTCCGGCCGCCATCGCCGCTGGCGAACCCGGCTGGCTGCAGCGTCTTCTCGAAAGCCCGTTCACGATGCCGGGTGCTGCTGCGCTGGTGATCGTGATGGCGCTGTGGGGAGGGTACCGCCTGTGGCGCGGCCGGCGTGACGAGGCCCGGGGTCTGCGGGCCGAGGCTGGCGAGCAGGAGGCTCCGGAGCCTGAAGAGCCCGAACCAGAGCCTGCCTACCAGCCCTTGGAAGAGGTGGCAGCAGCGGTCGTCAGGGCCGACGATCTCGACCCCTTGGCGCAGGCCGACGCTCACCTGGCCGGCGGCCGCGACGAGCGTGCCGCGGACGTGCTGCGCTCGGCTATCGAGCAACAGCCCGATCGTCTGGACCTGCGCATCAAGCTGCTGGAGGTGTTGGCTCTGCAGCGTGATTCGAAGTCTTATGAGGCGCTGGCCCTCGAAGTGCAGCAGATGACCGATGGCCAGGGCTCGACGTGGGAACATGTGACGGCCATGGGTCGGGAAATCGACCCGTACAACACCTTGTACGGTGGCGATCAGGTGGATCTGGCGGGCGATGCATCAGACGCGCCGAGCCCGGCAGACTTTGACACCAGCGGCCAGCCACGAGAGCCGGTGGATCTTGACCTGAACGGAAATGGCGACGCAGACGCGCCCGATGTACCTGCGCTGGATGTCGACGCCCTTGCGGAAACCCTGGCTCCGGACTTCAACGACGACCGCACCGCGGCGGGTACGGACAATCCGGCCGACCTGGGCTCTGGCGATGCCTGGCCCAGTGAAGCAGGGTCAGAGCAGAAAGTCGAGCCCGTCGGCGAGGAGGGGTACGGCGTCGATTTGGGTGATCCGCTGCCCGGGCAAAGCAGCAACCTGGACCAGGGCCAGGCCAGCGACTTGGAACCCGCCGGGGTCGATCTTTCCCAGGTGGACCTGGCCGAGCCGGACGCCGCCGGCGACGGGCCATCAGGGGCAGCCCCCCCCGCACCGGTGGACCTGAACCGCTCGCTGGAGCGCAAGCTGGCGCTGGCCAAGGAGTTCCTGGAGATTGGGGACATGGAGGGTGCGCGTGACCTGCTGGAGGAGGTATACGCCCGGGCCACCGGGCCCATGAAGAACAGTGCAAGGCTGTTGCTCGACAGCTTGCGATGAGCACCCGCCGGCCGGGCCTGGTGACGTGATGCAGCCGCGCAGGCTTGCGCTGGGCGTGGCCTACGACGGACGGCGGTTTCACGGCTGGCAGTCCCAGCCGGACCGGCAGACCGTGCAGGACCACCTCGAGAGCGCCCTGGCGCGCTTTGCCGATGGCCCGGTGACCACGGTCTGCGCCGGCCGCACCGACACCGGGGTGCATGCGCTGCAGCAGGTGGTGCACCTGGACGTGCCCGTGCAGCGCGACCTGTTTTCCTGGGTCCGTGGCACCAACCGCTTCCTGCCCCCCGAGATCGCAGTGCAGTGGTGCTGCGAGGTGTCTGCGGATTTCCATGCCCGCAACAGTGCGCGCGGGCGCCGCTACCGGTATTTGCTGCTGGAGTCTGCCGTGCGGCCGGCTCTGGAGGCCGGGCGCTGCGGCTGGGTCTTCCGGCCCCTGGACGGGCAGGCCATGCAGCATGCGGCCGCACACCTGCTGGGCGAACACGACTTCAGCGCCTTCCGCGCCGCTGCCTGCCAGGCCCTGAGCCCCGTGAAGACGCTTCGCCAACTGGACATCAGCCGCCACGGGGCCTACTGGCGATTCGACTTCGAGGCCAGCGCCTTCCTGCACCATATGGTGCGCAACATCATGGGCTGTCTGGTGGCGGTGGGCACGGGCTCGCGCCCACCGGCATGGATGGCCGAGGTGCTGGCGTCCCGCAGCCGGCAGGCTGCCGCGCCCACCTTCGCCCCTGACGGCCTGTACTTCGTGGGCCCCCGGTACGATGCAGCGCAGGGCCTGCCCGACCATACGCCGGCCATGGACTGGCACCCCTGAGGTCCCTGGGAACTCACTGCACACGCCACGCCGCCCACCATGCACCGAACCCGGATCAAGATCTGTGGCCTCACCCGCGAGGCCGATGTGGACGCCGCCGTTGACGCGGGCGCCGACGCCATCGGCTTCGTGCTCTACCCCAGGAGCCCGCGCGCCGTCTCGGCGCGGCGCGCGGGCGAACTGGCGCGGCGCCTGCCTCCCTTCGTCACCCCCGTGCTGCTGTTCGTGAACGCCGCAGAGCAGGAGATCGCGGCCGCCTTGCGGGCCGTGCCGCACGGGCTGCTGCAGTTCCATGGCGACGAGACCCCCGCGCAATGCCGCGCCCCGGCGCGGGCCTACCTGCGGGCGGTACGCATGGGCCCGGGGGTCGATTTGCTAGACTGCGCCGCATCTTTTTCAGACGCTCAGGCCCTGCTGCTCGACGCCCATGTCGAGGGCTATGGCGGTGGCGGCAAGGTGTTCGATTGGTCGCTCGTTCTCCCCGGCGTGGCTTGTCGGCTCGTTTTGTCTGGTGGGTTGAATCCTGCAAACGTGACCGATGGGAT
>JBMLPD010000242.1:0-1090 GCA_049242285.1 Rubrivivax sp.
TTGACCTTGCCCTCGAAAAACGTACCCCTTGCCGAGTGTTTCAATGCAAGCAAGGAGTACGGAAATGACGAAGACAGTGCGGGCGCGCTATACGCTGGAGTTCAAGCAGGAAGCAGTGCGGCTGGTGACCGGCGGGCAGAGCATGGCGGCGGCGGCCAGAACGCTGGGCGTGGTCGAGCAGACGCTGTTCAACTGGGTTAAGGCGGATCGACTGGGTAGGCTTAAGGGCGCTGACAGCAAGCTCGTGAGCGCCGAGCAGATGGAGATCAGCCGGCTGCGGGCCGAGCTGGCGCGCGTGAAGATGGAGCGCGACATCCTGGGAAAAGCGACGGCGTACTTCGCGAAAGCGCAGAGTTGAAGTACGCCTTCATCAACCGGCACCGCCGCGTGTGGCCGATCTCGGTGCAGTGCCGGGTGCTGCAGGCCAGCGTGGCCGGATACCACGAGCACTTCGTACGGGCAGCCAGCGCGGCCCAGCGGCGCCACCTCAGCAACGACGCACTGCTGGTGCACATCAAAGCCATCTACGCCCAGACCCACGGCGGCTACGGCTGGCCCAGGACGTGGAAGGAACTGCTGGCCAGAGGCATCCGGGTGGGCAAGGAGCGCGTCCAGAGGCTCATGCAGCTGCATGGCATCCGGGCCAAGGGCAAGCGCCGCTTCAAGGTCACGACCGACAGCAACCACGACCTGCCGATCGCGCCCAACCTGCTGGATCGCCAGTTCACCGTGGCCGAGCCCGACCGGGTCTGGGCGGGCGATATCACCTACATCCACACCAACGAAGGCTGGCTGTTCCTGGCCGTGGTGATCGACCTGTTCAGCCGCCAGGTGGTGGGCTGGTCGCTGCGGGAGGACATGACACGCGACATCGTCATCGACGCGCTGCGCATGGCCTGGTTCAAGCGTCATCCGAGTAAGCAAGCCGGGCTGATCTTCCACAGCGACAGAGGCAGCCAATACGCTAGCCAGGACTTCAGGGATGTGATGACCGAGTACGGCTTCACGGCCTCGATGAGCCGACGCGGCAACTGCTGGGACAACGCCTGCAGCGAGACGCTGTTCGGGTCGTTGAAGGTGGAGCGGCTGC
>JBMLPD010000243.1:0-16518 GCA_049242285.1 Rubrivivax sp.
GGTCGTTCATGTCCACCACGCGCTTCCAGGTGATGCGGCGCAGGTCGATGCGCAGTGCATTGCCATGGTGGAGGTGGTTGTCGATCAGTGCCGACAGCAGGTTGTGCGCCAGCGCGATGGCCTGGAAGTCCCCGGTGAAGTGCAGGTTGATGTCTTCCATCGGCACCACCTGCGCGTAACCGCCGCCGGCGGCGCCGCCCTTGAGTCCGAACACCGGCCCGAGCGAGGGCTCGCGCAGGCAGACGATGGCACGTTGCCCGATGCGGTTGAGCGCGTCGCCCAGGCCCACGGTGGTGGTGGTCTTGCCTTCGCCCGCTGGCGTGGGGTTGATGCCGGTGACCAGCACCAGGCGGCCGTCCGGGCGGCCTTCCAGCGTGCGCAGGTGCGGCAGCGTGATCTTGGCCTTGTGGTGGCCGTAGGCCACCAGGGCGTCGTCGGGCAGGCCCAGGCGCTCGCGCGCGATCTGCGCCACGGGCAGCAGTGTGGCCTTCTGGGCGATCTCGATGTCGGACAACATGCGCGGGCCTCCTGGTGAAGCGCTCAGCCAGCCTGGTCGGCTGCCGAGGTGAAGCTGTCGGCGAAGAACTCGTCGGCGGGCAGGCCGCAGCGGGCGGTGAAGTCGCGCTCGGCCGACCCGACCATGATGGGTGCGCCGCAGGCGTAGACCTGATGGCCCGAGAGGTCCGGCAGGTCGGCCATCACGGCCTGGTGCACGAAGCCGGTGCGGCCCGTCCAGCCGTCCTCGGGCTTGGGCTCGCTGAGCACGGGCACGTAGCGCAGGTGAGGCAGGCGGGCGGCGGCCGCCTCGGCCCACTCGTGCAGGTACAGATCAGCCCTGCTGCGGCAGCCCCAGTACAGCACGGCGGGACGCGTGATGCCCTTGAACTCCATGTGCTCGATCAGCGCCTTGATGGGCGCAAAGCCCGTGCCGCTGGCCAGCAGCACCATCGGCTTGTCGGACGTCTCGCGCAGGAAGAAGCTGCCGAACGGCCCTTCCATGCGCAGGATGTCCTTCTCCTTCATGGCGCCGAAGACGTGGTCGGTGAACTGGCCGCCGGGCATGTGGCGGATGTGCAGTTCGATGGCCGGTGGCGTGCCCAGAGCGTGCGGCGCGTTGGCCATGCTGTAGCTGCGCCGGGCGCCGTCGCGCAGGATGAATTCCACATACTGCCCGGCCCGGTACTGCAGGTTCTGGTTGGCCGGCAGTTGCAGCTTGAGCACCGCCACGTCGGCCGTGGGCTTGTCGATCGCCATCACCCGTGAGGGCAGCTTGAGGATGGGGAACTCTCCCGCACCGGGCACGCTGCGGGCTTCGACCACGCAATCCGTCTGGGGCGTGGCGCAGCAGGTCAGGATGAGGCCGGTGGCCTCCTCATCGGCCGACAGCGCCTTGGACTGGTGAGCCCCATGGATCACGCGGCCCGCCAGCAGGCGGCTCTTGCACGAGCCGCAGGCGCCGTCGCGGCATCCGTAGGGCAGGCCGATGCCCTGGCGGAGGGCCGCAGCCAGGATGCGCTCGTCGCGCTCGACGGTGAAGCTGCGCTCGGCAGGCTTCAGGGTCACGGTCAGGCTCATGGTGGAGGTCGGTGGATACTTCAAGCCGACGATTGTGCCCCGCCGGAACTTTGACCACTGCCTCCCATGCCACAGCCTCTGCGTGCCCAGCGACGGCCCACACTGCTGATCGTTGGCTGTGGTGACGTGGGCCTGCGGGTGCTGAAGCTGCTGGCCGGGCGCTGGACCGTGTGGGCGCTGACCTCCTCGCCCGAGCGCATGCCGGTGCTGCGCGCTGCAGGCGCCATGCCGCTGCTGGGCAATCTGGACGACCCGCACACGCTTGGGCGCCTGGGCGGCCTGGCCGACCGCGTGCTGCACCTGGCGCCGCCGCCCGGCACCGGCCATACCGACCCCCGCACCGCCCACCTGCTGCGCGCACTGGCGCGTGGCGGGCGCACCGCTCGGTTGGTGTACGGCAGCACCACGGGCGTGTACGGCGACTGCGCCGGTGCTCAGGTGGACGAGACCCGTGCCGTGAACCCCGCCACCGACCGCGCCCGCCGCCGCGTGGACGCCGAGGCGCAGCTGCGCCACTTCGGGCGCCACAGCGGGTGCCAGGTGACGATCCTGCGCATTCCCGGCATCTACGCACTGGACCGGGCAGGCGGCGACCCCCGCGAGCGCGTGCGGCGGGGCACGCCGGCCTTGCAGGGTGCCGACGACGTCTACACCAACCACATCCACGCCGACGACCTGGCCCGCGCGTGCCTGCGGGCTCTGGTTGCGGGGCCCGCGCCGCGCGCCATCAACGTCTGCGACGACACCGACCTGCGCATGGGCGACTGCTTCGACCTGGTGGCGCAGCTGTGCAACCTGCCGCGCCCGCCGCGCGTGTCCCGCGATCAGGCCATTGCCACGCTGCCGCCCATGATGCTGAGCTTCATGAGCGAATCGCGCCGCCTGCGCAACCGGCGCATGAAGCGCGAACTGGGCGTGGTGCTGCGCTTCCCCACGGTGCGCGAAGGCCTGGCGGGTGCGGCACGCGCGCCCGGCGCCGATCGCCCGGTCGGCCGCAGTCCCTAGACCCGGTCAGACCGGACGGCTCAAACGCCCTTGGGCCGCTTCAGTGCTTTCATGCGGTCCACGCTGTGCACGGTGACGTCCAGGCCCTGCCCCTTGCGCAGCAACTGAAGCTTCACATCTCGCTCGGGCGGGCCGCCACTCCACAGCGTTTTCCACAGCGCCTCCAGCGTGCGCACGCCCAGACCGTCTATGGTGACGATGGTGTCGCCCGCCTCCACGCCGGCCACGTCGGCAGGGCTGTCCTCGTTGACGCGCAACACGCGCAGACCGGTCTCGGTCTCCGCGGCCTGCAGGCCCAGCCAGGCGCGCCGACTGGCCAGGCCGCTGCCCCGGGCGCGCAGTTCCTGCAGCACCGGCTTGAGCAGATCGATGGGCACGAACATGTTGCCCTGCTGGCGCGGGCCGCCCGGCACGCCCAGGGCATCGGCCACCCACAGCGAGCCGATGCCCACCAGTTCGCCCTGGTCGTTGAACAGTCCTGCGCCGCTGTGGTCTCGTCGGCCCGGCGCGGTGAACAGCGCCGCGTCGATGTGGTACTCCCAGTTGCCTGAGAAAGGCCTGCGGGAGACCAGGCGCGCCATGCTGACCGCGCCCGTCAAGCCACCGCTGACCACGACCACCGGGGCCTGCGCACTCAGCGCCGAAGCCTCACCCAGCGGTGCAGGCTCCAGCTTGACGGGCACCAGCGACTGCACCAGTCCGAACCCGGTGGCCAGGTCGTAGGCCACCACTCGCGCCGGCAGTTGGCGGCCATCGTCGGTGGTGATCTCCACATCCTCTGCTTCCAGGATGAGGTACCCGATGGTCAACACCAGGCCGTCCGGCCCGATCACCACGCCAGAGCCTTGTCGCTGCGCACCCAGGGCGGCGCTGGAGCGTGCGTCTTCGATGGCCTTGGCAGTCAGCCCCACCACGGCATCACTTGCGCGCTGCAAGGCGCGGGACTGCGAGGCCAACTCGGACGCCGCCGCCCCGGTCGCCGCCAGGCTCAGCAGGGCACAGCACCCGGACACGATGAAGGACGCGAGTTTCATGGACCCCTCCGGCAAGAGGGTCGAAGCATGCCGGCGTCTGAATCCCGATGAATTGACGTGGGTATGCTCCGGTGGCGGTTACGCTGCCCGGCTGCCGGCTCAACGCCGGCGCCAGGGGCCGCCGCGCCGCCAGTGGCGGATCATCAGCCAGCCCCCCAGCATGCCGCCCAGGTGGGCGAAGTGGGCGATGCCGCTGCCGCCCCATATTCCCATCAACAGTTCAATGGCGCCGAACAGGATGACGAAGTTGCGCGCCTTCATGGGGATGGGTGGAAACAGCGGCATGATGGTGCGGTTGGGAAACAGCATGCCGAAGGCCAGCAGCAGGCCGAAGAGCGCGCCCGATGCCCCTACAGTGGGCACGTTGGAGCCTGCCAGCAGGGTGATCAGCAGCTGGCTGAGCGCAGCCACCAGCACCGCCGCCAACAGGAACTGCCAGTACCGGCGGCTGCCCCACATGTGCTCCAGCTCGGCGCCGAACATCCACAGCCCCAGCATGTTCAAAAACAGGTGCAAGGTGTCGCCGTGCAGGAAGGCATAGGTCAGCACTTGCCAGGGCATGAAGTGCCCGCTCGTCAGGGGCCACAGCGCAAGCCATTGGTTCAGCGGGATGAACAGGTTCAGGCAGAAGCTCGCCACGCAGGCCAGCAGCAGCGCTTTCGTGACTGGGGGAAGAGGTGGCATGGCGGGATGTCTCGGATGAAGCGGGCCTCCATGGTACCCAGGGTCCCGCGGTCGGCGTGCAGCTTGCCGCCGGCCGCCCATCGCGACGTGCCTGCGGTCGCGGATGCCGCGACGCGCCCGGTGCAGTTCCATGGCCGGGGACGGGATGTGGCCGTGGTCAGCATGGCGGTCGGGCCTGGATGAGCAGGGGCAGGCGGTTGCCGAACTTGGCGGCGAAGCCTTCCGCGCCCGCATGGGTCTGGAGCGTCAGCCCGGCGGATGGGCGCTCCAGCACCGGCGCGCAGCGGGTGCGTGGCGTCTGCAGCCGGGGCCACCCAGCCGCCTGCTGCGTGGCCACCTCGGCCCGCCCTGTTCGATTCGAACCGTCCCGCGCACCGGTGCCATGCGCCGCCCTCACCAGCACCCGAGGAATGCGATGCCGCCCCTGACAGGCATTCTGCATCTGCGAATGCATTATCATTAGAGAGATCAACCCCTTGTCTCAACTCCCCAGTCACATCCATGCCGCCCATGACTCTTCAAGCTTGCCTTTTGAAACGCTACACCCGCACGGCGCTGCTGCTCTGCTCGGCAGCGCCATGGGCCGTTCCAGCATGGGCCCAGGATGCGGCCCCGGGCGAGCGTCTGGACTCGGTCACCATCACTGGCACGCGCCAGGCCTATCAGGGTGACTTCAGGCGCCTGGAAACCCCGCAGGCCGAACAGTCCATCGATGCGCAGACCCTGCGCGCTTCGGGTGCGGTTGACCTCAGCCAGGCCCTGGACCTGTCCGCTTCAGTGGCCCGGCAGAACAACTTCGGCGGGCTGTGGAATGCCTTCGCCCTGCGGGGTTTCGTGGGTGACGAGAACCTGCCCAGCAACTACCTGGTGAACGGCTTCAACGCCGGCAGGGGCTTTGGTGGACCGCGCGACCTGTCAGGCATCGAGTCGGTGGACGTGCTCAAGGGCCCGCGGGCTGCGCTCTTCGGTCGCGGTGAGCCAGGCGGCACCGTGAACCTGGTGACCAAGCGCCCCACCTTCAAGACAGCCGGTGAGGTGCGCCTGTCGATCGGCAGTTTCAATACCCACCGCGCCGATGCCGACTGGACAGCTCCTTTGTCTGACGCTGTTGCCGTTCGTCTGGTCGGATTCGCCGAAGACGCGGGCAGCTTCCGCGACACCGTGGAAACCAGCAAACACGGCGCCAGCCCTTCCGTGGCCTGGCGCATCAGCGCGCAAAGCAGACTGGTCTATGAACTGGAATTCAGCCACCAGAAGATCCCGTTCGACCGTGGCGTCCTCGCCGTCAACGGCCAGCTGGGCCGCATCCCGCAAAGCCGATTCCTGGGTGAACCGGGCGATGGCCCGCTGAAGGCGGACGTGAACGGCCACCAGCTCGAACTCCAGCACGACTTCGACAAGGATTGGAGCGCCCTGTTGGGCTTCACGACGCGCCGGACCTCTCTTGAAGGCTTCTCGACCGAAGCTGAGTTGGCCGCCAACCGTCAGCGGCTGCTGGTGGATGGCCAAACGCTGACCCGGCAACGCCGGTTCCGCGACTACGATGCTTCCTATCAGGTGATCCGTGGCGAGCTCAACGGACGTTTCAAGTTCGCCGGGCTCCAGCACCGCGTCATCGTCGGTCTGGATGCCGACCGTTTCCAGAACGACCAGAACCTCCTGCGCGCCCGCGCGCCCACGCTGTCCAACAACCCGACGCTGACACAACAGCAGGCCATCAACATCTTCAACCCCGCCTACGGCAGCTACATCCTGCCCACGCCCACACCCTTGACCAACCGGGTGGAGACGCAGAAGTCGGCAGGCCTGTTCGTGCAGGACCAGATCAGCCTGAGCCACCGCCTGCAGCTGCGCCTGGGTGTGCGCTACGACGACTACGAGCAGACGCTTGAGGACCGTGCCGCCAGCCGGGTCTCGCGGCAGAAGGAATCACGCTTCAGTCCGCAGGCGGGCGTCGTTTACCGGGCCGGCAAGGCGCTCTCGCTCTATGCCACCTATGGCGAGAACTTCCGCCCACTGTCGGGCGCAGATGCGCAGGGCAAAGGCTTTGAGCCCAACCAGTCAGCGGCGATAGAGGCCGGGGCGAAGTTCTCTCTTGGCGGCATCGACGGCACGGTGGCCGCGTTCCAGGTCAAACAGAAGAACATTCTGGTCGTGGACGATCCTGCCGCGTTCACGCTGGCGGCCATTGGCAAGGCCAGGAGCCAGGGCCTCGAGATCGACCTGCAGGGCGATGTCGCTGCGGGCTTGAGCCTGTGGGCGTCTTACGCGTTTGTGGATGCCAAGACTTCCAACACCTTCAACGACGCCAATTTCGGCGTTGCGGTTTCTGCCGGCACGCGCTTGCTCAATGTGCCCAGGCACAGCCTGAGCCTTCAGTTGGTGAAGTCCATGCCGGTGGCCGGGCGCGGGCTGCAATTCGGCGGTGGCGTCGTCCACGTGGGCCAGCGTTCGGGCGAGTTCACCACCAGCTTCAAGCTGCCGGCCTACACGCTGGCCCGGGCCTTTGCCGCCCATGAGCTGACGAAGGCGACAACCTTGCGGCTGGATGTAGACAACCTGTTCGACCAGACCTACTACACCAATTCTTTCTCGGCGCTGTGGGTGCAGCCGGGCATACCGCGCAGCGTGCGGGCGTCGGCAACCTTCAAGTTCTGACATGGAGCCCCGGTTCAGGTTGCAGGCGGACCAGCTGCGTGTGTTGCGCGCCGGCAAGCAGGTGCTGTCGGGCGTGAGCTTTGCTGTGGCCGGCGGTGAGGTCTACGGGTTGCTGGGCGGCAACGGCGCTGGCAAGTCCACGACGCTGGCCACCTTTCTGGGCTTTGTGCCTGCGGCCAGCGGCCAGGTGCTGGTCAATGACATCCCTGTCGGCACCGACGTGGCGGCCGCCCGCCGCGCGACGGCCTACCTGCCGGAGGCAGCGTCCTTGTACGAACACCTGGATGCGCACGAGAACCTGCGCTACTTTCTGCAGTTGGCGGGGGTGGATTGCAGTGCGGCGGAGATTGACTCGGCGCTGGACCGCGTCAGGCTGGATTCCCAGGCCCGCGGCCTGAGGCTGTACGCCTACTCCAAAGGCATGCGCCAGAAGGTGGCCATCGCCCTGGCCATCCTGCGCAACACCGACATCCTGCTGCTCGACGAGCCGACATCAGGGCTGGACCCCACGGCCATCGACGAATTCCATCAGCTGGTGCGTGGGCTGGCCCATGCCGGCAAGGCCATCCTGATGGTGACGCACGACGTGTACGGCGCCTGCCAGGTGGCCGATCGAATCGGCCTGCTTCGTTGCGGGCACCTGGTGGACCAGTTCTGCGCACCCGCAGGTGGCCGCATCGACACCGAAGCCGTGCACCGCGCCTTCGCGGCGAAGGCGTCGTTGTGAGACGCGTGCTCCTCATCGCCGCTGCCGAGTGGCGTTACTGGCTGCGCTCACGCCTGGCGCTGAGCGGCGTGTTGCTGATGGCCGGACTGCTGATCGCGACCACAGTCCTGACCACGCTGCGCATGCAAGACGAACGGGCAGAACGCACGCGCCACCAGGCTGAAGCCGAAGCGGCTTTCCTGTCTCAACCCGACCGCCACCCGCACCGCATGGTGCACTACGGGCATTACGTCTTTCGCACGCCTGCGCCTCTGGCCCTGTTCGACCCCGGGCTGGACCCGGTCACGGGTCAGGCCATCTTTCTGGAAGGTCATCGCCAGAACTCAGCCATGTTCGCCGCCTCCGCCGCCAGCGCCGATCTCGGCGGCCTCAGCTGGCTGAGCCCGGCCCTGGTCTACCAGCTGTTCGCGCCGCTGCTGGTGATCGTGCTGGGCAATGGCCTGATCGCTCGCGAACGCGAGACCGCCGCGCTGCTCACCCTGTTGGCCCAGGGCATGCATGGCCGCGAACTGCTGGCAGGCAAGGCGCTGGCGCTGCTGTTCTTCGTCGTGCTGCTGCTGGCGCCACTGGCATTGAGCGCGGGGCTGGCCGTGCGCGCGGGCGAGAGCCCGTGGGCCGCCGCGGCCCTGGTGGGCACCTACCTGGTCTATCTGACGATCTGGGGCGCCCTGGCCGTGCTGGCGTCAGCCTTGCTGCGGCGCCGTTCGGCGGTGCTGGCGACCTTGGCGACGCTGTGGATCGCGCTGACGCTGGTGCTGCCTGCCGTTGCCGTCAGCGTGGCGGCCGGCGCCGCGCCCATCGCGGGCAAGCTCGAGACCGACCTGGCGATGCTGACCGACCTGCGCAAGCTGGGCGACGGCCACAATGCCAACGACCCGGCGTTCGCCCAACTGCGCGCCGATCTGCTGGCCCACAATGGTGTGCAGCGCGTCGAGGACCTGCCCTTCAACCTGCGCGGCGTCGTGGCGCAGGTGAGCGAGCAACGGCTGACGGACAAGCTGAACACCTATGCCCGGGCGCAGATGACGGCAGAAGCCGGCCAGGCCGCGGTGCTGGCGCGCCACGGCTGGCTGACCCCAATGCTGGCGGTGGCCGAGGCATCCCGCGCCGTGTCGGGCACTGATCTGACCCACCACCACCGCTTTCTTCAAGAGGCCGAGGAACTGCGCTACGCCTTCGTTCAGGGTCTGAACCGCCTGCATGCCGAAAAGCTGGCCTACAGCGACGACGTCCGGCGCAGCAGCGACGCGCAGGCCGAGAAGCGCACGCGCGTGGACGCAGCGAACTGGCAGCTGCTGGGCCGCTTTGTCTTCGAGCCCGACGCCGCCGCCAGCCGCATCGCCCAGGCCTTGCCCCAGTGGCTGATGCTCGGCGTGTGGTGCGTCGCCCTGCTCTTGGCCGGCTGTTGGGCCGGTGGAAGGCTCGAGCCATGAGCACGCTGCTGCGGTCCACGGCGCGAGACGCGCACGGCTGGCCTGCCATCCGGCGCGAGGCGGTCTTCCTGGCGCGCGACCGCTCGGTGTGGGCCTGGTGGCTGGTGGTGCTTTGTTTGTCGGTCCTGGCCGTGTCTGCGGGGCTGTCTGAAGTCAGCCAACAGCGGGACACCCTTGCGCGTCTGGTGGAGGCCGACCGCAGCGACCGTCTGGCCGTCATGAAGGCGCAGAAAGACTGGGGCGGCGCTGCGTACCACGGCTTCCACCTGACCTACGACCCGCCGTCGCACTTCGCCTTTGCGGCCCTGGGCCAGCGCGACCATGCGCCGTGGAAGCACCGCGTGCGCATGCTCGCGCTGGAAGGGCAGATCCACGAGCGCGATGCCGGCCTTCCGGTGCTGGCCTTGATCGGGCGCTTCGACTTCGCCTTCATGGGGGCCTTCGTACTGCCACTGGTGCTGATCGTGCTGCTGCACGACCTGCGCGCCAGCGAGCGTGCAGCCGGGCGGCACGAGCTGCTGGAGGCCACTGCGCAGCACGCGAGCCACTTGTGGCTCCTGCGCGCTGCGCTGCGGGCCAGTGGCGTGTTCTTCTGCGCCGCCATCCCGCTGGTTGCGGCAGGTGGCATGGCCGGTACGGCCGGTTCCACGCTGCTGGCGGCCTGCGGTTTGCTGTTCATCTACGTGCTGTTCTGGACCGGGGTCTGCGTCCGCCTGTCGGCGTGGAGGCAGACGGGGGAAGTGATCCTGGCAACGCTGGTGGCCCTGTGGATCCTGCTGAGTGTCGTGATGCCGGCGGCCGGCCGCATGGCCATCGACCGCGCTGCGCCCGTGCCATCGGGCGCCGAGATCATCATGACCCAGCGCGAAGCCGTGAACGACGCATGGGACCTGCCCAAGGCCACCACGATGGCGGCTTTCGTCGAACGTCATCCGCAGTGGGCGGCCCATACCGCCGTTCTGCGGCCGTTCGAATGGAAGTGGTACTACGCCTTCCAGCAGGTGGGCGACCAGAAGGCACAGGCCCTGTCAGCCGCCTACACATCAGGCCGTCGGGAACGTGACCGGCTGGCCGGCTGGCTGGCCTTCACCGCACCGCCCGTACTGCTGGAGCGCTCGCTGCAGGCGCTGGCGCGGACCGACGTGCAGGCGACGCTGGCCTATGAGGTCAGGGTAAGGGCCTTTCATGCTGCCTTGCGCGAGTTCTACTACCCGAAGCTGTTCCGTGACGAAGCCTTCGACCCCGCCGCTCTCGGTGCCATGCCCGGTTTTGCGGCCGAGGCGACCGATCAGCAGGGCTCGCCCTGAACCCGGCCGCAGTTCGGTCACTCAGGCGCCGGCGTGGCTCCCGGCAGGGTGTTTCCAGCAACAGTGGAATCGCCTCCTCGGGGCGCAAGCCGAGTCACTCCCGCGCAGGCCCCCGGCGGATCACCGCAACGCACCTGCAGGAACCGCGAAGGGGACAGGCTCCGGAACGCAGCACCCGCCAGCGCCATCTTCGCGTGCAAGGGCCGGTGCCGTGCAAGAAAAGCTTGCGATGCCGGCCAGCCGCTCGGCCCGGCCCAACTGCCGGAACGGTTCCGCAAAGCGGTGGAAGGGCGCCCCCCGGTGCCACGCTACCTGCAGCGCGGCGGGAGGCGCGACAGTCCGCCTCAGGTCCTTGGACCGCCTGGCCTGCTCCACATGGAATTGAGCAGTTCGACCGGCCGCCTGGAGGCGCCGAGTTCGGGACCACGGATGTCGCGATCGGCCACAAGCAGTCGAGGGCAACGGGCGGCTTGCGTCCCTGGCGTCCTGACGGCTCATGAGACGGTGACGCAAATGCTCTAAACTGATGTTGCAAATGAACGCAACACCGGAGTTCCTTATGTCCTCGACCGCCGCTTCCCCGCTGTACAGCCTCTGGTCGATTGTCCTGTCCAAGGTCGGCGGTGCCCACATCGAGCACGGCGACAACAACATCATCACGAACAACGAGGTGGGTCCGGCACCGCGGGCGGGTGGCAAGGCTGCCGCCAAGGCCGTCGGTAGGGCGTTCAAGATCGACACCAAGCTTGGTCGGCGCGCGCACGAGCACGGCAAGTCTGCTGCTGAGCACTTCACGATCCCTGACCACCTGTCGGCCAAGCAAGCCTACGTCATCGTCAAGTTGGGCATCCCTAGCCGCAGCCTGGAGCCGCTGAGCGACCACTTGGGCATCGGCAAGGGCGCGGCCGCGGGTGTCCTGGGAATGGACCGCGCCACGGCCAACCGCAAGGTGGCCAAGGACGACGTGCTTCCGACCTACGCGGCCGAGAGCATGCTGCGCCTGCTCGAGCTCGACGCGATGGCACGCGACACCTTCGAGACTCATGAAGAAGCGGCTGCGTGGCTGCGGCAGCCACACCCGATGCTCGACGGGGAGACGCCGCTGGACTGCGCCAAGTCCGGCTTTGGCGCCGAACGCGTCAAGGACATCCTCAACGCCGTCAAGTACGGTGGCGTCGTTTGACCACGGTCTACCGCATCGGCTACTGCGACACGCCGGCACCAGCGCTCAACGTCCTGCTCATGAGTCTGGGCTACGGCTCGACGCAGGGCAACGGCCGCTGGCACACCAAGGGGCCCAACCAGGTCGTCTACTGCGGCTCAAGCCGGGCCCTGTGCCAGCTCGAAAAGCGCGTGCACGCCAACGGCGCCAACCCCAAGAACCAGGCGCTCATGCGGTTGGAGATTCCCGCGGCCGCCTCCCTGATCGAGGTCGAGATGCTGGGCCTGCCCGCGGACTGGCGCGACGACGAGACGGCCACCCAGACCATCGGCAACACCTGGGTTGCCTCGGGCGCGAGCCTGGGGCTATGGGTGCCGTCCTACATCGAGCCCGGCGAACGGAACCTGCTTCTCAACCCCGCGCACCCGGCATACGCCACCGTCACCCTCCACATCGAGCGCCACCCGTTCAAGTTCGACCCGCGGCTGTTCATGGCGCCGGTGCCCGCAGCGCCTGGCGGGACCACGCCCTGAAGCGCCAACTTCCAGTTGTCAAAAGTGTTCTTTGGCTGTCTGGCTGAAGCAGTTGCCGAAAGGGCTTTGAACGTCCGCTTCGCGGCGCCGAGATCAGCCGACTCGAAGACCGCTCAGGGTCGGCTCCGGCCAGCCAAGTCGGCGAGAGGTCAGCCCGAGACCGGTCATTGACCTTCCGCCACAAGACCACCTCGACGCGAACACCGTCGGTTCGACGCGAACTCGTCGCCCCTGGCCTCATCACGGTGGTCGTTTGGCTCACCACAGCCCTCAGCGACTTCGCCACGCGGCTGGGCTGGTGCTTCTGCGCAGAGCGCTGCGCAGTGCTGAGCGCCACCATGGTGCCAATCACCACGGTGGCTTTGAGGTCGTGCGAGCCCGCGAGACTGCGGCCCGACTGCGCCGGGGGGCTTGATCCCCGTCAAGCCCTTCGAGGCGACCGGCTCGCAGCGGGTTTCGGAGGATGGATCGGCCGCCGGACCTGTCGCCCGCCCGTGCAGCAGTGCCGCATCCCGACCAGTCGTCGGCGGGCCGACAAGGTGGATGTGACGATGGTCGGCAGCTACCGCGCCTGGGCGCAAGTGTCTGCGGTCTTGGGTCACTGCGTGGCTTGCCCGCCGGGCGCGGGTGAGGCGCCGAAGCCGAGTTTGACCAGGGCCTGGCACATCGCCTGCCGGGGCAGCGTCTGCGGCTGCGGGCCGATGCGCGCCGTGAGCCGCGTGCCGTCGAGCGCGTGCGGCACCCGCCAGAGGTAGCTCATCTCGGCGATGGCTCTCATCATCGGCATGACGGCTCCCATCACGCGAATGAAACCCCAGGGCATGGCGCCGTGTCGCCAGCCGCGCTTTTCCACGACTGGCGGCACGATGCCGAGGTCGGCGGCGGCGGCCTCCACCGCGTCGAGCAGTTCGGTGCCCGTCATCGTGTGGCCGGCGAAGTGCAGCGTCTCGAAACCCGGTGCGTCGTCCGCGCGTGCCCGCTCGGCTACCGCGACGAAGGCGCGCGCGAGGTCAGGCAGGTAGGCCCAGGCGTGCGGCACGTCGCGCGGGCCGGGGTACACGAGCTTGCCGGTGCGCAACGACTTGACCACAGCCAGGTCCAGCCACGAGCCCTGGCCGCCGCCGTAGAAGTCGCCGGCGCGGATGACGACGGCGCGCAGGCGACCGGCGCGCACGCGCCCGGCGATTTCGGCTTCGAGGTCGACGCGCTGGCGGCCCTTCTCGGTCGTCGGACGCTCAGGCGTGTCCTCGCGCAGAAGGGACGGCATACCCTCGCCGTAACCGTAGACGTTGCCTGGCAGCATGAACAGCGCGCCGAGCCGCTCAGCGGCGTCGAGGCCCTGGCGGGCCAGCGGCAGCAGCAGCCGCGCCCAGTCGGTGTAGGCCGGGTTGATGGCGTGAACCACCACGCAGGCACCGGCCGCCGCGGTGACCAGGGCCTCGGTGTCCTCGAGCGCGACCGCGAGATGCCTGGCCCCGTGCGGCAGGCCCGCCGGCGCGCGACGCGCCTGCGCCAGCACGGTCCAGCCAGCGGCGGCGAAGGCGGCCACTGCGGCGGCGCCAAGGCGTCCATTGGCACCAAGGACGAGAGCGATGGGATTCGACATGGGGACTCCTTGCGGCAACATGGGGCGTCTTCGATGGCCTCACTGTGCGCCGCAACGAGCCATTCGACAACTGCCGAAGCGTGCAATTGAGTTATACATTTCTGTATGTCCCAGACCACGCACGGCGGCGTTCGCAACAGATCGACCGAAGGAAAGGACGCCCGGCCAACGCCCTCAGCCGGTGGACCTGTCGGGCCGGGAGCTTCCGGGAACCGCGGCTTCGACTGGGCGCTGGTGCAGAGCTTTCTCGCCGTACTCGACGCCGGCAGCCTGAGCGGCGCGGCCAAGAAGCTGGGCGCGCAGCAGCCAACGCTGTCGCGGCAGATCGCATCGCTGGAGGCGCAGCTCGGGGCGCCGCTCTTCGAGCGTACCGGTCGCGGCGTCGCGCCGACTGCGCTGGCACTGGCAATCGCCGATGACGCGCACGCCATGCAGCGCGGTGCCGAGCAGCTGCAGCAGCGCCTGGCGCACCAGCGCATCCGCACCAGCGGCACCGTGCGCATCACCACCAGCCAGGTTGCGGCGAGCTGCCTCATGCCGCCAGTGCTGGCCGCGCTGCAGGCGGCCGAGCCGGGGATCGCGGTCGAACTCGTCGCGTCCAACCAGCTCACCAACCTGCTGCGCCGCGAAGCCGACATCGCGGTGCGCATGGTGCGCCCGGCGCAGGCCTCACTGGTGGCGAAGAAGATCGCCGACATCCCGCTCACGGCCTGCGCGCACGAGAGCTACCTCGCGCGCGCAGGCGCGCTGCGGCGGCCCGACGAACTGCTGCGCCACCGCCTCGTCGGCTACGACCGTGACGACACGCTGCTGCGAGGTTTTGCGGCGATGGGCTTTCCGATCGGGCGTGAGCACTTTGTGCTGCGCACCGACGACCAACTCGCCTACGGCCACTGCGTGGCCGCCGGGGCGGGCATCGGCTTCCTCGCTGCTTACAGCCTTCGCTGGCTTCCGGGGGTGGTGCCGGTGCTGCCGATGCTGAAGATCCCGCCGCTGCCCTGCTGGCTGGCGGTGCACCGCGAGATACGCGGCAGCGCACTCGTGCGCCACGCCTTCGACTTCCTCGCCGAGGCCATACCCCGCGAACTGGCTGCTCTGCAGGCTTCGCTCGAGATGTCGTTGGCATAGACGCCCGCGTCTTTGCGTGATCCTGGCGGACGCCGCTGCAGCCAGCAGGGATCAAGCCGGCCCCCAGTGAACCGTCCTGGCGCCTCGCAATCCGCCACGTTGAGGTTCGCTCACATCACGTTGAGCGACCGCCTTCTGGCAATTCACTGGCTGGTTGAAGGGGCCGTCGTCGCACGGCACAACGCCGGCATCCATCTGAAGGGGAAGGGTACGGCGCCGAGAGTCGAGCCCCTTTCAACCTTCTGGGTGGCGCCTACTTCTTGCTTGCGTCCTTGGCGACTTGCTTGATGTCGCCGACCGCCTGCTGCGCGTGGCCATCCGCTTGCTTCTTGATGCCCTTGAGCTGCTGTTCCTTGCTGCCGATCACCTTGCCGGTGGTTTCCTGCACATGGCCTGCAGCGTGTTTCAGGGTGCCCTTGACTTGATCCTTGTTCATGATTCGACCTTGAGTTGAAGTTGAAAAAGGTAGCGTGACCGAAGGTTGCCTCAAGGGCTCAGTTCGGCGCATCAGGCGTGCCATGGAACTTGTGCACGCTGCTGGCCCATATCGGGTCCGACGTCGATGGCCAATGGTCCTTGTCGAAGCCGGGCGCGACCTTCAGCGCATCCTTCAGGACGTTGAGCGTGAAGCGCTTGTTCGTCGTATCCAATGCGAGTGCCGCCCAGGGCACGGCAAACAGCTTGCTTCCCATGCCGAGCAAGCCACCGAAAGACAGCCCGCACAGGCGACCTTGCCGGAGTTCATGTCGATCATGAATTCCTTGATGTCGCCCAGGTCCTCGCCGTCCTTGTTGTAGACACCGTTGCCCAGCATGGTGTGGGCGCCCATCAGCGCGGGGCCTGGGCCAGAGTCGCTGTGGGCGTACATGCCGAGGTTGTCACGAGTGACGGAGTTGGTCTCCGTGTTTTTTCCTTGTGTGAGTGAAGCAGGAACACAGGCGCCGGCAGGCTCGCAGCCGGTGCGCGAACTCACCCCAGCGCACAGCTCGTCAGACTTGCGGCGGTGCGGTCCGCTCTTGAGGGCGCTGGCGGTCGCTGGCAAAGTCCCGCAGGCTGGCATCGAGTTCGCTCACCACCTGCGCCCAGTCGGCGTTGTCGGCGATGCCCTCGCGCAGGAACCGCGATTGCGCCGGGCTCCAGATCGGTGCATCGGCCAGCACCGTCTTCGCGGGCAAGGGCCGGTGGCGCGTCAGAAAGGCTGCGATCTCGGCGGGCCGGTCAGCCAGGCCCAACTGGCGGAACAGGTCACCAAAGCGGTGGACGGGCGGCTCCATGGCGCCGCGCTACTCGCCGCGCCGCAGGCGGGCCAGGCGCTCACGCTGAGCGGGCGTCAGCACGATCGGTATGAAGTGTCCCATGTCACTCGACTCCCATGACTGCACAAGACGAGCTTGCGCTGGCGTCCGGGAAGGCCGTTGACCGGGCTCAAGTCAGGCCTCGGCCAGTGAACGGGGCCGGGTGGGGGAGCCGGATGCAGCGGCCACGTGGGCAGGGGCCGCTGCGCCCGCAGGCTCGCAAACTGAGCGAGGTGCCGGCAGTGGCCGCAGCGCCTACAGCCTGTCCAGCGGATAGATCGGCCGACGCACGTTCTTGAAGGCCAGCAGGTCGTAATCGGAGGTGCACACGCCCGTGCCCGCGCACTCCACCACGGCGTGGGCCAGCGGGC
>JBMLPD010000244.1:0-2883 GCA_049242285.1 Rubrivivax sp.
CCCCGATGGCCACCCAAACTCCCCCACTTATGGCCACCTCAAACTCCCCCACCTGAGTTGATCGGGGACAGGGGGTAACGCTGGCGCCGCTGGCACCTGTGGGCAGGACATCCGTTCTGGTCTTCCCGGTAGGAAGGCCAAGGAGTGAATGTCTTGAAGCTCAACCATCGCGCCACCATTGAGACACTTCTCGAGCGTGGCACCACCCAACGCGAGATCGCCCGCATCACCGGCATTGACCGTAAGACGGTCAGGTCTTACCAGCGCCGCTGGCAGGACGGGCGGCCAACTTCCCCCGGGGTGGCCACCGGGGACCGGCCGCAAATTCCCCCGCCCTGGCCACCGGCTCGCACTCCGGTGGCCACCGCCGTGTCCGCCTCCTTGTGCGAGCCCCACCGCGAGTTCATCCAGGCGCAACTGCGCCTCAAGCGCAACGCCATGGCCATCTTCCAGGACCTGGTCGATGTGCGAGGTTTTGCTGGGCAGTACAACTCGGTCAAGCGCTTCGTGGGCAAGTTGCGCCTTGTACAGCCCGAGCAGTTCGACCGCCTGAGCTTCCTGCCCGGCGAGGAGATGCAGGTCGACTACGGCCAGGGTGCGCTGACCCGGGTGCCCGCGGGCGACAAGTACCGCAGGCCACGGCTGTTCGTGGCCACGCTGCGCTACTCGCGCTCCAGCTTCAGGTGCGTGGTGTGGAAGTCCAGCCAGCAGGTCTGGGCCGAGTTGCACGAGCGGGCGTTCCGTCACTTCGGCGGCTGCCCGCAGTACGTGGTGCTGGACAACCTCAAGGAAGGGGTGATCAAGCCCGACCTGTGCGAACCCGAGCTCAACCCGGTCTACGCCGCCACCCTGGCGCACTACGGCGTGGTGGCTGACCCGGCACGCGTGCGCGACCCCAACCGCAAGGGCACGGTGGAGAACGCCATCGGCCACACCCAGGCCACGGCCCTGAAGGGCCGGCGCTTCGACAGCGTGCAGGCGCAAGACGAGTTCCTCGCCAATTGGGAGCGCAACTGGGCGTCCAAGCGCATCCACGGCACCGAGCGCCGCCAGGTGCAGGCCATGTTCGAGGAGGAACGGCCCCATCTGCAGCCGCTGCCGCTGCGGGACATGCAGTACTTCAAGGAGCAAGAGCGTACGGTCTACGACGACGGCTGCGTGCGGGTGGACCACAGCAGCTACGCCGCGCGCCCGGCGACCATCGGCTCCAAGGTGCTGGTGCGTATCTACGCCCGGCGCCTGGAGATCCGCGAGCCCAGCACCGGCGCCTTGCTGCGCACCCACCCCCTGGCCGAGCAGCCTGGCACCGTGGTGCTGCCCGCCGACGAGCGCATCTTCAACCCCTCGCGCGAGACCCGTCACATCCTGCGCCAGGCTGGCCAGATCGGTGAGCACGCGGCCCGGCTGTGCCAGCTGATGTTCGCCATCGAGGGCCGGGTGGGCCAGCGCAAGCTCTGGGGCATCGTCAGCCTGGTGCAGCGCTACCCGGCGTACTGCGTCAACGCCGCCTGTGCTCAAGCCCTGGAGCAAGGCGCCTACAGCTACAAGCGCGTGCTCAACCTCACCGAGGAGCTGTTCGCCCAGGCAGTCAAGGCCGCCGAGCAAGGGCCAGCGCCGTCCACCGCCACCCTGACCCAGCAGCATGAGCTCATCCGTGACCCCGACGAGTACGGCCAGCTGTTCGCCGCAGCAGCGGGGGTGCAGGCATGAACCAGATCGAGATCGAACGCGCCCTGCGCTCGCTGCGCCTGTCGGGCATTGCCGAGACCCTGTCCACGCGCGTGATGCAGGCCCAGGCCGCCCAGGAGCCGTTCCTGGACACCCTGGCAGCCATGCTCCAGGACGAACTCGACCGGCGCCGCAGCCGGCTGATGGACCGGCGCTACAAGCGCTCAGGGCTGGACGAGAAGCTCACACTGGCCGACTTCGACTGGCGCTTCAACCCCAAGCTGCCCAGAGCGGCCTGCTTCGAGCTGCACACCCTGAAGTTCATCGCCCAGGGCACCAATGCGCTGATCGTGGGCAAGCCCGGCACCGGCAAGAGCCATCTGGCCAAGGTGGTGGCCTACCAGGCCACGCTGCAAGGCCACGACGTGCGCTACCTGGAGGCCGACACCGAGTTTGCACGCTACGCGCTAGCCAACCCTGCTGAACGCACCGCGCTGCTCAGGGAGTGGGTCGAGGCGGACCTGCTCGTGCTGGACGACTTGTTCCTGGCCCGGCGCATCAGCGAACACGCCGCCGAGGTCCTGCAGGCCATCGTGCACCAGCGCTACAAGCTGCGCCGCTCGATCGTGGTGACCTCCAACCGCGTCGTGCAGGACTGGGGCCGCTACCTGGGTGATGCCACCATGGCCACCACCATCCTGGACCGGCTCATGCACCGCTGCGAGATGCTGGAGTTCGAGGGCAGAAGCTACCGCCTCAAAGAAGCCGCCACACGCATCGCCATCAGCCCCGAAACCTCATAATCCAGCCGTCTTGCCTGGGGGAATTTGGGGTGGCCACAGGTGGGGGAATTTGAAGTGGCCATCGGGGCTGCTGCAAGACTTGGGCGTCAAGCCCACCACGGCGGCGGTCGACTTGGGCTACCGCGGCGTCGATCACTTGGCGCCGGGCAACGTCGTCCATTGCGGCCGGTATAACGCGGTGGCCGACCAGCAGCGACGCTGGTTGAAGCGCTGAGATGTCGTCAATGCGCTGCCGCGTGATGACGATGTTCGAAAACGAGGCGGAAGTGAGTTTCGCGAGGACGACTCAAGCGTCCAGCAGACTGAGCCCTCTCTTTGAATCAAATCGCTGAAGGGGATTGATGATGTGGTCTAGGTGGCTGCAAGCGGCACGAAACGTCACTAAATCAGGGGCTAGCTACCAAGTTGCTAG
>JBMLPD010000245.1:0-1956 GCA_049242285.1 Rubrivivax sp.
TCTCGCGGTTGTTCAGCGGCAGGTAGTTGAAGAAGCGGCGCAGCATCAGCAGCGCCTCCACGTCGTTGTCGAAGGCCAGGTCGGCCACGCCGCTCTTGGTGGTGTGGGTGGACGCGCCACCCAGTTCCTCGGCCGTGACCTCCTCGTGCGTCACGGTCTTCACGACCTCGGGGCCGGTGACGAACATGTAGGCGCTGTCGCGCACCATGAAGATGAAATCCGTCATGGCCGGGGAGTACACCGCGCCGCCGGCGCAGGGGCCCATGACCAGGCTGATCTGAGGCACCACGCCGCTGGCCATGACATTGCGCTGGAACACCTCGGCGTAGCCGCCCAGCGAAGCCACGCCCTCCTGGATGCGGGCGCCGCCGGAATCGTTCAGGCCGATGACCGGCGCGCCCACTTTCATGGCCTGGTCCATCACCTTGCAGATCTTCTCGGCATGCGCCTCGGACAGCGCGCCGCCGAAGACGGTGAAGTCCTGGCTGAAGACGAAGACCAGGCGGCCGTTGATGGTGCCGTAGCCCGTGACCACGCCGTCGCCCGGCACCTTGTTCTCAGCCATGCCGAAGTCCACACAGCGGTGCTCGACGAACAGGTCCCATTCCTCGAAGCTGCCCTCGTCCAGCAGCAGCTCCAGCCGCTCGCGCGCGGTGAGCTTGCCCTTGGCGTGCTGTGCGTCGATGCGCCTTTGCCCGCCACCCAGGCGGGCGGCGGCGCGCTTGCGCTCGAGTTGTTCCATGATGTCGTGCATCGGGAGGTCTCCTTGTGGGGATGAGGTCGGGGTCGGGTTCGGTCGGGTTCGCACGAGACGCAGTGGGATGCAGGCGGTGTGCTCGGCAGGCTGCAACGATCGCCCTCAGCGGGCGTCCAGGAGGTCGAGCAGCCGGCGCGCCGCCACGGAAGGCGCAATGCGGCCGGCGCGCACGTCCGCAGCGGCCTGCGGCAAGGCCTCGCGCACGGCGGGGTGCTGGCGAAACCGCTGGCGCAGCCCGGCCTCGATGCGCTCCCACATCCAGGCCTGGTCTTGGGCGTGGCGCCGCGCGGCCAGGCGGCCGCTGGCGGTTTGCAGTTCGCGATAGCGGCTCACGGCGGACCAGAAGTCCTGCAGTCCCTGGCCTTGCAGGGCGCTGAGCTGCAGCACCTGTGGATGCCACAGCGTGTCGTCATGGTGCGCGTGGTCGCCACGGCCGTGCAAGCCGAACAGGCGCAGCGCGCTGGTGATCTGGGCCTGGGCGCGGGTGGTGGCGGCGGCGTCCAGATCGGCCTTGTTGATGACCACCAGATCGGCCAGTTCCATCACGCCCTTCTTGATGGCTTGCAGATCGTCACCCGCGTTGGGCAAGTGCATCAGACAGAACAGGTCGGTCATGCCGGCCACAGCGGTCTCGCTCTGGCCCACGCCCACGGTCTCGACGATGACGATGTCATGGCCTGCGGCCTCGCACACCAGCATCGCTTCGCGGGTCTTCTCGGCCACACCGCCCAAAGTGCCGCCGCTGGGGCTGGGACGGATGAAGGCCCGCGGGTCCGCGCTCAGGCGCTCCATGCGCGTCTTGTCACCCAGGATGGAGCCGCCGCTGACGCTGGATGACGGGTCCACTGCCAGCACGGCCACGCGGTGGCCCCGCTCGATCAGGAACAGGCCCAGCGCCTCGATGAAGGTGCTCTTGCCCACACCTGGCACGCCGCTGACCCCCAGGCGGAAGGCGCGCCCGGTGTGGGGCAACAGTGCGTTGAGCAGCGCGTCGGCCTGTGCGCGGTGGTCGGGTCGGGTGGATTCCAGCAAGGTGATGGCCTTGGCCAGTGCGCGTCGTTGGGCGGGGCCCTGCAATCCTGTGAGACTTTGGTGCAGGGCTTCGACAGGCTCAGCCCGAACGGGTGGTGGCGCTTGGACAGGCTTGTCACCAGGAGGAGGCTGGGTTTCGACAGGCTTGTCGCCTGCGGGGGGCAGGG
>JBMLPD010000246.1:0-4426 GCA_049242285.1 Rubrivivax sp.
GCGCCCCAACAGCAGCGCTGGCAAATGCATCCAACTGCCGTTTTCAGGTTCAAGCCGTGATGGGATGGCGAAGCCCGACGCCTCCTGCGGGCCAGCCGTGGAAACCTTCGGTATTCCTTTGCAAATAGGAATGATTCGTATTTGCTGCTAAGATCGGGTGCACGACTTCAAAAGCCCTTCGTCTTCTCATCGATCTCAACCAGCAGCAGGCTCCACATGACCGCGTTCACCAGACCCCCCCGGCCGCTCGCCCTTGCCGTTACGCGCATCGCAGGCTCGGCCACCGCAACCCTGTGCATGGGCCTCGCCGCCCTGACCGGCACAGCCGCCCACGCCCAGGACCAGGTGCTGAACCTGTACTCGGCGCGCCACTACCCCACCGACGAAGCCCTGTACAGCGGCTTCACCAAGGCCACGGGCATCCGTATCCAGCGCGTGGACGCTGACGATGCCGGCATCCTGGCCCGCTTGCGCGCGGAGGGGTCGGCCTCACCGGCCGACGTGATCTTGCTGGTGGACGCCGCGCGGCTGTGGCGCGCCGAGGTGGACGGGATGTTCAGGCCCGTGAAATCGGCCGTGCTGGACAAGGCCATCCCGGCGAACCTGCGCGCCAAACCCGCCGACGAGGGTACGGCCTGGTTCGGCCTGTCCACACGCGCCCGCGTGGTGGTTTACGACCGGCTCAAGGTCAAGCGCGAAGAGGTGGACAGCTACGAGAAGCTGGCCGACCCCGTCAACAAGGGCCGGTTGTGCATCCGCTCGGGTGCGCACCCCTACAACCTGAGTCTGTTTGGCGCGATGGTGGAGCACATCGGCCCGCAGAAGACCGAGGCCTGGCTCAAGGGCCTGGTGGACAACATGGCTCGCGCTCCCAAGGGCGGCGACACCGACCAGATCAAAGCCGTGGCCGGCGGCGAGTGCGCAGTGGCCGTCACCAACACCTACTACCTTGCCCGCCTGATGCGTTCAGCCAAGCCCGAGGACAAGGCCGTGGCCGAACGCGTGGGCGTCGTGTTTCCCAACCAGGCCAGCTGGGGCACGCACCTCAACATCGCCGGCGGCGCGGTGGCGCGACACGCGAAGAACGTGCCTGCGGCGGTGAAATTCCTGGAGTACCTGGCCAGCCCGGAGGCACAGAACCACTTCGCCAACGGCAACAACGAATGGCCTGCAAGCCAGGGCGTGAGCCTGGACAACCCGGCGCTCAAGGCCATGGCGGGCGGAAGCTTCAAGAGCGAGTTGATCCCCATCAGCCGCGTGGGCATGAACCAGGTGGCGGTGCAGCAGATGTTGGACCGGGTGGGGTTCAGGTAGACGGCCCGGCCGGGCACCAACCGGCACGACCCGGTACCAACCGGCAGCCTCTCCGGGCCAAGGGTGCACCCGGCTGCCGTACCGCCCGCCACAGACCCCCCATCGGCACCCTCGTTCGGGTGATCGCAGTTGACTGACCGGCCGATCTGCGTCGGTATCATGACACCGTACCGCCCGCCCACGCTTCGGTCCGGTCAACCGATTCCACACCACCCCACCAGGAGAGCCCCCAATGGCCTCGGTCAACAAAGTCATCCTCATCGGCAACTGCGGGCGCGACCCGGAAGTGCGCTACGCACCCAGCGGCGCGGCCATCTGCAACGTCTCCATCGCCACCTCCAGCCGCCGCAAGGACAAGACCTCGGGCGAGACCATCGAAGACACCCAGTGGCACCGCGTCACCTTCTACGACCGCCTGGCCGAGATTGCCGGCGAGTTCCTGAAGAAGGGACGGCCGGTGTACGTGGAAGGCCGCCTGAAGTACGGCAAGTACACCGACAAGGACGGCATCGAGCGCAACACCGTGGACATCGTGGCCACCGAGATGCAACTGCTGGGCGGCCGTGAGGGCGGCACGGGCGGTGGCGAGGACATGGGCGGCGGTGCCCCTGCGCGTTCAACACCTGCCCAGCGCAGCGCACCCACGGCCAAGCCCGCACCGGCGAAGTCAGCCACCAGCTTTGACGACATGGATGACGACATCCCGTTCTGACGGGCGGGCACCGGTCAACGGACGCCGCGGAAGCGGCGTTCACCGGCTCAGCGCGGCCCGGTGCTCGACAGTCCTGTGCGCGACAGTCTGGCGCGCGTGCAGCGCACGGGTCAGCGCTGCGACGCTGTCGAACCCTCTGCCTGCCTGTAGAGCGAACGCAGACCCCTTGTGAAGTCCCTGGGCCAGCGGTCGTCGGCGGGGCTGGTGGATGAAAGGGGTCACCACGGCCAAGCCTTGCGCGCCGATCAAGGTGCAGCGCAGGGGGTCCCGGTCGCCCCAGCCCCTACAACCGCCACTGATCGCCGCGCATGCGCTGGTCGCGCGCGGGCCACGCAGGGCAAAGCATCTGCACCACTTCCATCAGGCTCAGCCACTCTGCAAACGGACACACAGGCGAAGCTCACCCCGTGGTGGCTGGAAGGCGATGCCCGCCTGGCTGGCCAGCACCGTGCCTGCGCTGCCGCCGCGGGGCGCAGGCCCCGCCTGCGCAGCCAAGCTGTTCAAGGCATTCATGGAAAAGTTCCGCTCTGTCGAACAAGGAGAGGTATTCGCCCAGTTCGCCCAGTTCGCCCATCTTCACTGAACTGCGGTGCACCTTCAACAGCGCGCGAATGTCGCCCAGGTCGCGCGTTCGCTTGGGGTCGTTGACGAAGCCCTGCAGCTTGAAGCCGATGAGCCCCTCGACACTGATGACCCGCAAACGCCCCATGGGCGTATCGCGCTCGGTGGCCTGTGCCAACAGACGCCGAGCAAGGGGGCGATGTGCGTCAAGCAGATTCAGCCTTTCTGTGCCTCGCACACCGTTGGCTGCGTCCTGGCTGCGGTAGCGGCACTCGCATGCCAAGCCCAAAAGGGCATGGTGAATCTTGTCTGCGGCTTCGGCCTCGACAAGAAAGTCCACGTCCTGAGTGGCTCGCACGACGCGGTGCGCCACCACGGCCAGCCCCCGATCAATGTGGGCTCTGTGCCATGGCGCGCAAACATGGCCAGTGCCTCACTGATTTGCTGGGCGAGGATGGGCACGTTGCCCAGCATGAAGTCAGAAGCGCTGATCTTGAAAGCCATCGCCTTGCGATGACCCCCTTGGCCCTGGGCAGGCCCCACCCTGCCTGCGCCCCACACCGCCCGCCAACGGAACCCGCCATGAAGCTCCCGCCCACGCCCCGCGCGCGCCAGGGCGGCGAGGTGATGGCCGCACAGCAGGTCAAGGTGGGCATCAGGGTCAAGATCGAGAACGTGGCGTGGGCGCAGTGGCTGTCGGGCGTGTACGGCCAGAAGGCTGACGACCTGAGCGTGACCGCCCGTGTGGAACCGCTGGACTTCGGCAACTTCGCCCGGCCCCACTGCTGCTGGGGCTGCGGGTCGGCCGAGTTCAACGCCTTGCAGGACAAGATGCAGGCCGCCATCAAGCCCGAGGAGCACCGCAAGCCCATGGGCGAAGAGCAGAATCTGCTGGCGCGCGACGCCGTGGCGGCGATGCGCTGGCTGTGAGACAACTCCAGAGGACTTCATGAGCAAAGACTTCAGCACGATGGAAGACAGCAACCGCTCAGGCAACCCGAGCATCCACGAGGTGTCGGATCCTGCGCGGCGCACGGTGCTGCGCGGGGGCGCAGCCAGCGGTCTGCTGGCGATGCTGGCACCCATGGCTCCGCTTGCCGGCTGTGCCGGCCTGCCGCCGGCGGCCTTCGAAAGGCCTGCCCGGACGGCGCGGCCGGCAGGGCCGGACGGGCCCACCCTTGGTTTCAAGGGCGTGCCCATCGGCAGCGGCGACCGCCTGGCAGTGCCTGAGGGCTATACCGCCTCCGTCATCGCCGCCTGGGGTGAGCCCGTGGGCGTGCCCGGGAACATGCCCGCGTTCAAGACAGATGCCTCCAACACCGCGCAGGAGCAGGCGGTGCAGATGGGCATGCACCACGACGGGATCGAGTTCTTCCCGCTGGGCGCGGGCAGCACCCGCGGCCTGCTGGCCATGAACCACGAGTACACCGACGACGGCCTGCTGCATGTGGGCGGCATGGCTGACTGGACGGCTGCGAAGGTGCGCAAGAGCCAGATGGCGCACGGCCTGTCGGTGGTGGAGGTGGAGATGAAGGGCGGGGCCTGGTCCATGGTGCGGCCCTCGCGCTTCGCCCGCCGTGTGACGATGGACACGCCCTTCGCCGTGGGCGGTCCGGCCGCCGGACACCCGATGATGCGCACCGCCGCCGACCCCGCCGGCAGACGCATCCTGGGCACGCTCAACAACTGCGCCAGCAGCCAGACGCCCTGGGGCACCTATCTGTCTGGCGAGGAAAACTGGGCCGGCTACTTCAAGGGCCCGGCGCAACCGAGCGCGCACGAGCAGCGCTGGGGCATCCGCGGCAGCGGCGGCTGGTACCGCTGGCACGAGCACGATGC
>JBMLPD010000247.1:0-2951 GCA_049242285.1 Rubrivivax sp.
ACACCGCAGCGCTGCAGGCCAGCGTGCTGGCGCGCGCGCAAGCCGCAGGCCTGAAAGGCACCGTGCTGATTGCGCAGGAGGGCCTGAACCTGTCTCTGGCCGGGCCGGCGCCAGGTCTGCGCGCCTTTGTGGGCTGGCTGCAGGCCGATGGACGCTTTGCAGACCTGCCCCTCAAGGAGAGCTTCAGCGCCGGGATGCCCTTTCGCAAGCTGCTGGTCAAGGTCAAGCGCGAGATCATCCGCATGAACCGCCCGGCCGTGCGCCCGGCCGCGGGCCGCGCCCCGGCCGTGTCTGCCCGCACGCTGGCGCGCTGGCTGGCCCAAGGGCGTTGCGACGAGGGCCGCCCCGTGGTGATGCTGGACACCCGCAATGCCTTCGAGGTGGACGCCGGCGCGTTCGAAGGCGCCATCGACTGGCGTCTGGGCAAGTTCAGCGACTTCCCGCGGGAACTCGAAGCCCGCGTGGGCGAACTGCATGACAAGACGGTGGTGAGCTACTGCACCGGGGGCATCCGCTGCGAAAAGGCCGCGCTGGTGATGCGCGATGCCGGCCTGGTTCACGTGCACCAGCTCGAAGGCGGCATCCTGCGCTATTTCGAGGACACCGGCACCGCGCCGGGATGGAAGGGCGATTGCGTCGTCTTCGACAACCGCGCGGCGCTGCGCCCGGATCTGAGCCCGATACGGACGGATGCACCGATGCCGATGCCGCACGGGACAGCGCCTTGAGCGCCCTGCTGATCAGGCTGGCGGGCGTCTTGCTCATGGCCACCGCAGTGGCGGTGGCCTTGTCCCGGGCCCCGGACCGCGCGGTGGAGACCCTGGTGGCCCGCTGGGCGCCCGCGCCCAGCGACTTCGTCGAGGTCAAGAACATGGTGGTACATGTGCGCGACGAAGGGCCGCGGCAAGACCCCGTGCCCGTGGTGCTGATCCACGGCACGGGCGCCAGCCTGCACACCTGGGAAGGCTGGGTGCAGGCCCTGAAAGCCCGGCGCCGCGTGATCACCTTCGACCTGCCCGGCTTCGGCCTGACCGGCCCCTTCGCCGGCCAGTACGTGCCAGATGACTACCGCGGCGACACCTACGCCCGCTTCGTGCTGGACCTGATGGACACGCTCAAGGTGCAGCGCTTCGTGATCGGGGGCCACTCGGTGGGGGGGGAAGTGGCCTGGCGCACGGCGGCGGCCGCACCTGAGCGCGTGGAGCGCCTGGTGCTGGTGGACGCGGCCGGGCCGGCCTTCACACCCCAGGTGGTGCCCATCGGCGTCGTGATCGCGCGGCTGCCCGTGATCAACCGGCTGAGCGAGCACCTGCTGCCGCGCGCCCTTGTGCGCGCCAGCATTGCCAGCGGCTACGCGGACCCTGGCCGCGTGACGACGGAACTGGTGGAGCGGACCTTCGAACTGACCCTGCGTGAAGGCAACCGCCGCGCCTTGAGCCAGCACCTGGCCGCCTGGGTGCCAGGCCAAGGGCAGGACAGGATCGCCACCTTGCGGCTGCCCACCCTCATCCTCTGGGGAGGGCAGGACCGCCTCATCCCCCCCGAAGCCGCCCAGGTCTTCAAGAGGGACATTGCAGGCAGCGAACTCGTGATGTTCGATGATCTCGGCCACGTGCCGCACGAGGAACAGCCCCAGCGCACCGTGCAGCCCGTGCTGGCCTTCCTCGCCCAGCCCGCCCCAGGCGCGCCTTGAGCCCCTGCCCAGACACCTGACACTTCTCAGATGACCTCACCTTCCCCAGCGCCCGCTTCCCTGCCACAGACCACGCCTGCGGCCGCCGAGTCCTCCAATGGCGCCCACACGCCACCTGTGGCAGCGTCCGTGCGCGCAGGCCGCAAGGTGTGGCTGGGCACCCTGGCGGCCACGCTGGTGGTGGCCTTGTGCGGCTACCTGCTGACCGGCCGCCCCGACGCCATCGATGGCACCCCCTCGATGGCAGCCGCCCCGCCCGCCGAGGAGGCTGGAGACCAACCGTCACCCGAGCAGATGGCCGAGCTGGTGCAACGCCTGGCCGACCGCCTGAAGGAGCGTCCGGAAGACGCCGAGGGCTGGACCATGCTGTCGCGCTCCTATCTGGTGCTGGGCCGCCTGGACGAGGCAGCGCAGGCCAGCGAGCGCGTGCTCAAGCTCAAGCCCAACGACCCCCAGGCCCTGGCCGACCACGCCGACGTGCTGGCCATGAAGGCCGGTCGGGTGCTGGACGGCGAGCCGATGAAGCTGATCGAGCGCGCACTCCAGCTCGACCCCGACAACCTCAAGGCGCTGGCGCTCGCGGGCGCTGCCGCCTTCGACCGTGGCGACGGTGCGGAAGCGGCCCGGCTGTGGGACCGCGTGGCCCTGCTCGGCCCGCCCGGCAGCCCCGTGGTGGAACAGGCCCGGGAGGGTGCAGCCCAGGCGCGCCAGATGGCCGCCGAAAAGTCCGGCAGCGCCGGCACACCTGCGGCCCGCAGCCCCGCCGGCCCTGCGGGCACCGTCCCCGGCCCGTCGGCTGCCCAGCAGGGTGCCGCAGCCGGCCCCACGGTGCGCGGCACCGTCACCCTGTCGGCAGCGCTCAAGGCGCAAGCCCGGCCCGAGGACGCGGTGTTCATCTTTGCGCGCAATGCCGAGGGGGGCCCGGGCGGCGGGCGGATGCCGCTGGCCATCCTGCGCCTGCAAGTCAAGGACCTGCCGGCCCCCTTCACCCTGGACGACAGCCTGGCCATGGGCCCGGGCATGGGCCTGTCGTCAGCGCAGAGGGTGATCGTGGGCGCGCGCATCAGCCGCAGCGGACAGGCCATGCCGCAACCGGGTGACCTGGAAGGCCTGTCGGCGCCCGTGGCGGTGGGCAGTCAGGGCGTGGCGGTGGAAATCGCGAAGGCCCTGCCCTGAACCCGACCCCTTCCGCCTGAGCCCGTCAAAACCACCCCGCTCCACCCGCTCCACCCCGTTCGGGCTGAGCCTGTCGAAGCCC
>JBMLPD010000248.1:0-11653 GCA_049242285.1 Rubrivivax sp.
TCGCGCGGGACCTCGTCGCCCCCGGCATCCACCAGGTCGAAGTCGGCCGCTGGATGGCGATCGATCCAGAAGTTGCGCACGGCCATCCGGAGATGCGATTCATGTGGCACAGCGCATCGTTGTCGACGGTCGGCGCACCGCCGGCCCCGATGCACGTCAGCACGCGGTCGATGTGGACGGGTTGAACGTCGGGTGGCGCGACCGGCCCCAGCACCGGATTGATGTGCTTGCGCAGGACGCGGCTCACGACTTCCGGACGTTTGCAGCGCGCCTGGACGTACTTCGCGAACCAGACTTCACCGAGCCGCTGCACGGATGAACGCCTCAGAAGCGGCGCGAACCCCCAAAACCCCACAACAAACCCCACAGGTTGCGCGCGCTTCGCTGCGACGCCCCGGGACGGCCCAGGACAAAACATCCTTACACGACAGTGGGTTGGCTGATTTCCGGGGACCCCGTGGGACCCCCTGAAAAAGTTACTCGATGTTCTGCACCTGTTCGCGCATCTGTTCGATCAGCACCTTCATCTCCACCGAGATGCCGGTCAGCTCGAGCGCGGCCGACTTCGAGCCCAGCGTGTTGGCTTCGCGGTGCAGTTCCTGGATCAGGAAGTCCAGACGCTTGCCGAGTTCTCCGCCCTGCGCGAGCAGGCGCTCGATCTCGTCCAGGTGGGCCACCAGGCGGGAGAGCTCTTCAGCCACGTCGATGCGGATGGCGTAGGTGGCAGCCTCCTGCAGGGCGCGTTCCTGCAGGGCCTGGGTGGAAATGCCACCAGCCGCTGCTTCGGTGCCGGCCAGGGCCTCCTGCCAGCGCTGCAGGAAGCGAGCCTGCTGTCTTTTCACGACAGCCGGTACCAGCGGTTCGGCCTGGGCGGCCAGTGCCCGAAGACGCTGGCTACGATCGCGCAGGATGGTCACCAGTTTTTCGCCTTCACGCTCGCGTGAATCCAGCAGCGCCTGAACGCACTGCCTTGCCGTCCGCAAGGCGGCCTCGTCGGTCATGGTGTGGGCCGTCTGTCCACGGCTGCACCACTGCAGCACTTCGTGCACCGACAGCGCCCGGGCCTGAGGCATCTGCGCCTGGACCTGAGCCTGCAGCCACGCCAGTTCTGTCAAGGCCCGGGGGTGGGGTGTGGGACAGGCGGGCTCCGCTGCGGATCGGACGAGGATGCGCAACTCCACCTTGCCGCGCTTGAGGGCGGCGGTCAGCATGTCCCGCAGGGCGGGCTCCGCTGCGCGAAATTCCTCCGGCAGCTTGAAACCCACATCCAGGAATCGGCCGTTGACTGAGCGGATCTCCACCGAAAGCGCTGCTGTGCCTTCGGTGAGCTCAGTAGCCTGGCCGTGGGTCTGGCCGGGGACGTGCGCCAGGGTGTTCGCATACCCCGTCATGCTATAAACCGGCATCGTCTCCAAGGCCTCGGCAAAGCGGAAATTATGTCAAAGCCCAAGCCTGCCCCGCTGCCTGGTGGCACCGTGGTGGGCGGCTATCGGGTGGTTCGCAGCATCGCAGCCGGCGGCTTCGGTGTGGTGTACCTGGCGCTGGACGAGCAGCAGCAGCATGTGGCCCTGAAGGAGTATCTGCCTGCCGCCCTGACCGAGCGCGCCGAGGGTGACCTTGCGCCCTTCGTGCCTCCTGACAAACTGCCGCTGTACCGGCTGGGCCTGAAGAGCTTTTTCGAAGAGGGGCGGGCGCTGGGGCAGATCAGTCACCCCGGTGTGGTGTCGGTGCTGAATTTCTTCAGTGCCAACGAAACCGTCTACATGGTCATGAACCATCTGGATGGCCACACGCTCCAGGAGTTCATCATCATCGCCCGCGAGCTCAAGCGCGAGAAGGTGCTTCACGAGAGCACCATCCGCAGTCTGTTCGACGAGATCCTGCGGGGCCTGCGCGTGGTGCACCAGCACAAGATGCTGCACCTGGACATCAAGCCGGCCAACATCTTCATCACCAACGACAACCGTGCGGTGCTGCTGGATTTCGGTGCGGCTCGTGACGTGCTCAACAAGCAAGGAGATTTCTCCCGGCCGATGTACACGCCTGGCTTCGCTGCGCCCGAGATGTACCGCCGAGACAACGCTGTCGGGCCCTGGACCGACATCTACTCCGTGGGCGCGAGCATCTACGCTTGCATGTGCGGGGCGCCGCCCGTGGAGGTGCCCCGGCGCCTGGAGGACGACAAACTCGACAGGTATCTGGAGCGACTGCGCAATGTCTACAGTGACGGCCTGCTCGAGGTTGCCCGGTGGTGCATGGCGCTGGATGCGCGCGAGCGTCCGCAAAGCGTGTTTGCTCTTCAGCGTGAACTCGCCCGCGAGCCTGGTCGCCGGCCGAACAGGCGCTCTGCCAGCGGTCGCGGTCGCAGCCCGCGCAGCGCCCTGTCGGAGGCCGGCCGGCCATGAGATCAACCCGGGACATCGCGCGCGCGCGTCGTGGCTGCGGTGCATGCGGCGCGGCCGACGGTGCTGGACGGCCCACATGAACTACCAGGTGGTTCAGGACACGCATATCGGCCACCGGCGCCGCAACGAGGACCGCGTGGGCCATTGGTCCACGGGCTCGTCCCGGCTGCTGGCCCTGGCCGATGGCATGGGGGGCCATCCCCATGGTGACCGCGCAGCCGAGGGTGTGCTGCAGACCCTGTCCGATCTGTTCCTGCGTCAGGCCCGGCCCGAGCTGCCGATGCCGGGTGCGTTCCTGGACATGGCTTTTCGTGAGGCGCACCGGCGTCTGATCACCGAGGCGCAGGAATGGCGTCTGAAGGAAAACCACTGCACCACCCTGGTGGCTTGCGTGGTGCAAAACGGCCTGCTGTGGTGGGCCCACTGCGGAGATTCGCGCCTGTACCTCAGCCGTGGTGGCGAACTGGTGGTGCGCACGCGTGACCACTCCCTGGCAGAGCGGCGGGATGATATGGCCGGGCGGTTGAAGCCCGGCAAGCACGCCCCGGGCCATGTCCTGGTGTCATGCCTGGGTGGCAGCCGCCTGCCTGCGGTGGAGTCCGCCGGCCCCTGGTCGCTGGCCGATGGGGACCGGGTGCTGCTGTGCTCCGACGGCTTGTGGGGGCCGCTGGAAGGTCCTGACCTGCTGCACGGCATGCACCAGGGCGAGATGACCTCAGCCGTTCCCGCATTGGTCAGGGCCGCGCTGGAGGCGGCGCGCTTGGGCAGCGACAACGTCACGGCATTGGGGTGTCTGTGTCTGCCTGGCGCCGACCGGCCCGGGCAGCACGCGCCTGAGGCTCCACTCGTGGCCTCACCCGACACCCCGTTCAACACCTTGCCCGACCCTGTTCCGCGCCCGCGCTGAGGCGCCGCGGCTGCGTGCCCGCTCCTCGTTTTCCCCAGGAATTTCGCATGTCTTCTTTTGTTCGAACGGCTGCCCGCGGTGCCGCCGACCTGCGTCGCGTGAGCCTGGAGCGCCACCACACGGTGCATGCCGAGGGTTCGGTGCTCGTGAGCTTCGGCCAGACGCGGGTGCTGTGCACCGCCTCCGTGGAGGAGAAGGTGCCCCCGCACAAGCGTGGCAGCGGCGAGGGCTGGGTGACCGCGGAGTACGGCATGCTGCCGCGCAGCACCCACACACGTTCGGACCGCGAGGCTGCCCGGGGAAAGCAAAGCGGCCGCACCCAGGAGATCCAGCGGCTGATCGGCCGCTCCATGCGCACCGTGTTCGACCTGTCGGCCCTGGGTGAGCGCACCATCCACCTGGACTGCGACGTGATCCAGGCCGACGGCGGCACCCGCACGGCGGCCATCACGGGCGCCTTTGTC
Source organism: Rubrivivax sp. (assembly GCA_049242285.1). Lineage (GTDB taxonomy): Bacteria > Pseudomonadota > Gammaproteobacteria > Burkholderiales > Burkholderiaceae_C > Rubrivivax. Next base: position 3,777 of record JBMLPD010000248.1, read on the forward strand.
GCCGCGCACGACGCGGTGACCTGGCTGCTGGCCCAGGGCAAGCTCGCAGCCTCGCCGATTCGTGACTTCGTGGCGGCCGTGTCGGTGGGCATTGTCCAGGGCACGCCCTTGCTGGACCTGGAATATGTGGAAGATTCAGCCTGCGACACGGACATGAACGTGGTCATGACGGGCAGCGGAGGGTTCGTGGAGGTGCAGGGCACGGCCGAGGGCGCGTCCTTCTCCCGGGCGGAAATGGACGCTCTGCTGGCATTGGCCGACCGGGGCATTGCCGCCCTGGTGCGGGCACAGAAGCAGGCCCTCGGGGTGGCGTGATGCCGGGCATGCGCCTCGTCCTGGCCTCGAACAATGCGAAGAAGCTCCAGGAACTGCAGGCTTTGCTGAGTGCGCTGCCGCTGGAACTGGTGGCCCAGGGTTCTCTGGGCGTGGCCGAGGCCGAGGAGCCGCACGCCACGTTCCTGGAAAACGCGCTGGCCAAGGCGCGCCACGCTGCTGCGGCCAGCGCACTGCCCGCCATCGCTGACGATTCCGGCCTTTGCGTGCCGGCGCTGGGCGGCGCCCCGGGCGTCATCTCGGCGCACTTCGCCGGCCTGGTGCCACCCGATGCCGACCGTGAGGCCACGCGCCGGCGCCAGGATGCCGCCAACAATCAGTTGCTGCTGCAGCGCATGCAGACCCAGGCCGCGCCGGCCCAGCGGCGTGCGCGCTTCGTGTGCACGCTGGTGGCCGTGCGCGCCGCGGACGACCCCGAGCCCCTGGTGGCCTTCGGTCGCTGGGAGGGGCACCTGCTTTCGGCAGCACGCGGCGAAGCAGGCTTCGGCTACGACCCCCTGCTGTTCATCCCGGCCGAGGCTTGCACCGTGGCCGAGATGGCGCCCGCGCTGAAGAATCGCCTCAGCCACCGCGCCCTGGCCGCGGCCCAGATGGCGGCGCTGATGCGCCAGGCGTGGGGCCTGTGACCGCGCCAGGGTTGGGTGGGCCGGCCGACGCCGCCGCGCGCTTCCTGCGGCCAGGCACGCTCAACCTGTCGGAACTGCCGCCCCTGAGCCTGTACGTGCACCTGCCCTGGTGTCTGAAGAAGTGCCCCTACTGCGACTTCAATTCGCACGCGACTCCAGGCCCGGATGGCGGGCAGGGTGCCGGGCCGCACGGCCTGCCCGAGCAGCGCTACCTGGACGCCCTGCGTGCCGACCTGGAGGCGGCGCTGCCGCTGGTGTGGGGCCGGCGCGTGATCAGTGTGTTCATCGGCGGGGGCACGCCCAGCCTGTTCTCGCCCGCGGGCATCGAGCGGCTGCTGGCCGAGGTGCGCGCCCGTGTGCCGCTCGAGCCCGGCTGCGAGATCACGCTGGAGGCCAACCCCGGCACCTTCGAGGCGCAGCGTTTCCGGGCGTTCCGCCAGGCCGGCATCACGCGGCTGTCCATCGGCGTGCAGAGCTTTGACGACCAGGCGCTTGAGCGCATTGGCCGGGTGCACGACGCGGCGCAGGCCCGCGCCGCCGTGGCCGAGGCGCGCGAGGCCTTCGACACCTTCAACATCGACCTGATGTACGCCCTGCCCGGGCAGACACTGCAAGCCCTGCAGGCTGACCTGGACACCGCCCTGGCCTTTGCGCCACCGCACCTGTCGGTCTACCACCTCACGATGGAGCCGAACACGGTATTCGCCGCGCGGCCGCCGGCCGGCCTGCCCGATGAAGACACCGCCGCCGGCATGCTGGACCTCATCGTCGAGCGCACGGCCGGGGCCGGACTGCAGCGCTACGAGGTCTCGGCCTTTGCCCGTCCCGGCCACCGCTGCCGCCACAACCTGAACTACTGGCAGTTCGGCGACTACCTGGGCATAGGCGCGGGTGCCCACGGCAAGCTCAGCTTCCCGCACCGGGTGCTGCGACAGGTGCGCTGGCGCGAACCGGCCACCTACATGGACAAGGCGCTGGCCGGCCAGGCGGTGTCCAACGAGCACGAGGTGGCCCGCAAGGACCTGCCGTTCGAGTACGTGCTCAACGCACTGCGTCTGCGCGAGGGCTTTGCCCTCGAGGACTTCTGCGCCCGCACCGGGCTGGCCCCCTCGGTCCTGGCCACGGCCGTGGCCAACGGCCGGCACAAGGGCCTGCTGGAGCCCGGACCTGAGGCCGAGCCAAGCCAGGAAAGCGCGCTGCAGTCCCCCAGGGCACTGCGCCCGCAGCGAGTGGTTCCCTCGGACAGGGGCTTTGATTTCCTGTCGGACCTGCAGGCGCTGTTCCTGCCTGCATGCCCCGTACCCGCTGATAGACTGAACCCAGGCTTGCGCTCACCGCCGCACGTACAGACCGACCCCCCAGGAACCTGATGCGCCTCGACGCTTTTTCTCAACCGCCGTATGACCGTGCGCTGAACCTGTTGCGCCATGCGGGCGAGGCCCTGCCGCAGGGACAGCCCGGTGATCCCCAGTGGACGCAGGCCCTGGTGACGGGCCTGGTACGCCTGGTCGAGCGCGCCGGCCCGTCTGCCCCAGGCGGGGCGGCTGACCCCGACGCCGGCCCGCCGTTCGCCGGCGAGGTATCGGCCGACGAACGCGCCATGCTGTTCGTGCCCGCGCCGCAGGCTGAGCAGGAGCTGCCGTCTTGAACGCGGTGGCCGCCGCGCCCCCGCCGTCACCGCGCCGGGTGAGCATCACGGCCATCACCAGCGGCAAGGGCGGGGTCGGCAAGACCTTCGTCTCCGCCAACGTGGCCGCAGCCCTGACCCGCCAGGGCGAGCGCGTGCTGGTGCTGGACGCCGACCTGGGGCTGGCCAACCTGGACGTGGTGCTGAACCTCTTTCCCAAGGTCACCTTGCACGATGTGTTCACGGGCCGCAGCGGCCTGCAGGAGGCCATCCTGAAGGCGCCCGGGGGGTACTCGGTGCTGCTGGCGGGTTCGGGCATGGTGGAGTACTCGCGCCTGACCCCCGCGCTGCGTGAGCAGCTGCAGCAGGTCATCAACGAGGTGGCCCCGCGCTACGACCGGGTGCTGCTGGATACCGGCGCCGGCATCTCCGAGGTGGTGCTGTACACCGTGTCGCTGGCCAACAAGGTGCTGGTGGTGGCCACGCCCGAACCCACCTCGCTCACCGATGCCTACGCCACCATCAAGGTGCTGGCCATGACGCAGAAGCGCTACGCCATCCAGCTGGTGGTGAACCAGGTGCGCAAGCAGGGTGAGGGCCGTGCCGTGCGCCAGCAGTTGCAGCAGGTGATCGACCGTTACGTCAGCCCCACCGTGGGCCAGCCGGTGAAGCTGGAGCTGGTGGGGGAAATCCCGCTGGACATGAACGTGCGCAACGCCGTGCTCAAGCGCGAGTTGCTGATGGAGAAGCAGTCCGGTTCCCCGGCGGGCATCGGGCTTTCCGCGCTGGGCATGAAGCTGCGCGGAGTGGTGTGAGTTTTGACCGGCTGGGCGGCGAAGCAGGCGTTCGCGCCCTGGTGGACCGCTTCTACGATCTCATGGACCTGGAGCCGGCATATGCCGGCATCCGTGCCCTGCATCCGGGTGAACTGGAGGGTTCCCGCGACAAGCTTCACTGGTTCCTGTGCGGCTGGCTCGGTGGCCCGGACCTCTACATCCAGCGTTTCGGCCATCCAAGGCTGCGCGCCCGGCATCTGCCTTACGCCATCGGCATTGCCGAACGCGATCAGTGGATGGCCTGCATGATCCAGGCGATGCAGGAACAAGCCGTGGACGAGGCCCTGGCGCAGCGCCTGACCGAGGCTTTCTTCGGCACCGCCGACTGGATGCGCAACAAGGGCGGCTGAGCAGCCGGCAGCCGGCAGCCGCGCTTGCGCTGCTGCGCGTTCCAGGCGCGCCTCAGCCCTTGAGCAGCACGATCAGGGCCCCGGCGCCGCCTTGCGGACCGCTGGCCTGCGCAAACGCCACCACCTCTGCGCTTTGGCCGAGCCAGCGCTGCACCTTGGCCTTGAGCACGGGCTGCCGGCCCGGTGACCCATGGCCCTTGCCGTGAACCACGCGCACGCAGCGGTGACCGCGCCGCAGGGCTTCACGGATGTGGCCGATCAGCGCCTCGCGCGCTTCGTCGCGCCGCAAGCCGTGCAGGTCGATCTGCGACTGGATGGCCCAGTGGCCGCGCCGCAGCCTGGTCACCACGTCGGGCCCGATGCCGTGGCGCCGGAAGCTCAGGCCGTCGTCGGTCAGCAGCAGCGACTCGATGTCCACCTCGTCCGACAGCGCTTCCTGCAGCGCCTGCTGTTCGTCGAGCTGACGTTGCACCGGCTCGGGGGCGGGGCGGGGCCGCTTCAGGTCGGCCAGGCCTTTGTCGGGCACCTGGATCACCGGCCCCACGGCGCGGGCGAACTCGTCGCGCTGACGGGCCCGCTGTCGCCGCTCGGCCTCTTCAGCCGCTTGTCGCGCACGCTCACGTGCGGCCTGCGCCGCCGCCTCCTTGGCGCGGCGCTTCAAGGCGGCGCCCAGGGCTTCGAAGTCCTTCAGGGCGGTGACGTCGGCAGCCCTGCTCACAGCAGCCCCCGCTCAACGAAGGACACCACCTCGCCCTGGCCCACCACCAGGTGGTCCAGCACCCGCACGTCCACCAGTTGCAGGGCCGATTTCAGTGTCTGCGTCAGGTGTTCATCGGCGCGAGAAGGCTCGGCCACGCCCGAGGGATGGTTGTGCGCCAGCACCAGCGCGGCGGCGTTGCGGGCCAGCGCCTCCTTGACCACTTCGCGCGGGTAGACGCTGGCCTGGCTGATCGTGCCGCGAAACAGCGTCTGCATCTCGATCAGGCGGTGGTGTGTGTCCAGGTAGATCACCGAGAAGGACTCGTGCTCCAGTTGCGCCAGATGCAGCGCGGCATAGCGCTTGAGTTGCCCCGGTGAATTGAACACGCAGGCCTGGCCCAGCTCCTGTGCGGCTGCACGGCGTGCCAGTTCCATCACGGCCACGATTTCGGCCCGTTTGGCAGGCCCCAGGCCCTTGATGCGTTTGAGGTCCTGGGGACGGGCGGCCAGCAACCCGGCCAGGCCCTTGAACTCCTGCAGCAGGGCGGCCGCCAGTTCCATCACCCCCTTGCCCGGCAGACCCGTGCGCAGCAGCACGGCCAGCAGCTCCTCGGACGCCAAGGCGTGGGCCCCGCAACTCAGCAGGCGTTCCCGGGGGCGCATGGCCAGGGGCAGATCCTTGATCGACATGGTGGCGGCGGGGTGAAGGTTGTGGAGTCGCCCGCGAGGGCGCGGCTCTTAGAATGAAATCAGTCTATCGCCGGCCGGGGGCGCTGCACCCCCCACTCGGACTCCCCCTTTCGGCGTTCCCCCTTCAGAGGGTCTTGTGTGGTCACCATTGAATCCGGCTCGTTCCTGACGCTGCACTACCGCCTGGCCGGCCCTGACGGCGCCGACGTCATCAACACCTTCAACGACAAGCCGGCCACCCTTTCCCTGGGTGCGGGCCAGCTCGCACCTGCCATGGAGGCGCGGCTGATCGGGCTGGCCGAGGGCGCGCGCCAGACCTTCGAGCTCGCTGCGGGTGAGGCCTTTGGCCAGCGCAACCCCGAGCTGCTGCAGCGCGTCAAGCGTTCGCTGTTGCACGAACTGGGCGACGCCGATGCCCGGTACCACGTGGGCGACGTGGTGCAATTTCCCACGCCTGACGGTCAAGGCGCCTACGCCGGCGTGGTGCGCGAGGTGAGCGAGGGCTGGCTGCTGTTTGATTTCAACCACCCTCTGGCGGGCCAACCGGTGCGCTTCGAGGTGCAGGTGCTGGGAGTGCTGTGATGAACGAGGTGACCAGGCCCCAGGAAGTCCTGCTGGCCGAGCCGCGAGGCTTCTGCGCTGGTGTGGACCGGGCCATCGAGATCGTGGAGCGCGCACTGCGCAAGTACGGCGCGCCCATCTACGTGCGCCACGAGATCGTGCACAACACCTACGTGGTCAACGACCTCAAGGCCAAGGGCGCCATCTTCATCGAGGAGCTGAGCGACGTGCCCCCGGGCGCCACGCTCGTGTTCAGTGCCCATGGTGTCAGCCAGGCGGTGCGCACCGAGGCCGATGCCCGCGGCTTCAACGTGTTCGACGCCACCTGCCCGCTGGTGAGCAAGGTGCATGTGGAGCTGGCCAAGCTCAGCAAGGAAGGCTACGAATTCATCATGATCGGCCACAAGGGCCACCCCGAGGTGGAAGGCACCATGGGCCAGCTCACCGAGGGCATCTACCTGGTGGAGGACGTGTCCGACGTGCAGGGCGTGCGTCCGCGCGGCGACAAGCTCGCGGTGGTGACGCAGACCACCCTCAGCGTGGATGACGCCGCCGACATCCTGGCCGAGGTCAAGCGCGTGTTCCCCCACGTGCGCGAGCCCAAGCAGCAGGACATCTGCTACGCCACGCAGAACCGGCAGGATGCCGTGAAGGTGCTGGCCCCGGCGGTGGACGTGGTGATCGTGGTGGGCAGCCACACCAGCAGCAACAGCAACCGCCTGCGCGAACTGGCGCAGCGCCTGGGCACGGCCGCTTACATGGTGGACGCCGCCGAAGACCTGCAGGCCCACTGGCTGGAGGGCCGGCGCCGCGTGGGGCTCACGGCGGGCGCCTCGGCCCCCGACATCCTGGTGCAGCAGGTGATCGCCCGCCTGCGCGAAATGGGCGCCGTGAGCGTGCGCAAGATGGACGGGGTGGAGGAGAAGATCCGCTTCCCGCTGCCCCTGGGCCTGGGCGACAAGAGCATGGCCGAGGTGGTGGCCTCCCGGCCTTGACCCTCCCCCCACGAACTCGTTTTTCAGGACTCCTCGATGCTCGACATCCAGCAACTTCGTCGCGATCTGCCCGGCGTCATCGCCCGGCTGCAGACCCGCAAGAACCCCCAGCCCTTCCTCGACGTCGAACGCTTCTCGGCGCTCGAAGCCGAGCGCAAGGCCCTGCAGACCCGCACCGAGGAGCTGCAGGCCCGGCGCAACAGCCTGAGCAAGCAGATCGGCCAGCTCAAGGCCAAGGGCGACGACACCGCGGGCGTGATGGCCCAGGTGGCCGGCATCGGTGACGAGTTGAAGGCCTCGGCCGACCGCCTGGACGTCATCCAGTCCGAGCTGGCTGCCATGCTCATGGGCGTGCCCAACCTGCCGCACGACAGCGTCCCGGTAGGGGCCGACGAGCACGGCAACGTGGAAGCCCGCCGCTGGGGCACTCCCCGCAGCTTCGACTTCGACGTGAAGGACCACGTGGACCTGGGCGCCGCCCTGGGCCTGGACTTCGACACCGGCGCCAGGCTGTCGGGCTCGCGTTTCACCTTCATGCGCGGGCCGGTGGCCAGGCTGCACCGGGCGCTCGCCCAGTTCATGCTGGACTTGCACACGCAGCGGCACGGCTACACCGAGTGCTACACGCCCTACATCGTCAACCGCGAGATCCTGGAAGGCACCAGCCAGCTTCCCAAGTTCAAGGACGACATGTTCTGGGTCTACCGCGGCAGCTCACCGGCCGATGGCGAAGGTGGCGTGCAGCAGGAGCAGTACCTGATCTCCACCAGCGAGATCAGCCTGACCAACACCGTGCGCGAGCAGATCCTGGAGGCCGACGCGCTGCCCATCAAGTTGACGGCCCACAGCCCCTGCTTCCGGTCGGAAGCCGGCAGCGCCGGGCGCGACACGCGCGGCATGATCCGCCAGCACCAGTTCGACAAGGTGGAGATGGTGCAGATCGCTCATCCCGAGCACAGCTACGCGGCGCTGGAGGAGATGGTGGGCCACGCCGAGGCCGTGCTGCAGGCGCTTGAACTGCCCTACCGTGTGATGACCCTGTGCACCGCCGACATGGGCTTCAGCGGGGCCAAGACCTATGACCTGGAGGTCTGGCTGCCGGCGCAGAACACCTACCGCGAGATCAGCTCCTGCAGCAACTGCGAGGCCTTCCAGGCCCG
>JBMLPD010000249.1:0-5383 GCA_049242285.1 Rubrivivax sp.
TGCGCGACAGCAGCAGCGGGCCCATGTCGCTGATGGTGGCGCGCACCGGGTGGCCCTGCTCGCCGAACACATCCCACAGCGTGGTGGGGCAGGCCAGCGGTGCCGGTGGCGCGATGCCGCGTTCGTCCAGCACCCGCGCCAGCTTGTCGGACACCCGGCCCGCCTGGCTGATGCCGGTCAGATCGCCCTTCACATCGGCCATGAACACGGGCACGCCGATGCCGCTGAAGCCTTCGGCCAGGGTCTGCAGCGTGATCGTCTTGCCGGTGCCGGTGGCGCCCGTGATCAGACCGTGGCGGTTGGCCAGGGCGGGCAGCAGGTGGCACTCGGTGGCGTCGCGTCGGGCAACGAGGAGGGGCTCGGGCATGGGGCGTCCTGGGGTGGGCCGGCAGGGGCCGGCCGCGAATGGGGCGGCCGGTAAACTCGGGGCAGTCTATACAAACCACATGTACCCGCGCCACCGACCCGGCCGATCCCTTGGCCGGCGCGGCAGGCGCCGGCCAAGGAGATCCGATGGCAGGCCATTCCAAATGGGCCAATATCCAGCACCGCAAGGGCCGGCAGGACGAGAAGCGCGGCAAGGCCTGGACGCGGGTGATCCGCGAGATCATGGTGGCCGCCCGTCTGGGTGGGGGCGACCCTGGAGCCAACCCGCGGCTGCGGCTGGCCATCGAGAAGGCCAAGGCGGTGAACCTGCCGGTGGATACCGTCAAGCGCAACATCGACAAGGCCACGGGCAACCTTGAGGGCGTGAACTACGAGGAGATCCGCTACGAGGGCTACGGCATCGGCGGCGCGGCGGTGATCGTGGACTGCATGACCGACAACCGCGTGCGCACGGTGGCCGAGGTGCGCCACGCCTTCAGCAAGTACGGCGGCAATCTGGGCACCGAGGGTTCGGTGGCCTTCCAGTTCAAGCACTGCGCTCAGTTCGTCTTCGCCCCGGGCGCCAGCGAAGACCGTGTCATGGAGGCGGCGCTGGACGCCGGCGCGGAAGACGTGGTCACGGGCGAAGACGGCTCCATCGAAGTGCTGGGTGCGCCGGGCGACTTCGAGACGGTGAACAACGCGCTGGAGGCCGCGGGCCTGAAGCCCGAGATCGCGGAGGTGACCATGCGGGCTGAGAACCCCATCGAGCTGACGGGTGAAGATGCCGTGCGCATGCAGAAGCTGCTGGACGTGCTGGAGGACCTGGACGACGTGCAGGACGTGTTCCATAACGCGTTGATCACCGCATGAAGGTTCTCGTCGTTGGCAATGGCGGGCGCGAGCACGCGCTGGCCTGGAAGCTGGCCGCAAGCCCGCGGGTACAGATGGTCTGCGTGGCGCCGGGCAATGGCGGTACGGCGGGTGAGCCTGGCGTGCGCAATGTGCCCATCACGGACCTGCACGCACTGGCCGACTTTGCTGTCCAGGAAAAGGTGGGCCTGACCGTGGTGGGCCCCGAGGCCCCGCTGGCCGCCGGCATCGTGGACCTGTTCCGCGCACGCGGCCTGCGCATCTTCGGCCCCACCCGGGCCGCGGCCCAGTTGGAAAGTTCCAAGGCCTTTGCCAAGGACTTCATGCAGCGCCATGGCATTCCCACGGCGCGTCATGCCACCTTTGCGCATCCGGTGCCGGCACACGAGCACGTGCGGGCCCAAGGCGCCCCCATCGTCATCAAGGCCGACGGTCTGGCCGCAGGCAAGGGCGTGGTGGTGGCCCTGACCGAGGAAGAGGCCCATGCCGCCATCGACGACATGTTGGCGGCCCACACTCTGGGCGTGCAACACAACGAGGGCGGAGCGCGCGTGGTGATCGAGGAGTTCATGGCCGGTGAGGAGGCCAGCTTCATCGTGGCCTGCGATGGTGTGAACGTGGTCTCGCTGGCCACCAGCCAGGACCACAAGCGCATCCATGACGGCGACCAGGGCCCCAACACCGGTGGCATGGGCGCCTACAGTCCCGCCCCAGTGGTGACCCCCGATGTGCACGCCCGGGTGATGCGCGAGATCATCCATCCCACGGTCCTGGGCATGCGCAAGGACGGCATGCCCTTCACCGGCTTCCTCTATGCCGGCTTGATGATCGACGACCAGGGCCGTCCGCGCACCGTGGAATTCAACGCCCGCCTGGGCGACCCCGAGGCACAGGTGCTGTTGATGCGCCTGAAGGGCGACGCGCTGGACCTCTTCCTGCATGCCACCGACGGCACGCTGGACCAGTTGGAACTGCAGTGGGACCGCCACGTGGCGCTGGGTGTGGTGATGGCCGCTGCCGGCTACCCGCAGGCCCCTCGCAGGGGCGACCTCATCACCGGCCTGCCCACCACTTCCGATGACGGCCATGTCTTTCACGCCGGCACCGAACGCGCGGCTGACGGCAGTGTGCGCACCAGCGGCGGGCGCGTGCTGTGCGTCACCGCCCTGGGAGATTCGGTGCGTACCGCGCAGCTGCGGGCTTACGACATGCTCAATCCCATCTCGTTCGATGGCGCGCAGTGGCGCCGTGACATCGGCCACCGTGCCATCAAGCCGCGATGAGCGCTGCTGCCAGGCCGGTCCGCGCCGATCCGGAAGCCTTGCCGGCGCCGGCCCCGCAGGAGTTGCGCGAGCGGCCGGTGCGGCTCCAGGGCAGCCGCCTGGCCCTGTGGTGCCTGGAGCGCGCCGGCTGGCAATTGGACTTCGACGGCCTGCCGGCCCGGCAGGGCGTGATCGCCGTCTATCCGCACACCTCCAACTGGGACTTCATCGTCGGCATCTTCGCCAAGTGGGCGATGGGCCTGAGCGTCACCATCTGGGGCAAGGACTCCTTGTTCCGCATCCCGTTGTTCGGCCCTTGGCTGCGCTGGATGGGGGGCGTGCCGGTCAACCGCAGTGCGCCGGGGGGCATCGTGGCCGACATGGTGCGGCAGATGCGCCAGGCGCGTGACCGAGACGACTTCTTCTGGCTGGTGCTGGCCCCCGAGGGCACCCGCTCGCTCGGGCCCGGCTGGCGCAGCGGTTTCTACCGCGTCACCCTGGGTGCCGGGGTGCCGCTGGCGCTGGCCCACATCGACTATGGCCGCCGCCGCGTGGGCGTGCATTCCTGCATCCTGCTGAGCGGCGACGCCCAGGCCGACATGGCCGAGATCGAGCGTCGCGTCGGTCCGGCCCGCGGTTGCCGGCCCGCGCATGCTGCGCCGATCAAGCTGGTCTGACCCCTACGGACGTATTCATGACGAATCCCGACACCGGCATCGACACCACGGCCGTGCGCCGCTACCTGCTCGGTCTGCAGGAAAACATCGTTGCGGCCCTGCAGGCTGAAGATGGCCACACGTTCATCAGCGACGGCTGGACGCGCGAACCTGGCGGCCGCCTGGAAGGCGACGGCCTGTCGCGCCTGGTGGAGGAGGGCGGCCTGCTGGAGCGCGGCGGCTGCAACTTCAGCCACGTGCAGGGCAAGACGCTGCCGCCCTCGGCCACGCAGCACCGGCCGGAGCTGGCCGGCGCCCCTTTCGAGGCCATGGGCGTGTCGCTGGTGATGCACCCGCGCAACCCCTACGTGCCCACCGTGCACATGAATGTGCGCATGTTCGCGGCCCTGCCCGAAGGCCAGGCGCCGGCGGTGTGGTTCGGCGGTGGCATGGACCTCACGCCGTACTACGGCTTCGAGGAGGATGCGCAGCACTTCCACCGCACCTGCCGCCAGGCGCTGGACCCCATCGACCCCGCGCTGTACCCGCGCTTCAAGAACTGGTGCGACGAGTACTTCTTCCTCAAGCACCGCGGTGAGCCGCGCGGCGTGGGCGGCGTGTTCTTCGACGACTTCGCCGAACGGGGCTTCGACGGCAGCTTCGCCATGATGCGCGCCGTGGGCGACGCCTTCGTCGGCGCTTACCTGCCCATCGTGCAGCGCCGGCGCCACCTGCCCTACGGCGAGCGCGAGCGCGACTTCCAGGCCTACCGGCGTGGCCGCTATGTGGAGTTCAACCTCGTGTTCGACCGCGGCACCCTGTTCGGCCTGCAAAGCGGCGGCCGCACCGAGAGCATCCTCATGTCCATGCCGCCCATCGTGAAGTGGCGCTACGACTGGCACCCCGAGCCGGGCTCGGCCGAGGCGCGTTTGTACACCGACTTCCTGCGCCCGCGGGACTGGGCGTGACCCCCAGCCGCCCCGCGCGCATCGGCCTGCTGGGCGGCAGCTTCGATCCGCCGCATCTGGCGCACCTGGCCCTGGCGCGCGCGGCGCTCCAGGCGCTGCAACTCGACGAGCTGTGGTGGCTGCCTGCAGGGCAGCCCTGGCAGAAGGCGGACCGGGCCCTGGAGGCGGGAGTCCACCGCGCGGCCATGGTGCGCCTGCTCATCGAAGGCGAGCCCCGCTTCTTGCTGGACGAGCGCGAGCTGCACCGCACCGGGCCCACCTACACCGTGGACACCGTGCGCGCGTGCCGCGCCGAGGAGCCCGGGGCCGAGTTCTTCCTGATTCTGGGACAGGACCAGTACGGTCGCCTGGACACCTGGCGCGACTGGCCGGCCCTGCTGGCGCAGGTCACCCTGGCCGTGGCCGCGCGCCATGGCCAGCGGCCCTCCCCCCCCGCGGGGCTCGCGGGGCACCCGCACCGCGTGGAAGTGTTGCCCATGCCCGACATGCCGCTGGCCTCCACCGCCTTGCGCGAGGCCTTGTCGCAAGGCCTTGACGTTTCTCCGATGGTGGGTGGAGCCGTCGCAGGCTATATTGCCCGACATCACCTCTACCGGGGCCAGACCCCGCACTGAATGGACATCCGAAAGCTGCAACGAGCCATCGTCGATGGGCTCGAGGACGTGAAGGCGCAGAACATCGTCGTCTTCAACACCGAGGCCCTCTCACCGCTGTTCGAGCGCGTGATCATCGCTTCAGGATCCAGCAACCGTCAGACCAAGGCCCTGGCCTCCAGCGTGCGCGAGACCGTCAAGTCCCGCGGCATGGAGGTGCTGCGAATGGAAGGCGAGGAAAACGGGGAATGGATCATCGTGGACTGCGGCGCCGCCGTGGCCCACATCATGCAGCCCTCCATCCGCGAGTACTACCACCTGGAAGAGATCTGGGGGGCCAAGCCCGTGACCATGAAGCGTGCGGCCAGGGCCGCCAGTCTGGTGAAGGCCTCCGGGCCTGCACCGGCGCCGGCTGCGGCCCGCAAGGCGGCCGCCAAGACCCCGTTGCGCAAGGCGCCTGCCAAGGCGCCGGCGAAGGCGGCAGGCCGCACGGCAGCGAAGACCGCAGCCAGGACGGGGGCGAAGACGGCTGCCAAGTCGGGGGCTCAGGCGCCTTCCGGGGCGACGGCCCACCGGGCGCCTTCCAGCACGGTGGTCGTGGCCCGCAAGACGCCGGCCCGAAAGGCTGCGGCGCCCGTCAGCAAGGCGCCGGTCCGCAAGGCGCC
>JBMLPD010000250.1:0-2367 GCA_049242285.1 Rubrivivax sp.
AGAAGAGCATCGCGCCGCTGCGCAGCTTCGTCTCCGAGCCCATGCGCTACGGCGCCCTGTACCTTTGCGGCGACGCCGCGCACATCGTGCCGCCCACGGGCGCCAAGGGGCTGAACCTGGCGGTGTCGGACGTGTTCTACCTGTCTCGCGCCTTGGGCCGCTGGTACGGCCAGGGCGACGCCAGCCTGCTGGACCACTACAGCGAAACGGCCTTGCGCCGCGTCTGGAGCAGCGTGCGCACGAGCTGGTACCTCACCAACCTGCTGCACCGCTTTCCGCACTTCAGCGCCTTCGACCAGAAGGCGCAGGAGCACGAGCTCGATTACCTCAAGAGCTCTCATCACGCCCAGGCTGCGCTGGCCGAGCAGTACGCGGGTCTGCCTTTTGAATGAGCCCCAAAACGAGCCCCCAAGCGCGCTCGCGCTCGCTACCCCCCAAGGGGGCCGCCCGCCAGCGGCCCGGCCGAGCCGGTTCCGCGGCGGGGCTTGACTGGATGCTGCTGACGCTATGAACATGTTTGAGAAGACCCCTGGCTGGCTGGATTGGTACGAAGGTCCTTCCAGACCCCGGTTTGTGCTCCCCCTGGGTAGCCTGGACGCCCACTGCCACGTCTTCGGCCCCGGCGCCGAATTCCCCTACGCCCCCGAGCGCAAGTACACGCCCTGCGACGCCAGCAAGCAGCAGCTCTTCGCCCTGCGCGACCATCTCGGCTTTGCCCGCAACGTGATCGTCCAGGCCACCTGCCATGGCGCAGACAACCGGGCCCTGGTGGATGCCTGCATCGCCTCCGGCGGCAAGGCGCGTGGCGTGGCCACGGTACGCCGCAGCGTCACCGACGACGAGTTGCAGGCTCTGCATGCCGCCGGCGTGCGCGGCGTGCGTTTCAACTTCGTCAAGCGCCTGGTGGACTTCACGCCCAAGGACGAGCTGATGGAGATCGCCGGCCGCGTGGCGCAACTGGGCTGGCATGTGGTGATCTACTTCGAGGCGGTGGACCTGCCCGAGCTGTGGGACTTCTTTGCCGCCGTTCATGACGACCTCGCCGCCACCGTGGTGGTGGACCACATGGGCCGGCCCGATGTGAGCAAGCCCATCGATGGACCTGAATTCGCGCTGTTCCTGAAGTTCATGCGCGAGCACCCCAATGTCTGGAGCAAGGTGAGCTGCCCCGAGCGGTTGAGCCTTACCGGCCCGCGTGCCTTGAACGGCGAGCAGGCCGCCTACCGCGACGTGGTGCCCTTCGCCCGCCGGGTGGTGGAAGACTTCCCCGACCGTGTGCTCTGGGGCACCGACTGGCCCCACCCGAACCTGAAGGACCACATGCCCGATGACGGCCTGCTGGTGGACTTCATCCCGCACATCGCGGTGACGCCCGAACTCCAGCGCAAGCTGCTGGTGGACAACCCGATGCGCTTGTATTGGCCGCAGGAATGCTGACATGGCCCTGTCCAAACCCTATCTCGACATCCCTGGCACCACCGTCTTCGATGCCGAACAGTCCCGCAAGGGCTACCACCTCAACCAGTTCTGCATGAGCCTGATGAAGGCCGCCAACCGCGAGCGCTTTCTGGCAGACCCGCGCGCCTACCTGGACGAGTGGCCCATGACCGAAGCGCAGAAGCAGGCCGTGCTCGCGCGCGACCTCAACCGCTGCATCGCCGAGGGCGGCAACATCTACTTCCTGGCCAAGATCGGCGCCACCTACGGCAAGAGCTTCCAGCAGATGGCCGGCAGCATGACCGGCATGACCGAAGAGGAATACCGCGACATGATGGTCGCTGGCGGACGCTCGGTCGAGGGCAACCGCCGCGTGGGCGAGGATGGCAGCGCCCAGGCGCACCGCCAGCCGCAGGGCAGCAGCACCAAGGCGGGGTTCTGAACATGGCACGCATCACGGCTTCCGTCTACACCTCGCACGTGCCGGCCATAGGCGCCGCGCTGGACCTGGGCAAGAGCCACGAGCCCTATTGGCAGAACGTCTTTGCCGGCTACGAGTTCTCCAAGCAGTGGATGAAGGACCACAAGCCCGATGTGATCTTCCTGGTCTTCAACGACCACGCCACGGCGTTCAGCCTGGAGATGATCCCCACCTTTGCCATCGGCACGGCGGAGAGCTACGCGCCGGCCGACGAGGGCTGGGGGCCGCGCCCGGTGCCGGTGGTGCAGGGCCACCCGGCCCTGGCCTCGCACATCGCGCAGAGCGTGATCCAGGAAGACTTCGACCTCACCATCGTCAACAAGATGGACGTGGACCACGGACTGACCGTGCCGCTGAGCCTGATGTGCGGCGCGCAAGACCCGAAGACCGGCACCTGGCCCTGCCCGGTGATCCCGTTTGCCGTGAACGTGGTGCAGTACCCGGTGCCG
>JBMLPD010000251.1:0-1688 GCA_049242285.1 Rubrivivax sp.
GGCAACGGCCGGCGCGAGAGCTACGCCCACGTGCCCATGCCGCGCATGACCAACACCTACATGCTGGGCGGCGACAAGACCCGCGAAGAGATTCTGGCCAGCGTCAAGCGCGGCCTGTACGCCACCAACTTCGGCGGCGGCCAGGTGGACATCACCAACGGCAAGTTCGTGTTCTCCGCCAGCGAGGCGTACTGGGTGGAAAACGGCCGCATCCTCTACCCCGTCAAGGGCGCCACGCTGGTGGGCAACGGGCCGGAGTCGCTCAAGCGCATCAGCATGATCGGCAACGACCTGGCGCTGGACACGGGCGTGGGCGTGTGCGGCAAGGAAGGCCAGAGCGTGCCCGTGGGCGTGGGCCAGCCCACGCTGCGCATCGAGCGGCTGACGGTGGGCGGCACGGCCTGAGGGGGTCGCGGTCACCGAAGGGGCTGGCCGGGCCAGAGGCGCCCCGATCAATGCACCGTGTCGTGATCGCCCACGTTGACGGGGATGATCTGTCCGTCCTGGATCAGCAACTCCAGCGTGATGCGGTACGACAGATTGATGGAGACCGAATGCAGGCCGTCCAACCCGCCGCGCAGAGGGTGAAGCCGCAACGAGGGATGCGCCGGGTTGAGCTCAAGCAGTTGCAGCGTCTTCAGGTACGGTTGCCGCAACCCGGGGTGACGTTTCAGGAAGCGCGCAGCGCGGCGGTTGTACTGCTCGGTAAAGACCAGCGTGAACGCCATTGCAGCGGGTGCTCACATTGCTTCCAACCGCGCCAGATGGGCCTCAGGCGACTCCTGCACGATGCGCCCAGCAGCCAAATCGGCCCGCGTCTGTGCCAACGCAGCGTCCAGTTCACATTCACGCAAGTAGTGGTACCGCGCCATGTCCATCACCACGAACTTGTCCTTGCCGCGCACCGACACGATGGCCTCGGGTGCCTGGCTCAGTGCGCGTTCAATGGCCGCGACGCCTTTGGTCTTGAGGTCGTTGGCGCTGATGTGGGACATGGCAGGCTGCGGGCCCATGATGGAAAAGTCTTTTCATCATACGGTGAATCGTGCGATTCATCGACCGATGCCCAGTGACATGCGCGGTTGACCGGGCGGTCCGGATTGCTCGCCCTGTCGGGCCAGGCGCCTCTCAACGCGGCGCCAGCGCGCCTTTGACCCGATCGAAGTCAAAGCCCGCCACGGCTTGCGCCGCCAGCGTGGCCACCTGCTCGTAAACCGCCACGATGCTGTCGCGCGTGCGCGGATGCACGCGGTTGGACAGCAGCACGTGGAAGGTGCGCGAGAAGGGGTCGATCCACAGCGCGCAACCCGTGAAACCGGTGTGACCAAAGCTGCCCACGGGGTAGCGGGCGCCACGGGCGCGGGAGAAGGGTGAATCGATGTCCCAACCCAGGCTGCGCCGCTCGGGCACCTGGGCCGGCGTGGCCACCGCCGTCATGCGCGCCACGGCCTGGGCTGACAGCACCCGCACGCCCTCCAGTTCGCCGCCTTGCAAGACCATGCGGGCAAAGCGCGCCAGATCGGCCGCTGTGCTGAACAGCCCCGCGTGGCCGGCCACCCCGCCCATGCGACGCGCGGTGGGGTCGTGCACCTGGCCGCGCAACAGGGGCGTGCCCGGTGGCGGCGGCGATGCCGCACCGATCTCGCCGTCCCATTCCGTGGGGGCGATGCGCTCCAGCGGCACCCGGG
>JBMLPD010000252.1:0-6672 GCA_049242285.1 Rubrivivax sp.
TTTGATGCGCCATGCGGTGTTGCGCCTCCTTGCAGGCACGAGCCTGCCGCGTCGTTCAGATTCAACGAGACCCGGCGCATGCTCGGCCGTCTGGAACAGGTGTCGCTGTGCGGGCCGGATCTGGCGGTGAAGGCGGCATGCAACTTCCGCAAACTGCGCTCGTACGGCATCACGGTGCGTGGCACCGTGGACGTCATCATCGCGACCCGATGTCTGGCCGACGGCTTGCGCCTGCTGCACAGCGACCGTGACTTTGATGGGTTCCAGGAGCACCTGGGCTTGCGGGTGGTGGACTGCAGCGCATGAAGAACATCGGGCTTGCCCGTAGGGCCAGGCCAGGCGCCAGGTGCAAGAATCCCGGGAACTTGAACTCATCGGCAGGCTGAAGCACGCGTTGGACCCGCCCGGGCTTGCTCCGGTCCCGTCCGCCCGTCGCCCGCCCTGCAGGAGCCCGATTTGTCACTGAACCGTCTGCTCGACCTGTACCGGTCGATGCGCCGCATCCGCGCCTTCGAGGATGCGGCCGAGGTCGCCAGCCAGGGCGGCGTGGCCGCCTGGGGCCTGGCGGCCTCGGCCAAGCCCGCCCTGGTGCGCGGCCCGCTGCACCTGTCCACCGGGCAGGAGGCCGTGGCGGCGGGCGTGTGCTTCAACCTGCAGCGCCAGGACCTGCTGACCTCCACCCACCGCGGCCACGGCCACACCCTGGCCAAAGGGGCAGATGCCACGCGCATGATGTGCGAGCTGTTCGGCCGCGCCACGGGCTACAACCAAGGCAAGGGCGGCTCCATGCACATCGCCGACTTCTCGGTGGGCATGCTGGGCGCCAACGGCGTGGTGGCCGCGGGCATCCCCATCGCCACCGGCGCCGCGCACGCGCTGAAGATCCGCGGCCTGCCGCACCTGGTGGCCTGCTTCTTCGGCGACGGTGCGGCCAACCGCGGCCCCTTCCTGGAAGGGCTGAACTGGGCGCAGGTGTACCGGCTGCCGCTGCTGTTCGTCTGCGAGGACAACCGCATCTCGGCCACCACGCCCACCGCGCCCATGACGGCCGGTGCCGGCGTGTCGGCGCGCGCCGAGGCCCTGGGCATGCCCGGCCTGAAGGTGGACGGCAACGACGTGCAGGCCGTGGACGCCGCCGCCGCCCGCCTGGTGGCCGAGATCCGCGCCGGCGGCGGGCCGCGCCTGCTGCATGCCGTGACCTACCGCTTCAAGGGCCATGTCTCGGTGGACCCGGGCACCTACCGCGACCCGGCCGAGGTCGAGGCCGCCAAGTTGAACGACCCGCTGCTCATCGCGCAGCGGCAGTTGCTGGCCCTGGGCGCCACGCAGGCCGACATCGAGGCCATCGACGTCGCCGCAAAGGCCGAGATCGCAAACGCCCTGGAAGTGGCCGAAGCCGCGCCCTGGCCCGAGCCGGCCCATGCCTACGAAGAGATCATGAACAGCGGCGCGGGGGTGTGGAAATGAGCGCCGCCGCACGGCCGCCCGCAGGCGGCGCTCGGCCTCCCTCGCGGAGGATGTCGCGCAGCCACAGGAGGGCTGTCAATTGACGACGGTACAGGAACTCACCTACGCGCAGGCCGCCGCGCTGGCGCTGCAGCAGGCGATGGAGGCCGACCCCCACATCGTGGCCCTGGGCGAAGACCTGGGGCGCGGCGGCGTGTTCGGCCAGTACCGCGGGCTGCCGCAGCAGTTCGGCCCCGAGCGCGTCATCGACACCCCCATCTCCGAGGCCAACATCATGGGCGCGGCCGTGGGCATGGCCCTGGCCGGTCTGCGCCCGGTGGTGGAGATGCGCGTCATCGACTTCGCGCTGTGCGCGATGGACGAGATCGTCAACCAGGCCGCCAAGAACCGCTACATGTTCGGCGGCCAGGGGCGCGTGCCGCTGGTGGCGCGCATGCCCATCGGCATCTGGTCGGCCTCGGCCGCACAGCACTCACAGTCACTGGAGGCCTGGTTCGCCCACCTGCCCGGTCTGGTGGTGGCGGTGCCCGCCACGCCGCAGGACAACTTCAGCCTGCTCAAGGCGAGTCTGTCCAGCGGCGACCCGGTGATCTACATGGAGCACAAGGAGCTCTGGGGCCAGACCGGGCCGGTGGACACCACCCTCGACCTGCCCCTGGGCCGCGCGAACGTGATGCATGAGGGCTCAGACCTCACCATCGTCACCTGGTCGCGCGGCGTGGCGCCCACGTTGCAGGCGCTGGCGCATCAGGCCCTGCAGGGTGTGAGCGTGGAGGTCATCGACCTGCGCACCCTGTGGCCCTGGGACCAGGCTGCCGTGCATGCCAGTGCCGCCAAGACCGGCCGGTTGCTGGTGGTGCACGAGGCGGTGCAGGTGGCCGGCTTCGGCGCAGAGATTGCCGCGCACACGGCCGAGGCCACCGGCTGCCGCGTGGCGCGCCTGGGTTCGCCCCGCATCCCCGTGGGCTATGCCCAGGTGCTGGAAAACGAAGCCCGCCTCAGCCCCGACAAGATCGCCCACGCGGCGCGTGCACTGTTGCAACGCCGCTGAACCTTCCCCCCGCTCACCCACAGGAGACACCTCATGAGCAACGACCTCTCACGCAGCCGCCGCCAACTGATCCGCGCCACCGCCTCGGCCGGCGCGCTGGCCTCCATCGGCGCCCCGCTGTTCGCCCAGGGCACGCCCCTGGTCTTCAAGTGGGCCAACAACATCCCCACCACCCACCCCTCCAACATCCGCGTGCGTGAGGCGGCCGAGGCCGTCAAGAAGGAAAGCGGCGGCCGGGTCGAGATCCAGATCTTCCCGAACAACCAGCTGGGCGGTGACACCGACATGCTGTCACAGGTGCGCTCGGGTGCCATCGACATCTTCCCGCTGTCGGGCCTGATCCTGCAGACCCTGGTGCCCCTGGCCGGCATCAACGGCCTGGCCTTCGCCTTCAAGGACTACGACACGGTGTGGAAGGCCATGGACGGCGACCTCGGCGCCTTCATCCGCGAGGCCATCGCCAAGGTCAACCTGCACAGCTTCGACCGCATCCTGGACAACGGCTTCCGCAACATCACGAGTTCCACCAAGCCCATCAACAACGCTGATGACCTCAAGGGCTTCAAGATCCGCGTGCCGGTGAGCCCGCTGTGGACCTCGATGTTCAAGGCCTTCGGCGCGGCGCCCACGGGCATCAACTTCAGCGAGGTGTACTCCGCGCTGCAGACCAAGGTGGTGGAAGGCCAGGAGAACCCGCTGGCCATCATCGAGATCGCCAAACTGTTCGAGGTGCAGAAGTTCCTGTCCATGACCGGCCACATGTGGGACGGCCAGTGGATCCTGGTCAACGGCAGGCGCTGGGCCGGCACGCCCGCCGAGGTGCAGGGCCTGCTGAACAAGCATGTCACGGCCGCCGTCATGTCACAGCGCGACGACATCAGGCAGCTCAACCTGGGCCTGGAAAAGACCCTGAGGGACAAGGGCATGGTGCTCAACACGCCGGATGGCCGGAGCTTCCGCGACGTGCTGGCCAAGGCCGGGTTCTACGAGGAGTGGCGCGGCAAGTTCGGTGCCGACGCCATGGCACGCCTGGAGAAGTACTCCGGGAAGCTGGGCTGATGAAGGCCCGGGTGCAATCGGGGCAGGGCGTGGCAGCAGGCCCAGGGAAGGCGGCGCGGTGAGCGCGGCCGAACTGACCCCGACGCCCCTGGGTGTCGGGCCGGTGGCCGCGCGCCTGATGCGCCCGCTGGAGGTCTTCAGCGCGCTGCTGCTGGCGGTGATCGTCGCGCTGTTGTTCGCAGGCGTGGTGGCGCGCTACGTGTTCGCCTACCCCATGGTGTGGGTGGACGAGATCGTCTCGCTGTCCTTCCTGTGGCTGTCCATGCTGGGCGCGGTGATTGCCATGCACCGCAACGAGCACCTGCGCCTGACGCTGGTGGTCGAGCGCGTGCCCGAGCGCTGGCGTGGCTATGTGCAGGCCCTGGCGCTGTGCGCCGTGGCGGCCACGCTGCTGGCCTGGGCCGGCCCGGCGCTGGAGTACACGCGGGACGAGTGGGCCATCCGCTCGCCCGAGCTCAGCATGCCCAACGCCATCCGCGTGGGTTCCATCGCCTTCAGCGTGCTGGCCATGCTGGCGTTGCTGCTGGCCTATGCGCTGCGCACGGTGAAACCCCGCGAGCTGCTGGTGGCCGCCGCCGTGGTGGCGCTGGCCGCCGCCGCTTGCTGGGCGGGCTCCGCCAGCCTGCAGCAACTGGGCAAGCTCAACCTCGTGATCTTCCTGGTGGGCCTGCTCACGCTGTGCCTGGCCGCAGGCGTGCCCATCGGCTTTTGCTTCGGCATCGCCACCGTGGCCTACCTCGGCTTTGCCACCACCACCCCGCTGACGGTGGTGATCAGCCGCATGGACGAGGGCATGTCCAGCATCATCCTGGTGTCGGTGCCCATCTTCGTGCTGCTGGGCTGCGTGCTGGACAGCACGGGCATGGGCAAGGCCATCGTGGACGTGCTGGCCGCCATGATCGGCCACATCCGCGCCGGCATGTCCTATGTGCTGCTGGGCTCGCTGTTCATCGTCTCGGGCATCTCCGGCTCCAAGGTGTCGGACATGGCCACGGTGGCGCCGGCACTGTTCCCGGAAATGAAGCGGCGCGGCCACAAACCCAAGGAGATGATCGCCCTGCTGGCCACCGGCGCGGCCATGGCCGACACGGTGCCGCCGAGCATCGTGCTCATCGTGCTGGGCTCGGTGGCCGGCGTGTCCATCGCCGGGCTGTTCCAGAGCGGGGTAGTCATCGCCATGGTGCTGCTGCTCACCCTGGTGGTGCTGGCACGCTGGAAGGCGCGGCACGAGGTGATGGACGGTATCCGCCGCGCCCCCATGGTCACCGTGGGCAAGTTGCTGCTCATCGCCGCGCCGGCTCTGGTGCTGCCCTTTCTCATCCGCAGCGCGGTGGGCGGCGGCGTGGCCACGGCCACCGAGGTTTCCACCATCGCCGTGCTGTACGCCATGCTGATCGGCCACTGGCTTTATGGCGGGCTGGGCTGGCGCAAGATCTACAACATGCTGGTGGACACCGCGGCGCTGAGCGGTGCCATCCTGTTGATCCTGGGCACGGCCTCGGGCATGGCCTGGGCCATCGCGCAAAGCGGCGTCATCCAGACGATGTCGAGCTTTCTGACCAGCATGCCGGGCGGCGCCCTGACCTACCTGGCCGTCACCATCCTGGTGTTCCTGATCATGGGCTGTGTGCTGGAAGGCCTGCCAGCCATCCTGCTGCTGGCACCCATCATGTTCCCCATCGCCAAGAAGCTGGGCATCCACGACATCCACTACTCGATGGTGGTGGTCACGGCCATGAACATCGGGCTGATGATGCCGCCCATCGGCGTGGGCTTCTACATCGCCTGCCGCATCGGGGACGCCTCGCCGGACGAGGTGGTGGGCGCCATCTGGCCCTACATCGTGGCCCTGATCCTCGGTCTGGTGGTCATCGCTGCGGTGCCCTGGCTGTCGACGGTGGCGCTGTAGCCCTGCAGTCGGCAGGCGGGGTCATGCCCCGCCTGCCGTGCAGCCGCTGCGGTTCGTGGCTCAGGTCGCCTTGCGCCGCAGCGTCGGCAAGCCCACGCCGCTGGCATCAAAGCCGCCGTCCACCGCCAGTGTCTGGCCGTTGACGTAGCTGGCCGCCGCGCTGCACAGGAAGCCCACCGCATTGGCAATCTCCTCGGTGGTGCCGTAGCGGTTCAGCGGGATGGTGTCGCAGTAATCGCTGCGGATGGCCACCGTGTGCACCAGCTTGGACATCTCGGTGTCCACCGGCCCCGGGGCGATGCAGTTCACGCGGATGCCGGCGTTGCCCAGCTCGATGGCCTGCTGCTTGGTCAGGTGGATGAGGGCACCCTTGCTCGTGCCGTAGGCCACGCGCATGGTGCTGGCGCGCAGGCCGGAGATGGAGGCGATGTTGACCACCGCGCCACCACCCGTGCGCAACATCACCGAGGCGCAGGCCTGGGTGCACAGGAAGGCGCCGTCCAGGTTGGTGTCCATCACGTAGCGCCAGTCGGCCCAGGTGGTGTCGCCGATCTTCTTGAACACGGCCACGCCAGCGTTGTTCACCAGGGCGTCGATGCGGCCGAAACGCTCGACCACGCGCGCCACGGCCGCGTCCACCTGGTCCGGCTTGGAGACATCGGCATGCACGGCGAGCACGCGCTGGGAGTCGGCCAGATCGGCATCGGTCTTGGCCAGCGTGGCGGCGTCGATGTCCACCAGGGCGACGCGATAGCCGTGATCCAGGAACCAGCGGCCGCAGGCCAGGCCGATGCCACGGGCGCCGCCCGTGACGAACGCCACGGGTGTGGCAGGGGAGGTTGCAGTCATGTCGGCTTCCTGCGGTCGGGGGTCCCGCATTGTGCGGGAGGTGAACTGGCGCTGGGGCGTGCGGCGGGCCAGCGCACACACCTGCGTGCCGCAGAAGGCCCGCTGCAGGCCGGCGCGCGCATCCTCAGCGCGAAGCCGGCGCCGCAGGCACGGGCGCAGGCGCAGGCGCAGGGGCTGCACCCGTGGGCAAGGAGACGCCCGGGCCCAGCGGGATGTCGGGCGTGATGTCAACCCTGGTGACGAAGTGCCGCGTCTGGCCAAAGCAGCTGGTGGGCAGGCCCACCTTCTCCTCGTAGTGCAGGCTCACGCGCTTGCCCATGGCCTTCATGATCTGCTG
>JBMLPD010000253.1:0-1394 GCA_049242285.1 Rubrivivax sp.
CGCAGCCGGGCCGCACCCGCGCCGTGGTGATGTTGAACACCCCTGTGTACACCGCCGCTGGCGGGCCCACCTTCGGCGACCGGTTCGTGGTCTGGGGTGCACGGTGGATCCCAGGCACCGGCTTGTACCGCGACGGTGTCGCGCGCGCCTTCTTCCTGCCCGCCACCCGCGAACGGGCAGGGCCACTGATGGAAGACTTCCATCAGCATCTGCAGCAGGCGGACGGCGCTGCGCTGGCGCAGTCAGTTCGCTCGGTGCTGATCGATCGCGAAGCACTGGCTCCGAGGATGTCAAGCATCACCGCACCGACACTTTTCATCGCCGGACGTCACGACGGGATGTACCCCCTGGAGGGCCTGCAAAAGGCCGCTGCCGCCTTGCCCCAGGGCCGGTTCGAGGTGCTGGACACCGGGCACATCTCGGTGGTGGACGCGCCGCAGCAGACCACGGCCCTGATCGATCGGTTTCTGGCCTCGCTGACGCCCATGCCCCGGTGAGAAACGAAGGTGCACCCGTCGCGGGGATAGGAATTTCAAACGCCCTCACAAGGCCCGGCAGGGGGAAGCAAGCGCCAAGCGCAGGGGGCTGCACGACGCGTAAGCGGCCTTTCGAACGCATCCGGGCGTAAACGCAGCCTGATGCCGGGACGGCGCGCAGCCGCCACCCCGACTGCGGCGCTCGTGCGCCAGCCCATGGCGCGCGCCCCGGATGGCGCGCGCTTCTCAGTCTGCGGCGAACGCGTGGCCCGCCTCGCTCGCCCGTCCCCGGGGCGGCGGCCGGGGATCCAGCCCAAGGTGGGTGGCCTGTTCGCACTCGGCGAGCGCCGCTACGCCGGTGGCCACGTGCGCCCGAGCAGCCGGCCCCTGCGGCACCACTCGCGCCCGCAGCTTCGCGTTGGGCGCCAGCACCCCGTAGTACCGGATCAGGTGCAGTCTCGGCCGCGGCACCAGTGTCGCCAGCCGCTGCATGAACTCCAGTGGACTCAGCACCAGGTGCGTCGTTCTGGACTCGTTTCAGCGTTGGTGAAGCAGCTAGCCTGGATCTTTCACGAGTGACGAACTGGATGGCTCTTTCGAGCGTCTGAGGGACAAGTTGGTGCCCTGCTCGGTGCGACCAGAGGGCATTGCGCAAGCTGCAACGCGTAATGCGCGGCTGGCAGGCACTATTACCCCAACCCCGGCTTGGGTTGCGGGCCGTTTTGGGGTCAACGCACGGGCCAGGCACTGGATGGGCGGCTACGGGACGGCGGCCAGTCGCGCAGCGGCCACTTCGAACACTTCGCGTAGGGGATGCTGGCTGGCCAACATCAGATGAACCGCCCCGGTTTTCGAGGAGGCTTCTTCGATTGAGAATGGAGCCAAGATGAGGAAGTCCCCGAAGTTTTCCCCCGAGGT
>JBMLPD010000254.1:0-17330 GCA_049242285.1 Rubrivivax sp.
GGCCCGCCCTGCGGCGTGCCCAGATGTCGCTCCACCACCACCCCGCCATCCATGATCCCGGCGTTCAGATATGCCCGCACCAGCCGGATCACGCCGGCATCGCCGATACGTCTTCTGAGCCTGTCGATCAGGATGTCGTGGTTGACCCGGTCGAAGAACTTCGCCAGGTCCACGTCCCCCACCACTCGCTTGCCCGCCTGCACGTACGTCCGCGCGGCCTTGAACGCATCGTGCGCACGCCGCCCAGGCCGGAACCCGTGGCTGTGTTCGCTGAAGGTGGGATCGATCAGCGGTTGCAGCACTTGCAGCAGTGCCTGCTGGATCAGCCGGTCTGTCACCGTCGGGATGCCCCGCTCGCGCTGGCTTCCATCGGGCTTGGGGATCATCACCTTGCGTACCGGACTGGGCCGGTAGCGCCCCTGCAACAGCGCTTGGCGGATCTCGGGCCACTTCGTGCGCAGCATCTGGGCGGTCTGCTCGATGTCGAGCCCGTCCACCCCAGCCGCAGCCTTGTGGGCTTTGACCCGTTTTCACGCCAGCAGCAGGTTCTGTCTCACCAGTGCCCGCCTTCGCTTTGCCAACCCTGCTCCCGGGTGCTCACGGGGCGGGCCGCCGGCTTCGTCGCTGGCAGGATCACGCAAGGCTTCACCTTGCGCCACGCCCTCCCGCCCGGGTTCACCTTCGCCAGGTTTTGCCGGCATCTGACGCATGGCCCTCGACATCCCCGTGTCCTCGGTCACTCACTCTCGTTCGGCCCTTCGCCCAAGCCTCTTCTCCCATCCGGGCTTCGGGCTCGCGCTACTGCGACCTCTGCTGACTTCTTGCTCCGGCTTGCACCGTCGGGCTTTCACCCACAAGGCGAGATCTCCCCGGGTAAGAACGCACTCCTTCGCTGCACAACCGCCGGATTTACGCCACATCGCCTTGATCACGAGAGCTTCGCGGAATCTCGCCCGCTCGCCCTGCTCGGCGGCGCCTTCTATCCGGTTCTTGTCCATCGGCTCGCAGCGGGACTTGCACCCGCAGATGTGCGCCCATGCTGGGCGCACCATGAAAAAGGCCGCCCCAGGGCGGCCTTTGCATTCCACCGCCCCGGCGGGTTTATCTGGAGGCTGCAGCGCTGGCCACGGGCGCCA
Organism: Rubrivivax sp.; assembly: GCA_049242285.1. Taxonomy (GTDB): domain Bacteria; phylum Pseudomonadota; class Gammaproteobacteria; order Burkholderiales; family Burkholderiaceae_C; genus Rubrivivax. The sequence goes on from JBMLPD010000254.1 coordinate 1,137, forward strand.
CGGCGGCGGCTGGTGCGGGGTTTGCGGCGGGCGCAGTCACCGCCGCGGGGGCCGCCCCGTGTGCCGGTGCCTTGGCCGTGCCGGTCATCGGAAGCAGCGGCACGATCAACAGCGCCACGATGTTGATGATCTTGATCAGCGGGTTCACGGCAGGGCCGGCGGTGTCCTTGTAGGGGTCGCCCACAGTGTCGCCGGTCACGGCGGCCTTGTGCGCATCGCTGCCCTTGCGGTGGGTCACACCGTCCTTGTCGGTGAAGCCTTCTTCGATCAGCTTCTTGGCGTTGTCCCATGCACCGCCACCCGTGCACATGCTGATGCCCACGAACAGGCCGGTGATGATGGTGCCCATCAGAAGACCTCCCAGCGCGGCCGGACCCAGCAGCAAACCCACCAGGATGGGGGCCGCGACCGGCAGCAGCGACGGCACGATCATCTCCTTGATGGCCGCGGTGGTGAGCATGTCCACCGCAGCGCCGTACTCGGGCTTGCCAGTGCCTTCCATGATGCCCTTGATCTCGCGGAACTGTCGGCGCACTTCCACCACCACCGAGCCGGCGGCGCGGCCCACGGCCTCCATCGCCATGGCGCCGAAAAGGTAGGGGATCAAGCCACCGATGAACAGGCCGACGATCACCTTGTGATCGCTCAAGTCGAAGCTCAGGCTCATGCCGCGTGCTTCCAGCGCGTGGGTGTAGTCGGCAAACAGCACCAGCGCGGCCAGACCGGCAGAGCCGATGGCATAGCCCTTGGTCACGGCCTTGGTGGTGTTGCCCACGGCGTCCAGCGGGTCGGTGATGTCGCGCACGCTGTCGGGCAGCTCCGCCATCTCGGCGATGCCACCTGCGTTGTCGGTGATCGGGCCGTAGGCGTCCAGCGCCACGACGATGCCCGCCATGCTCAGCATGGAGGTGGCCGCGATGGCAATGCCGTACAGCCCGGCCAGCGCGTAGGCCACCCAGATCGAGATGCACACGAAGGCGACCGGCCAGGCGGTGGACTTCATGCTCACGCCCAGGCCCGCGATGATGTTGGTGCCGTGGCCGGTGGTGGACGCTTGCGCCACGTGCTGCACGGGCTTGAACTGGGTGCCCGTGTAGTACTCGGTGATCCAGACCATGGCAGCCGTCAGTGCCAGGCCCACGATGCAGGAGCCGAACAGCGCCATCGCACTGGCTGAGCCGCCTCCAGCGAGCTTCAGCGGTTCCGGGAACATCAGCGTCGTGACGAAGTAGAAGGCGATGAGCGACAGCACGCCCGCCACGATCAAGCCCTTGTACAGCGCCGGCATCACGTTCTTCATGCCCTCTGAGGCCTTGACGAACGAGCAGCCGATGATCGAGGCGATGATGGACACGCCGCCCAGCAAGAGCGGATACACCACGGCTGCGGCGCCACCGGAGGTCACCATCAGCGCGCCCAGGGCCATGGTGGCGATGAGTGTCACGGCGTAGGTTTCGAACAAGTCGGCCGCCATGCCGGCGCAGTCACCGACGTTGTCGCCCACGTTGTCGGCGATCACGGCCGGGTTGCGCGGGTCGTCCTCGGGAATGCCGGCCTCCACTTTGCCCACCAGGTCAGCGCCGACGTCAGCGCCCTTGGTGAAAATGCCTCCGCCCAGGCGCGCGAAGATCGAGATCAGCGAGGAACCGAAAGCCAGGCCCAGCAAGGGCTTGAGCGTGGAGGAGTCCGGCGTTTCCATTCCGCCGATCAGCAGAAAGAAGATGCCCACGCCCAGCAGGCCCAGGCCCACCACCAGCATGCCCGTGATCGCCCCGCCCTTGAAGGCCACGTCCAGTGCGGGCCCGATGCCGCGCGTGGCGGCTTGCGCCGTGCGCACGTTGGCGCGCACCGAGACATTCATGCCGATGAAGCCGCAGGCACCCGACAACACCGCGCCAATCACGAAACCCACCGCCGTCATGGTGCCCAAGCCCGGGGTGATGAAGATCAGAACCGCCAGGACGACCCCGACGATGCCGATGGTCTTGTACTGTCTGGCCAGATAGGCTGCGGCGCCTTGCTGGATGGCCCCGGCGATTTCCTGCATGCGCGCGTTGCCCGCGTCTTGCTTGAGGATCCAGCTGCGCTGGACGAATCCGTAGATCACGGCAATCAAGCCGCACGCGAGCGCTGCGTTGAGCGCCATCGATGTAGACATCAGGAGAACTCCTTCTTCTTTCGGTCTGTCGTCAGCGCACAAGAGCGCTTCTCGCGATCCCGTGCGCGCTGGCCCCTCACCTCTGGGGACGGCGCGATGCTACGGGATCGTCAAGCCCTGCAGGCATGGTGTTTTCCTGCGGTAGATCGGGGGTGACAGTGCGGTATGTCAGGCCCTGCATCGGCACGCCTGTCAGGGCTTCGCAAGGGCGCGCCCTAGAATCCGGGTGAACCCTGATCCGGTGCGGCGCTGCGCCCGGATCGCCCCCATATGCCCGACCGAAAGCGCGCATGAGTCTGCACAACGTTTCCCCTGGCCCCAAGGCCCCCGAAGAGTTCAACGTCATCATCGAGATTCCGATGAATGCCGACCCCATCAAATACGAGGTGGACGAGGAGTCCGGCGCCTTGTTCGTCGACCGCTTCATGGGCACGGCGATGCACTACCCCTGCAACTACGGGTACATCCCCAAGACGCTGGCGGACGATGGCGACCCGGTGGACGTGCTGGTCATCACCCCCGTGCCGCTGATCCCGGGTGTGGTGGTCACCTGCAGGCCCCTGGGCGTGCTGAAGATGACGGACGAGGCCGGCGGCGACAACAAGTTGCTGGCCGTGCCGATCGACAAGATCCTGTCGATCTACACCCAGTGGCAGAAGCCTGAAGACCTCAATCCGATGCGCCTGAAGACGATTCAGCACTTCTTCGAGCACTACAAGGATCTGGAGCCCGGCAAGTGGGTGAAGGTGCAAGGCTGGGAGGGGCCGCAGAGCGCGCGCGAGGAAGTCCAGGTCGGCATGGCGAACTGGGCGGCCAGACAACCCGGCTGAGACCCGGGTTGGCGTGGGGCTGCTGCGCGCAGGGGCGCTCAGTGCAGATCGGTGACCCTCAGTCGCGCGGCGCGCGATCGTTCCTGAACGGGCTTCTGTCGCGCAACTCGTCTGCGTAGGCCTCCAGTCCGGTTCCCTCTCGGGCCAGGAAATCCGCGATCGCTGCCTCAAAGCGGGCGTCACGGATCCAGTGCGCAGAGCTTGTCTTCACGGGCAACAGGCCGCGCGCCATCTTGTGCTCTCCCTGGGCACCACCCTCGAACCGGCTGAAACCCTGTCGAATGCACCAGGCCAGCGGTTGGTAGTAGCAGGCCTCGAAGTGCAGGCAGCTCACGTGCTCCATGGCGCCCCAGTAGCGTCCCCAGGCCCAACCCCTTTGGCGATCCACGGCCAACAGGGAGGCCGCCATGGGTGAGCCGTGGCGACGTGCCACGAAAAGCACCCAGTGGTGCGGCATGTGCCGCGCCACCCGGCCGAAGAAGTCCCTGGTGAGGTAGGCCGTGGAGTGGTGCGCGGCGTAGGTTGCGCAGTAGCACCGATAGAAAAAGTCCCACAGCCCCTCGTCGATCTCGGCACCTTCATGGACGGAGAACACCACGCCCGCCTCGGTCACGCGCCGGCGCTCCTGCAGGATGTTCTTGCGCTTGTGGCGGTGCATGCCATTCAGCAGTTCATCGAAGGCCCGTACGGGCCGGGTGGCGTCCTGTACCCAGTGGAATTGCAGCCCCTGGCGGATCAGCCACCCCTGGGCTGTCAGGGCCACACGGTCGGCCTCATCCATGAAAAGCAGATGGGCAGAGGACAGACCCGACGCCAGTGCAAACTGCCCAAACGCACGGGCCAAGGCGTGGCGCGAGGCGTCGTCCCGCGACAGAAGGCGCGTTCCAGGCACCGGTGTGAACGGAACGGCCGCCAGGGCCTTGGGGTAGTAGGGCAGACGGTGGCGGTGGTAGGCATCGGCCCATGCCCAGTCGAAGACGTACTCTCCGTAGGAATGGCTCTTCAGGTACATCGCCAGCGCTGCCTGCAGCAGCCCCTCTTTGCGAAGGGTGATGAACTTGGGCTCCCAGCCGGTTTCGGGCACGGCGCTGCCTGAAGCCTCCAGCGCGCTGAGGTAGGCGTGGCGCATGAAGGGCGTGGGATGGCCTTGCCGTTCCAGCAGTTCATCCCATTGCGCGGCGGGGATCTCGCCGGGCGAGTCGTGTACCTGGATGCGATACTCAGACACCTTGTGACGGCTCCTGATGTCGGGCCCGGAAGACCCTATGTTGAAGGTGGCGTTGGCCCAGATCAATGCGATTGTGGGAGACCTCGAGGGCAACGCACAGCTCATCGAGTCCGCAGCACGCGAAGCGTATGTCAAGGGTGCCCGTCTGGTGGTGTCGCCCGAGCTCTCGCTGACAGGGTATCCGCCCGAGGACTTGCTGTTGCGCCCCGCTTTCATGCTGGCCTGCGAGCAGGCCATGCGGGCGCTTGCGCAGCGACTGGCGGATCTTGCGGGCCTTTGCGTGTTGGTGGGCCATCCGGTCGCAGGCCCTGTACCGTCGGATCTCCGCTCGAAGTCATGGTCCACGCCTGCTTGCTTCAACGCGGCCACCGTGCTGACCAATGGCGAACTGGCCGGCACTTACTACAAGCGCGAGTTGCCGAATTACCAGGTCTTCGACGAAAGGCGCTACTTCACCTCGGGGCGTGAGGTCGGCGCGCCCCCCCTGGTTTTTGAAGTGCAGGGCGTGCGGGTCGGCGTACTGATCTGCGAGGACGCCTGGTTTGACGAACCCGCGCAGGCCGCCTGCGCCGCCGGGGCGCAGATGCTGTGCGTGATCAATGCCTCGCCCTTTCACCTGGACAAGACCTACGAGCGTGAGGACCGCATGGCTCAGCGCGCTCGGGCCTGCGGCGTACCCGTGCTGTACGCGCACCTCACGGGCGGGCAGGACGAAGTGGTCTTCGACGGGGCCTCCTTCGCGGTCGATCGACAAGGCAGGGTGCGGGCGCGCGCTCCTTCCTTCCAGAGCAGCCTGTTGCTGGTGAACGTCACTTCCGACGGCCAGGTGGATGCACAGATCGCTCCAGTGCCGTGCGTGGAGCAGCAGGCGTGGTCCGCGTTGGTCACGGGGGTTCGCGATTACGTCGGCAAGAACGGGTTCCCGGGCGCGATCATCGGTCTGTCGGGTGGAATTGACTCGGCCTTGGTGCTGGCCGTGGCGGTTGACGCCCTGGGGCCCCACCGCGTCAGGACGGTGATGATGCCGTCTGCCTACACCGCAGACATCTCCTGGATTGACGCGCGTGAAATGGCCGAGCGGCTGGGGGTACGCCACGACGAGATTCCGATCGCCTCGGTCTTCGAAGCCTTCACAACGAGGCTGGCGCCGTTCTTCGCCGGTCTGGCCGAGGACGCCACGGAAGAGAACATCCAGGCGCGAATTCGCGGCACTCTGCTGATGGCCTTGTCCAACAAGACGGGCGCCATCGTGCTGACCACGGGCAACAAGAGCGAAATGGCGACGGGTTACTGCACCCTGTACGGGGACATGGCCGGAGGATTCGCGGTGATCAAGGACGTGGCCAAGACCTTGGTCTACCGCCTGGCCCGCTGGCGCAACGAGCAGCCGGGTGGGGCCGTCATTCCGGATCGCATCATCACGCGGGCCCCCTCTGCTGAACTGCGCCCCAACCAGACCGATCAGGACAGTCTGCCGCCTTATGACATCCTGGACGGCATTCTGGCCTTGTACGTGGAGGAAGACCGCAGTGTGGAGGACATCGTTGATCTGGGCTATGCCCGCGCCGACGTGGAGCGGGTGACCCACCTCATCAAGATCAACGAGTACAAGAGACGTCAGTCGCCTGTGGGCATTCGCATCACCTACCGTGCCTTCGGCCGCGACTGGCGCTACCCCATCACTTCCCGGTTCCGTGCGTAAACTGTCTGGAGATTCCGAAAGCCGAGGGTTCCATGAAGCAGATCACCGCCATCATCAAGCCGTTCAAGCTCGACGAGGTCAGAGAGTCTCTCGCGGACGTGGGCGTGTCCGGCCTGACGGTCACCGAGGTCAAAGGCTTCGGGCGCCAAAAGGGCCACACCGAGCTGTACAGGGGCGCCGAGTACGTGGTGGATTTCCTGCCCAAGGTCAAGATCGAGATCGTGGTCAAGGACGCAGATGTGGATCGATGCATCGATGCTGTGGTGCGGGCCGCCAAGACAGGCAAGATCGGTGACGGCAAGATCTTCGTGACGGCGGTGGAGCAGGTGGTGCGCATCCGCACGGGTGAAACCGACGAATCGGCGGTGTAGTGTGCGGCGTGTCTGGGCCAGCCTTCAGCCCAGGCGCTCAGATGTCGCGGTAGTCGTCCACCCCCCGCGCCGTCACTGAGGCGCCGTGCAATCGGCGCAGCAGATCGGACACGTCGTTGCCGATGTGCAGGCTGTCGAGTTGGGTCCGGTCAAGAAAGCCACTGTTGACCGTTGTTCGCATGAAGTCCAGCAGGCCGTCGTAGAAGCCGGCGACGTTCAGCACGCCGATGGGTTGATCGTGGTAGCCAATCTGGCGCCACGTCCACACCTCGAAAAGCTCTTCCAGGGTACCAATGCCTCCCGGCAAGGCCAGAAAGGCGTCGGCACGCTCGGCCATCATCTGCTTGCGTTGGTGCATGGTGTCCACGACGTGGATTTCGGTCAGGGCGTCGTGCCCAACCTCTTTCTCGCGCAGCTTGCGTGGAATGACGCCCACCACACGCCCCCCAGTTGCCAGCACGGCATCGGCCACGACGCCCATCAAGCCGACCCTGCCGCCGCCGTAGACCAACTGCCAGCCGCGCTGGCCAATGACCTGTCCCGTCAGCCGGGCAGCCTGGGCATGAGCGGGATCGACACCCGGGCGCGAACCGCAGTACACGCAGATCGTGAAGGGTGGGGGCGAGGGTGTCGCAGGCTGCATGGCGTCAGGTGGAAAATCGAACCCAGACGGCCGAAACCCAGACCGCGGCGCACAGCAGCAGTGACAGCATCACCGCCGCACTTCCCAGGTCCTTGGACCGCTTGCTGAGCTCGTGGTGTTCCAGGGAAATGCGGTCTACAGCGGTCTCGATCGCAGAGTTGAGCAGCTCGACGATCAACACCAGCCCCGCCGTCCCCACCAGCAGCGCCCGCTCCACCCAGGTGCCCCCCAACCACAAGCCCAGCGGCAAGAGCACCAGGAACAAGACACATTCCTGTCGAAAGGCGCTCTCGCAATGCCATGCGGCCCGCAGGCCGCGGGCTGAATGGCCTGTTGCACGGATCACCCGGCGCCAGCCCGTGTGTGTCTTGTACGGATTGCCGGCCTGGCCGTTGCCCGAATCTGTGCTCATCATCTGAATCTGCAGGGCTGGAGGATGAACCTACTGGGGTACGGGCCTGCAATCGATCAGCCGGGTTCCACAGATGAGGTCGTGCACAAACTGCCTGTCCGGGCTGCAGTGAGCGGCCCCGGCCACGACAAGCACCCCACCGAGCAGACACATCCAAAGTCCGGCGCCCCCTGGGGTGCCGACCACAGCCGCCAAGCCCAGCGCGGGCAGGAACCAAACCCAGCTGAGCAGGTACCTCAGCAGGGCGCGTGGTCTCTTCACGGGGTGGCCCCAGCGGTCTACAAGCCGCACGTGCCACGTCTTCATTGCCAGCGTCTGTCCTGACTTCGACCAGAACCAGACAAAGTAGACGCCCAAGACCATGAAGACGAAGGCCTGGAGTGCGTACATGCCTTGCAAGGCATGGCGTTGCTGCGTCAGGCCCGAAAACAGGAAACCGGCCATCATCACCACGCCAAACAGCAGCAGGCCCTCGTAAAGGAAGCTGGCCATCCGGCGCCGGATGCCGGCATGTCTGAGGACAGGGGCCGCTGCGGACGTGGGCGCCTGCGCAGACGTCATGGAGAGGGGGCGGGGTCAAACGCCCAGCCTGCCATGGCGGCGGCCTGAGGGCCCCGCTTGGGCAGCAGGGTCAGGGGATCGACGAAGTGTTCGGTGGCCGCGATCTTCGGCATGCCTGGCTGTTGGTGGGCGGGAGGTGCAAGTGTTCGGGACACCAGTTGGGTGGTCGCCCCCGGCTTGATCTGCACGAGGGTGGGCGCGACCGTCTTGCCGGCCGACAGGCTTTGTGCGGGCGCGACGACGGTGTTCTTCTTCTGAATGCCGGACAGGGGCGCAGCGGCATGTCCGCTGGCCGCCACTGCCTGCGGGGCACCTCTTCTTGCCTGACCTGCCCATGCCGTTCGCTCGTCGTCGGTCAGGGCGAGATAGGCTTCCCACTGCGCCTGCCGGTCTTCTGAGGGCCGCTGGCGCACTTCCTGGAATTGAAGCCGGGCCTGCCCGCGCTGGGTGGGCGACATGCGGGCCCACTCGAACATCCGGTCGCGTACCCGCGCACGCTCATCATCGGACATGAAGGGCATTCGGGCGGCGACTTCCAGCCACTTCTGCTGCCGATCTGCGGTCAGGCTCAGCCATTCCTTTTGCAGCGGCTGCAGATCCCGCTTCTGCTGCGGAGACAGAGATGCCCACGGCGTTTGGCCAGAACTCGAAGGCGCCGCGATCTGGCCTGCCGCGGAGCCCTTTGTTTGACCCACGGCGTGTCCCCCGCAAACCAAAGCCGCTGCCAGCAGCCAATGGATGACGCGAAGACAGCGGCTGGGGAGGGCCCTCATGGACGCGGTTGCTTCAGAAATTCGGCGAAGCCTGGATCAACATACGCGGCCGGTGGCAGGTCATCTGCCAACAAGGCGGCATCCACCTCTGCCGCTGCCTCGATGCGCTGCATCAGGTTGAGCTGGTCAATGGCGATGAGGCCCAGCGTCAGGGCCAGCGCCGGCAAGAAGGAGGCCAGCCGCGCCCACCAGGGCGTGAACTGCACGGGACCGGAAGCGGTGGCGAGCTTGGCTTGCGATGCGAGGGCCCTCAGCCGCCGAACCCGCCGCGCGGATTCGACAGCTTGCCACCGTGACGCGGACAGGCGCCTTTCAACCTGCGCTGGCAGGCTGGGGTCTCGGCCCCCCAACCCGGCCACGATCCGCTGAGCGAACAGACGCTCGGCGTCTGCCGCCTCCAGGCGAGGGGGATGCGGGCTCTTCGGCGAATTCATCACAGCGCTACTCCTCTGGCCTTCAAGGCGCGCGCCAGGGCGTGAACGGCGCGCGAGCAATGCGTCTTGACGCTGCCCTCCGTACACCCCATGACCCGTGCTGTTTCGACGACATCCATTTCCTCCCAGTAACGCAACAGGAAGGCTTCCCGTTGACGTGCGGGCAGCGCTGAAACTTCCGATTCGATGATCGCCATGACCTGCGAGCGGTAAGCGGCGTCGGCAGCGCTTTCCGTGCCTGACGTCTCACCCTGATGTGTCAGGTATTCCAGCAAATCGAACCCGGCGTCGTCCTGCGGGTTCTCCACGGCGTCAATGGAGGTGATGACGGCGTTCTTGACCTTCTGGCGCCTGAACCAGTCCATCGTGGCGTTGGTCAGGATGCGCTGAAACAGCATGGGCCACTCCGCGCTCGGGCGCTGCGCGTAGTGTTCGGCCAACCGGATCATGGCGTCCTGCACGATGTCCAGGGCCGAATCGTCGTCCCGCACAGTGAAAGCGGTTCGCTTGAAGGCGCGTTTTTCCACGCTCTTCAGGAAGTCCGCAAGGGACTGTTCCGAGGTCAATGCTTGTGCGTCGAGGTGGCCACAGGGTGTGCAAAGTATCTCATCCGTGTCGCAGCCTGTTCATGCGAGCCGAGGCAGGTGGCATACTCCGGCCGTCGCCCAGCGCGACAGGTCAGCCATCGATGCACGCGGTTTTACTGCGTTGCTCTTTGAAGACCGCGCAGGCACCAAATCCGCCCCACGAGGGTGCGCAGGAGGTGCACCAATGGTTTTTCGTCAGAGAAAATCTCAGAGGTTCCAAATGGACATGTCTGCCGCGGAAGTCAAGCGTGCCGCATCGGCGCGAGCGAATTCCCCCACGATCGACCCCAACGGCTCGGAAATACTGGTGCGCAGTCTCCAGGCCGAGGGTGTGAAGTTTCTCTGGGGATACCCGGGCGGTGCAGTGCTGTACATCTACGACGCCCTGTACAAGCAGGACGTCATCGAGCACGTGCTGGTTCGCCACGAACAGGCCGCCGTGCATGCGGCCGATGGCTACGCGCGTGCCACCGGCGAGGTCGGCGTGGCGCTGGTGACCTCCGGCCCGGGCGTGACCAACGCCATCACGGGCATCGCCACGGCGTACATGGACTCCATCCCGATGGTGATCATCACGGGGCAGGTTCCCACCCCGGCGATCGGGCTGGACGCCTTCCAGGAGTGTGACACCGTAGGCATCACCCGGCCCATCGTCAAGCACAACTTCCTCGTCAAGGATGTTCGGGACCTCGCGTCCACGGTCAAGAAGGCCTTTCACATCGCCCGCAGCGGGCGTCCGGGGCCGGTCGTGGTGGACATCCCGAAGGATGTGTCGTTGCGGACGGCGGCGTTCGAGTATCCCGAGACCATCGCCATGCGGTCTTACAACCCGGTCCGCAAGGGTCACGGGGGGCAGATCCGCAAGGCGGTGCAACTGCTTCTGTCGGCCAAGCGCCCCTACATCTACAGCGGTGGCGGCGTCATCCTGGGCGAGGCTTCGCAGGAGTTGCGGGCCCTGGCCGATTTCCTGGGGTTCCCCTGCACCAACACGCTGATGGGTTTGGGCGCCATCCCTGCATCTGACCCCAAGTTCCTGGGCATGTTGGGCATGCATGGCACCTACGAGGCCAACATGACCATGCAGCACTGTGACGTGCTGCTGGCGGTCGGGGCGCGTTTTGATGACCGGGTCATCGGCAATCCCAAGCACTTTGCGTCGATCGAGCGCAAGATCATCCACGTGGACATCGACCCTTCATCGATTTCCAAAAGGGTGAAGGTGGATGTGCCGATCGTGGGCGACGTCAAGGAGGTCCTGACCGAGTTGGTGGCGCAGATTCGCGAAGCCACCGCGCGCCCCGACGTCCAGGCCTTGCAGTCCTGGTGGGCCCAGATCGCCGATTGGCGGGGCAGGGAGTGCCTCAAGTACCGCCCCAGCACCGAGGTGATCAAGCCGCAGATGGTCGTGGAGACGCTGCACCGCCTGACCCGCGGCACGGACGCTTACATCACCTCGGACGTCGGGCAGCACCAGATGTGGGCGGCCCAGTACTACGGGTTCGACGAGCCGCGCCGCTGGATCAACTCAGGTGGTCTTGGAACGATGGGCGTGGGCCTGCCGTACGCCATGGGCATCAAGCTCGCCAAGCCTGATGCCGACGTCTTTTGCATCACAGGCGAGGGCTCCATCCAGATGTGCATCCAGGAGCTGTCGACCTGCCTGCAATACCGCACACCTGTGAAGGTGTTGTCCCTGAACAATCGTTACCTGGGCATGGTGCGCCAGTGGCAGCAACTGGACTACGGTGGCCGGTATTCACACAGCTACATGGATGCACTGCCGGACTTTGTCAAGCTGGCAGAAGCCTACGGCCATGTAGGGCTCAAGATCGAAGCCCCTGCGGACGTGGAGCCCGCCTTGAGAGAGGCGATCCGCCTGAAGGATCGGACGGTCTTCCTGGACATCAGGACAGACCCTTCCGAAAACGTCTGGCCGATGGTCCAGGCGGGCAAGGGCATCTCGGAGATGCTGTTGGGCTCTGAGGACCTCTGATCCGGAAGTCCTGCGCGTCAAGCCCCGCGCGGTGACCGCTGCGCTGCGGGCTGAAGCCACAGGACACCGTGATCCGCCACTGGGCCTGTCTCTTTTGCAACCTGTTCAACTCGAACCTTGAGGATGGGGTGCCTTCCCACCGGTGGGCCGCCTGAGCGCCTGGAGGACGATTCAGATGAAACACATCATTGCAGTACTGATCGAGAACGAGGCCGGCGCTCTTTCACGCGTTGTGGGCTTGTTCTCCGCGCGCGGCTACAACATCGAGACCCTGACGGTGGCCCCCACGGAGGATGCTTCCCTGTCGCGCATGACGATCGTGACCACAGGTTCCGATGATGTCATCGAGCAGATCACCAAGCATCTGAACCGGCTGATCGAGGTGGTGAAGGTGGTCGACCTGACGGAAGGACACTTCACCGAGCGTGAGCTGATGCTGATCAAGGTGCGCGCCGTCGGCAAGGAGCGCGAGGAGATGAAGCGGATGGCAGACATCTTCCGCGGGCGCATCATCGACGTGACCGAGAAGAGCTACACCATCGAGCTGACTGGTGATTCCAGCAAACTTGACGCATTCCTCGTTGCCATCGATCGGGCATCGATTCTTGAAACCGTGCGTACCGGTGCCAGCGGCATCGGACGTGGCGAGCGCATCCTCAGGGTTTGATCACGGGTTGCCTCGACACCCTGGTTCCCCACCCCCCCCACCCATCCCACCACGAAGAACGGAGAGAGCATGAAGGTTTTCTATGACAAAGACGCCGATCTGAGCCTGATCAAGGGCAAGAACGTCACCATCATCGGCTACGGCTCGCAAGGCCATGCGCACGCGCAGAACCTGAATGACAGTGGGGTCAAGGTGACCGTCGGCCTGCGCCGCGGCGGCGCGTCCTGGTCCAAGGTGGAAAAGGCCGGCCTGAAGGTTGCCGAGGTGGCCGAGGCTGTCAAGACGGCCGACGTCGTGATGGTGCTGCTTCCCGACGAGCAGATCGCCTCTGTCTACAGGAACGACATCGAGCCGCACATCCCGCAGGGCGCTTCGCTGGCGTTTGCGCACGGTTTCAACGTGCACTACGGTCAGGTGGTTCCGCGTGAGGACCTGGATGTCTGGATGGTCGCCCCCAAGGCCCCCGGTCACACGGTGCGCAGCACCTACGCTCAAGGCGGCGGCGTGCCTCACCTGATTGCCGTGCATGCCGACCGCTCAGGCAAGGCTCGTGATGTTGCGCTGAGCTACGCGGCCGCCAACGGCGGGGGCAAGGCCGGCATCATCGAGACCAACTTCCGTGAGGAGACCGAGACCGACCTGTTCGGCGAGCAGGCCGTGCTGTGCGGCGGTACGGTTGAACTCATCAAGGCCGGTTTCGAGACATTGGTGGAGGCGGGTTATGCGCCTGAGATGGCCTATTTCGAGTGCCTGCACGAGCTGAAGCTGATCGTGGACCTGATCTACGAAGGCGGCATCGCCAACATGAACTACTCCATCTCGAACAACGCGGAGTACGGCGAGTACGTCACCGGCCCCCGCATCGTCAACGACGAGACCAAGCAGGTCATGCGCAAAGTGCTGCACGACATCCAGACGGGCGAATATGCCAAGAGCTTCATTCTGGAGAACCGTGCTGGCGCCCCCACGCTGACCTCCCGGCGCCGGTTGATGGCCGAGCACCAGATCGAGGTCGTGGGCGAGAAGCTTCGTGCCATGATGCCCTGGATCAAGGCCAACAAGCTGGTGGACAAGAGCCGCAACTGAACCCTTCTGCAGGAAGGTTCTTGACCCGGATTTCCAAGGACAGCGATGTCGTCAACTGACCCCGAAGACGTCCCGTTACCCGCGAAGCCGCGTCGGCGCGGCATCTATGTCCTGCCCAACGCGGTAACGCTTGCCGCGCTGTTCGCGGGCTTCTACGGCATTGTCATGGCCATGTCGGGCCGGTTCGAGGCGGCGGCCATCGGCATCTTCTGCGCGGCCATCCTGGACAGCCTGGATGGCCGCATTGCGCGGATGACCAACACGCAGAGCGCGTTTGGCGAGCAGATGGACAGCCTGTGCGACATGGTGAGCTTCGGCCTTGCGCCGGCACTCATCGTGTACGAGTGGTCTTTGAAGGGCCTGGGCAAGGCGGGCTGGATCGTGGCGTTCATCTACTGCGCCGCCGCTGCGCTGAGGCTGGCCCGCTTCAATACCAACATCGGGGTGGTGGACAAGCGTTTCTTCCAGGGTCTGCCGAGCCCGGCGGCTGCTGCGCTGGTGATTGGCTGGATCTTCGTGATGGAAGACGCCGGCTGGCGCGATGCGTCGACGATCCCCTGGCTGTCCTGGAGCTCGCTGGGCATCACCTTCTTTGCCGGGTTGACCATGGTCACGAACCTTCCCTTCTACAGTTTCAAGGTGGTAGGGGGGCGCAGGACGGTGCCCTTCGCGGTCATCGTGGCCGTGGCCCTGGGCATTGCGCTGGTCAATGTCCATCCGCCCATCGTGTTGTTCTGTCTGTTCTTGTCCTACGGATTGTCCGGGTACGTGATCTATGTGTACAGGAAGTCCAAGGGCCGGCCTGTGAGCGTGATTGCCACCTCGACCGACGAGCCTGAGGAGCGTGGACTGCATTGATGCGCGCATGTGCTACATTGCGTCGATGATCCGGGTGTTCCGTTCCACTGCTGCTCCTGACCTAGAGGTGCCGACGGCGCGCTGATCATCCACGTTCGTGACAAGTTCCTTGGATGGACGGCCCGCCAGCAAACCGCAGCGGGCCGTTTGCATTTCTGCCCCCTCTTTGACTTTCCATTCGCTTTCAGACCCGGCCCGGGATGACTTCCATGACCGACAAGCTCTTCATCTTTGACACGACATTGCGCGACGGCGAGCAGTCTCCCGGCGCGTCCATGACCCGCGAAGAAAAGCTGCGCATCGCGCGGCAACTTGAAAGGCTTCGGGTGGACGTGATCGAGGCGGGCTTCGCGGCCTCCAGCAACGGCGACTTCGAGGCCGTCAGGTCCATCGCCGACGTCATCAAGGACAGCACGGTGTGTTCACTTGCCCGGGCCAATGACCGCGACATCGCCCGCGCAGCAGAAGCCCTGAGGACTGCAGCTTCCTCCAGGATCCACACCTTCATTGCGACCAGCGAACTCCACATGGAGAAAAAGCTGCGCATGACCCGTGAGCAGGTCTTCGATCAGGCCCGGCTGGCGGTGCGCTTCGCGCGGAATCTGTGTGGCGATGTGGAGTTTTCGCCCGAGGATGGTTACCGCTCTGATCCTGAATTTCTCTGTCGCGTCCTGGAGGCCGTGATTGCGGAGGGGGCGACCACCATCAACATCCCCGACACGGTGGGTTATGCCATCCCCGAGCTCTACGGGAACTTCATCAAGAACCTTCGTGAGCGCATTCCCAATGCCGACAAGGCGGTTTGGTCCGTGCATTGCCACAACGACCTGGGCATGGCGGTGGCCAACTCCCTGGCGGGGGTGATGACCGGTGGTGCCCGGCAGGTGGAGTGCACCATCAACGGACTGGGTGAGAGAGCCGGCAACTGTTCCCTGGAGGAAGTGGTGATGGCGGTGCGTACGCGCCGGGACTATTTCGGGCTCGAAGTGGGGATCGACGCCGCTCAGATCGTGCCGGCCTCCAAACTGGTCGCCCAGACCACGGGTTTCGTGGTGCAGCCCAACAAGGCGGTCGTGGGTGCCAATGCCTTCGCGCACGCTTCCGGCATTCATCAGGACGGCGTGCTCAAGGCCCGGGACACCTACGAGATCATGCGGGCCGAAGACGTGGGCTGGAGCACCAATCGCATCGTCCTGGGAAAACTTTCAGGCCGCAATGCCTTCAAGCAAAGGCTGCAGGAACTGGGTGTCGAGCTGGAGTCCGAAGCCGAGATCAACGCCGCCTTTGCGCGCTTCAAGGACCTGGCAGACCGCAAGAGCGAGATCTTTGACGAGGACATCATCGCGCTGGTCAGCGACGAGAGTGTGACGGTGGAGCAAGAGCACTATCGGCTGCTTTCCCTGTGCCAGAAGTCCGGGACTGGCGAGCGTCCGTACGCCAGCGTCACTTTTTCTGCAGCGGGCCAGCAGTTTAAGGCCGAGAGCGCGGGCAACGGTCCGGTGGATGCAAGCCTCAAGGCGATTGAGTCCAGATTGTCCAGCGGTGCGGAAATGCTGCTGTACTCCGTCAATGCCATCACCTCGGGCAGCACCGAGTCGCAGGGGGAGGTGACAGTGCGTCTGCAATTGGGAGGCCGTGTCGTCAACGGAGTGGGTGCAGATCCGGACATCGTCGTCGCCTCAGCCAAGGCCTATCTGTCTGCCCTGAACAAGCTGCAGAGCAAGGCGGAGCGGGTGGCTGCGCAAGGCTGAACCCAACGCTGCTTCACAGTGAAACGTTGCTGCCGAACCCAAGGGGCGGCCCGCATTGAGCCTGCCGAAGTACCCGCGACTCCGTCCGTTCGCACTGAGCCTGTCTACAGGGACTTCCCCTCGCGTCAACTACCTCTTGG
>JBMLPD010000255.1:0-2301 GCA_049242285.1 Rubrivivax sp.
AAGACACCGGGTCGGTGATGCCCGGGCGCACCGAGAGGACGCGCTCGCGCAGGTCGGGCGGGTACAGGGCCACGTACTGCGGCACTTCCGGCCGCGGGCCCACCAGGCTCATGTGGCCTTGCAGAACGTCCATCAACTGCGGCAGTTCGTCCAGCTTGGTGCGGCGCAGCCAGGTGCCCACGCGGGTGATGCGTGGGTCTTGCCCGATGGTGAGGGCCGGGCCCTGCGAGGGCGCATCAACCACCATCGTGCGGAACTTGCGGATGCGAAACACCCGCCCGCCGCGGCCCACGCGCGCCTGCCGGAACAGCATGGGACCAGGCGTGTCCCACCGGATGACCAGGGCGATGAGCGCGAACACCGGCGCCAGCAGCAACAGCGCCAACGCGCTGAAAACGAGGTCAAAGATGCGTTTGGGCATGAACGAACCAGCATACCGTGACCAGACTGCAGGTGCTGCGCCGGCAGACCCTTCGGCTTCCCGGGATAATCCACCCCCAAGGGAGCCGACAGGACTTCGGAGGCGGCTACAGATCGCCGCGGTTCATCACCATCGACGATGACCGCTTCGCAGGTCCCCTTCACTTTCTCCCTTGATGGCTGGGCCATCCTTTCCGAATGAATGCCTTTACCGATACCCCTGGGATTCGCCGTCCCGTGCGCGCCCGCCGGGAGCGCTGCGCCGCCCTGGTGGACGCCCGCTATCTGGCCTGGCTGGCCGATCAGGACGACCCCACGGCCGCGCGGCTGGAGCGCCTGCGGGTCTGCCTGGAAGCCGCCCTGGACGCGCAGGGCAGCCCGGCGGATATCTCCCGCGTGTACTGGTACGCCAGCCAGCGCCCGCAGCACATGCTGCCGGGCATCGTCCACCGCTGGGTGGCCCCCGAAACGGCTGACGCCGGTGCTTCGCTCACCCTGGCCATGGCGCGTGACCTGACGGCCCTGGCCGATCACCCAGGCTACGACCGGCTGGTGCTGGTGGCCGACGACGACCGCCTGCTGCCGGTGGTGGACGCCGTGCAGTTGCAAGGCGTCAACGTGTGCCTGCTGGGCGATGAATCCGCCCGGGATCTGGAGGAGCTGGCCGAGTCCGATGGCGCATGGTCGGCGCTGCTGCGCCAGGCCGACGAACGCTGCATCGTGCGCGGCGAGGATCTGGCCCGTGCCTTGTGGGGCGACGGCACGGTGACGTTTGAGCGCTCTGGCCCGTCGCAGGCACGTGACCGCCAGGACGGGCGCGAAGGCCACGGGCGTGACTGGGCGCCGCGTCAGGTCGGCATGGACCACCGCGCCGCACGGCCCCGCGCCCTGGGCCCCTCGCCCGAGGAAGTCGAGGAGATGCGCGAGTCGCTGCAGCCCATGGTCAGCAGCTGGTGGGGCGATCTGCCAGTGGAAGACCGCCAGGAACTGGCAGCCGATCTGCCCGGCTCTCGAGGCCTGCCCCAGGACGCCGACCGCCACCTGCTGCTGCGGCTGAGCCAGAAACTGGGCCGTCCGCTGACCACCGCGGAAAAGAAACTGATGCGGGAGCTGGCGCGCGACACCGCGCTGGGGCATGACGCTGCCACAGGCAGTGAGCCCGACCCGGCTGCAGACGCCGGCCCGGAACGCACCGAGGCCTGAGAGCCCGGCCCTTTGCCGTTTCGCCGCTCAGGCGCCTCTTGCCAGAGGCCTCGCGGAGGACGGCACTGGCTGCAGCACCCCACGCAGCGCCCGGGCCACGCGATCCACGTCGGCCTCGGTCATGCGCGTGTACAACGGCAGGCTGAGCATGCGCTCGTAGGCGCGCTGGCTGTGCGGGAACTGCACGGGGCGCAGGCCGTAGCGGTCGCGCCA
Organism: Rubrivivax sp.; assembly: GCA_049242285.1. Classification (GTDB taxonomy): domain Bacteria; phylum Pseudomonadota; class Gammaproteobacteria; order Burkholderiales; family Burkholderiaceae_C; genus Rubrivivax. Next base: position 1,837 of record JBMLPD010000255.1, read on the forward strand.
GTAGGGCTGCAGGTGCAGCGGGATGTAGTGCACGCTGCAACCGATGCCCTGCGCGTACAGCGCCTCGATCAGCTGGTCGCGGCCGATGGGGGCGTCATCCGTCAACCTCACCACGTACAGATGCCAGGCGTGCTGGTCGCCTGAGGGCGCCTGCGCGGGCAGCCGCAGCGGCAGCCCCTGCAGCGCCTGCGTGTAGCAGGCCACGAGCTGCTCGCGCTTGCGCTGGAAATCCCGCGCCCGGCGCAGCTGGTGGAGGCCCAGCGCCGCGGCAATGTCGGTCAGGTTGTACTTGAAGCCCGGCGCCACGATCTCGTAGTACCAGCTGGGCACCTGGGCGCTGAAGCGGTCGAAGGCGTCGCGGCTGATGCCGTGCAGGCGCATCACGCGGGCGCGGGCAGCCAGGGCCGGGTCGCGCGTGACCAGCATGCCGCCCTCACCCGTGGTGATGGTCTTGTTGGCGTAGAA
>JBMLPD010000256.1:0-1892 GCA_049242285.1 Rubrivivax sp.
GAGCGCACGACGATGGCGAACTCGGCCTGCTCGTTGTCGGGGTCGGCCACGGCGCGCACCACGCCCAGGGTTTCCTCTGCGCCTTCGGGGCCGGGGGCGGTGGCGATGAAGGCCATCTCGCGCTCGTAGTCGATCTGCGTCAGCCGCGCCATCTCGGTGGGGCCGATCTGGCGCCGGCTGTAGAAGAAGCGCATGCGCATGTCCAGCGGCTGCAGCCGTGTCACGAAGGCCCGGTGCTGGGGTTCGTCCTCGGGCCGGATGGGGCGCAGCACCAGGGAGCGGCCCTGCCAGGGCACGGTCTCCACCAGTTCCTGCGGGTAGGGCCGGATGGCGAAGTGCGATGCGCCTCCCGGAGCGGCGGCGCTCACGCGCACCCGGGCGTCCAGCGCCACCGCGCCGGCGGCGTCGCACAGCAGGGGGTTGAGGTCGATCTCGGCGATGCGGGGCTCGGTGGCCAGCAACTGCGCCACGACCATCAGCGTGTCCACCACGGCGTCGATGTCGGCCGCAGGCACGTCGCGCCAGCCCCGCAGCAGGCGCGCCACGCGGGTGCGGTCGATCAACGCGCGGGCCAGGGCGGCGTTCAGCGGCGGCAGGGCCACGGCGCGGTCGGCCACCACTTCCACGGCGGTGCCGCCCTGGCCGAACAGCAGCACGGGGCCGAAGAGCGGGTCGATGCTGGCGCCCACGATGAGTTCCAGCGCACGTGGCCGGCGCACCATGGGCTGCACCGTGAAGCCGTCGATGCGGGCGTCGGGCCGGCGCTGGGCGGCGCGCACCAGGATGGCCTGGGCCGCGGCCGCCACCTCCTGCGCGTTCTCCAGGTTCAGCGCCACGCCGCCCACGTCGCTCTTGTGCGAGATCTGCGCCGACAGCACCTTCAGCACCACCGGAAAGCCCAGCGCCTGGGCTGTCTGCACGGCCGCCTCGGGCGTGGGCCCGGCGATGGCGGAGGGCACCACGGGCACCCCGGCCGCGGCCATCAAGGCCTTGGCCTCGGGCTCGGTCAGCACCTCGCGGCCTTCGGCCAGGGCCTGGTCGATGAGTTCGGCCACGCCGGACTGTCCGGCAACGGGGGCCCCCGGTGAACCAGGGACGGCAGGTGCGCCCGCCGTGGCCAGGCGGCGCAGCGGCGGCGTCTGCATCAGCTCGAACTGGTTGCGCCGGTAGGTGGTGAGCATGGCGAAGGCCCGCACCGCGGACTCGGGCGTGTCGTGGCAGGCGATGCCGGCGGCCTCGAACAGGCGCCGGGCTTCTTCCACGGCGCGGGCGCCCAGCCAGCAGGCTTGCAGCCGCCCCGGGGTGGCACGCAGCAAGGGGCCGAGTTCAGCCACCAGGGCGCGGGCGATGTCCGCGCTGGGCACGATGGCCGTGGGGGCGTGCATGAACAGCACGGTGCCACTGGCGGGGTCTTGCAGCAAGGTGCGCAAGGTGTGCACGTAGCGCGCCACAGGAGCGTCGCCGATGATGTCCACCGGGTTGGCGCGTGACCAGTGGGCCGGCAGGCCCGGCTCCAGCGCGGCGCGCAGGGCGCCGGTCAGCGGCGCCAGGGTCACGCCCTCGCGCGCGCAGGCGTCCGCCGCCAGCACGCCCGCGCCGCCGCCGTTGGTCACCAGCATCAGCGAGGGCTCGGCCGTGCCTTGCACCAGGGCGTCACTGAGGACCGGGCCCTTGAAGTGCGCCAGGGTCTCGGCCGCGTCGAACAGGTCTTGCAGGGTGTCCACGCGCAGCATGCCGGCGCGGCGGATGGCGGCGTCGAACACGATGTCCGAGGCGGCCAGCGCGCCCGTGTGCGAGGCCGCCGCGGCCTGGCCCTGCAGCGAGCGCCCGGCCTTGACGATCAGCACCGGCTTGTTGCGCGCCGCCGCGCGCGCGGCCGACATGAACTTGCG
>JBMLPD010000257.1:0-1220 GCA_049242285.1 Rubrivivax sp.
CCCACGCCCCAGTAGTACATGGTGACGAAGGTGATGGCCAGCACCAGCGGGATGGTCAGCGCCACCACCATGCCGGGCCAGATGTCGATGCGCAGGGGCTTGGTGTGCAGCCCCAGGCTGATGAAGCTCACGGCCAGCACGATGGCAATGGCCTCGATCAGCACCCGCACGAACTCGCCCACCGAGCGTGACACGGCCTGCGGCTGGTCCTGCACCTGCTCCAGCGCGATGCCGGCGGGCAGGGACAGGCGGATGCCGTCCAGCTCGGTGCGCAGGCGCTTGCCCAGCGCGATGATGTCCCCGCCCTTGGCCATGGACACCCCCACGGCGACGACCTGCCGTCCCTGGTGGCGCACCAGGACCTGCGGCGGATCCACCGGCTCGCGGCGCACCTCCGCGATCTCGCCCAGTTGCAGGGTGCTGGACGCGCCCGTGACGGGGTTGACGCCGCGCAGGGGCATGCGGCGCAGATCGTCCAGCGACCTGAATACCCCTTGCACGCGCACCTGCAGGTTCTGGGAACCCGCATCGAAGACGCCCGCGCCCTCGACCGCGTTCTGCGCCGCCAGCTGCCCCAGCACCTGGTTGAAGTCCAGCCCCAGCTGGGCCAGGCGCTTCTGGGGAATCTCGATGTAGACCTTCTCGGCCTGCACGCCGAACAGTTCCACCTTGGCCACGTCGGGCACGCGCAGCAGGCGCGAGCGCACGTCCTCGGCGAACACGCGCAGCTCCTCCTTGGAGAAGCCATCGGCCGACAGCGCGACGATGGAGCCGTACACATCGCCGAAGTCGTCGTTGAAGAAGGGCCCGATCACGCCAGAGGGCAGGGTGCCGCGCGCGTCGTTGATGCGCTTGCGCACCTGGTACCAGACGTTGCCCACCTCCTTGGGCGGCGAACTGTCCTTGATCTGCAGGATGGTGACCGATTCGCCGGGCTTGGTGTAGCTGCGGATCACGTCGGCGTAGGGCACCTCCTGCGACAGGCGCTCGATCTTGTCGGTGACCTGCTCGGCCATTTCCTGCGCGCTGGCGCCGGGCCACCAGGCCTGCACCACCATGGCGCGGAAAGTGAAGGGCGGGTCTTCGTCCTGACCCAGCTGGAAGTAGGCCGCGCCGCCCAGCACCAGCAGCACCACCATGAGATACCGTGTCAGCGGGCCATGTTCCAGCGCCCAGCGCGAGATGTTGAAGCGCGATCGTGAAGGCGGCGCGTCGCCCTG
>JBMLPD010000258.1:0-4363 GCA_049242285.1 Rubrivivax sp.
CCGCGCACCAGGTGTTCGGCGCGCCGCAGCACGCCTACACCCGGGCGCTGTTCAGTGCCGCGCCCGGCCGCGACTTCGCCTTTGGCGGCTGAAGCTGTGCGCCGGGGCGGGCCGGCACGAAGCGCCGGTACCGTCCCAGCCGCTCACGGGAACATGAAGTCGACGATCGCGGGTGTTGTGTCTCTGACCGTCACGGCGGTCGGTCCCTTGGTCACGCCAGCGGCAATCGCCCGGACCTGGTAGGCCCCGGCCGATGAGGCAGCGGGCGCAAAGGCCAGCGCGGCGCCGCTGGCGGTGAAGGTGGCGCGCACCGGCGCCCCGGTGGGAAGCGTGAAGCCGTACTCGCCCGTCGTTGCATCGACGGCAGCACTCGCGACCTCGACCGTCGGCCCGCTGGGCAGCAGCGCCTGCTGCACCCGAACCACCGCATCCAATGTGGCAGGCGCGGGCTGCACGGTCACCTTGCCGCGGACGACCCCGCACGTGCAGGCCTGCGGCGCGAGGGCCGCGTTGGAGACATCGGTGAGCGTGTCTGGCAGCACCGTGACCCCTGTGACCACCGCCGTGGCCCGGCCGGGTGAAGTCACCACCAGGTCGTAGGTGCCGGGCGCCACCGGCGCCAGGCGGAAGGCGCCCGTGGCCGGGTCCGGTGCCGTGGCCTTGATGACCTCGCCAGCGCTCTGAAGGGTCACGGCTGCGCCCCCGACGGCAGTCGCCTCCAGGCTGCCACGCACACCTGACAGATACCGAGGCGTCACGCTGAGCACCGGCTTGAGCAGGTAGCGGCCTGAGCGGCCGGCCGTCACCACAGAGCGGCAGGCATCGAAGTCAATCACCACATCGGCGATCTCGTTGGCAGACACGTCGATGTTGACGCTCATCTTCAGGCCGCTCTGGAGAGCGCTGGGGGTCTCCAGCGCCACTTCCGTCTTGCCCGAGGGCCTGACGGCGTTGGCCAGCGGCGTGGCCGCCGTGTTGTCCGCCAGCAGCAGGCGCATCTGCGTGTAGCGCCCGGCCTCCAGCGGGACTTGGCCGAGTTCGTCCAGGGCACCGTTGGTCAGGGTCAGCAGGTCGATCCGCCGAGGGCTGGGCAGGGTGATCCTGGCCCAGCCAGCATCGCTCTCGGTCGCCGTGAGGCTCTTGTGCGCGCGCACCTCGCGCACGGTGACGAACACCGCCTCGTAGCCGCAGGCGGGTGCGTCGGTGAGCGCCACCCGCAGGACCCCCGCGCCGGCCGGGGGTGTCGACTCTGCGCCCCCGCCGCAGGCGGCCAGCAGGCCGGTACTCAAGGCCAGAGCGGCGGTGACGCCGGCCGCGTACCTCACCACCCGGTCAGGCAAGCAGCGCCACAGCGCCCAGCGCAGACGGCTGCCAGCCAAGGCTGGCGCCGCCCCCGTCCGGGACGCTTCGGGAAGTCGTTTGGGAAGTCGTTTGGGAAGTCGTGAAGTCCCGGAAGGGCAGGAAGGGGTGTGCTGCATGGGAGAATTCTGGTTGCGGTGCGATGATTCGAAGATGCGTATCCTCATCGCCGGCTTCCAGCACGAGACCAACACCTTCGCCCCCAGCCTGGCCGACTGGGCTGCCTTCACCCGGGGCGACTCCTTTCCCGCTTTCGCGCGCGGTGCCGCCATGCATGCGCAGATGACGGGCATCAACATCCCCGTGGGCGGCTTCATCGATGCGGCCAGGAGCCACGGTTGGACGCTGCTGCCCTCCTGCTGGGCCGGGGCCATTCCCTCGTCCTACGTCACGCGGGACGCTTTCGAGCGCATTGCCGGGGCGATCGTCGACGATGTGCGTGCCGCCTTGGCCGGTGGCGGGTTGGACGGCATCTACCTGGACCTGCACGGCGCCGCCGTGACCGAGCACGCGGAAGATGCCGAGGGCGAACTGCTGCAGCGCCTGCGCGACATCGTCGGCCCCGGCCTGCCCATCGTGGCCAGCCTGGACCTGCACGCCAACGTCACGCAGCGCATGTGGGCGCTGGCCGATGCGCTGGTGTCCTACCGCACCTATCCGCATGTGGACATGGCCGACACGGGGGCATTGGCAGCCGAGCTGATGGCGCGGCGCCTGCGTGCCGGCCACAAGGAGCCGATGCACATGCGGCGCCTGCCGTATCTCATCGCGCTGAACTCACAGTGCACCTTCATGGAGCCGGCCAAGTCGCTGTACGAGCGCCTGGTGGCGCTGGACCGCGAACACGGCACCGTGCTGAGCTTCTGCCCCGGCTTTCCGGCGGCGGACTTCGACGAGTGCGGCCCCACGGTCTGGGGCCACGGTGAGCGGGCGCAGGCGGCGGTAGAGGCGCTGTACGCCGCCGTGGCCGAGCCCACGCAGTGGCAGGCTGAGGTGCTGGGCGCCCACGACGCGGCGCAGCGCGCCCTGGCCCTGGGCGAAACAGCCGGCCAGCCCGTGGTGGTGGCCGACACGCAGGACAACCCGGGCGCTGGCGGCGACAGCAACACCACCGGCATGCTGCACGCGCTGCTGGCGCAGGGCGCGGGCCGGCGTTTTCCGGGGCAGGTGGCCCTGGGCTTGATGTACGACCCCGCGGCCGGCCGCGCCGCGCTGGAGGCCGGCGTGGGCGCCGAGCTGGACCTGGCGCTGGGCCAGTCCGTGCCCACCTTTGGCGGGCCGAGTGACGCGCCCGTGCGCGGCCGCTTCAAGGTGCTGGCCGTGAGCGACGGCGTGTGCACCCTCAAGGGCCCGATGATGCGCGGCCTGACCGTGCGCCTGGGGCCCAGCGCCTGCCTGGAGATCGAGGGCGTACGCGTGGCCGTGGTCAGCGGCAAGAAGCAGCTGCTGGACCGCGAACTGCTGCGCATGCTGGGCATCCAGCCCGAGCTGATGCGTGTCATCGTCGTCAAGAGCTCGGTGCACTTCCGCGCCGACTTCCAGCCCCATGCCAGCCACGTGCTGGTGGCCAAGGCCGCAGGCCCCATGGCGGCCGTGCCGGCTGACCTGCCCTGGAAGAAGCTGTCGCCGGCCACGCGGCGCGGGCCTTGACCTGCGTCTGAGCGACGCTGCGCCTGCTCAACCCGCGGCGCAGCCTGCGGTCTACCGTTGGCGGATCGTTTCTGTCGGTGCCGCCATGAACACGCTCACCAAGCTCGCCCTGGGCCTGATCGGCCAGCACAAACCCTTGCCGCTGAGCGGGGCCGCTGCGGCGTTGACCCGCTTGCCCGCGCCGAGCCGCGCGGGCGGCATGCCTTTGATGGAGGCCTTGCAGCATCGCCAGTCGCAGCGCAAGTTCTCCACCCAGCCGTTGACGGAGCAGCAACTGTCCGACTTGCTGTGGGCGGCGGCGGGCGTCAACCGGCCCTCCGAAGGGGGCCGCACCGCGCCCAGCGCGCTGCATGCGCAGGAGGTGGACCTGCATGTGGCCTTGCCCAACGGTCTGCACTTCTACGAGCCCGCGCAGCACGCGCTGCGCCTGGAGGTGGCCAGCGACGTGCGGCGTGTCACCGGCTACCAGGACTTTGTCGACCACGCGGCGCTGGACCTGATCTTCGTGGCCGACCACACGCGCATGAAGCTCGTGCCCGCGGCGCGCCGCCGCTCCTATGCCTACACCTGCGCGGGGGCCATGGCGCAGAACGTCTACCTGTTCTGTGCCTCGGCCGGCCTGTCCACCGTGGTGCGCGCCTGGTTTGACCACGCGGGGCTGTCCGAGGTGATGGGGCTTTCGGCGGATCACGAACTGCTGCTGGCGCAGACGGTGGGGCATCCAGCGGCCTGAGGTCTGTCCAAGCTGCACGTTGTCTGGTGTTCGGCCGCAACTCGCGTCGCCGTGGGCTGACCTCGACCTTCGCTGCACTGCGGCCAGCACTCACTGCCAGCCGAAGCGCGCGATGTAGAAGCGCTTCATGGCCGTGGTCAGCAGCGCATAGCCCAGCAGCAGACCCGCCAGCCACCCGTAGAAGGCTGCGGGCAGAGGCTCCAGCTTGAAGCAGTGCGCCAGCGGCCCGGCCGGCAGCCACAGGCCCACCCCCATGACGGCCGCGGTCAGGGCCGTCAGCGTGCCCGAGGCCCGGCTCTGCAGCCAGGGCAGCCTGGGGGTGCGGATCATGTGCACGATCAGCGTCTGCGTCAGCAGGCCCACGACAAACCAGCCCGACTGGAACAGGCCCTGCGCCGCTGGCGTGTTGGCCGACAAGGCCCACCACATCACGCCGAAGGCGCACAGGTCGAACACCGAACTCACCGGGCCGAAGCACAGCATGAAGCGGCCGATGTCGTGGGCGTGCCACTTCAGCGGGGAGCTCACCAGATCCTCGTCGACACGGTCGAACGGGATGCCGGTCTGCGAGAAGTCGTACAGCAGGTTCTGCACCAGCAGGTGCAGCGGCAGCATGGGCAG
>JBMLPD010000259.1:0-1389 GCA_049242285.1 Rubrivivax sp.
CCATCCTGCACGCCACCTTGCTGGCCGGGCAGTACAAGACGCCCAAGATCTGGTGTGAGGTGAAGGCCGTGTTCACCAACACCGCACCCGTTGATGCCTACCGGGGCGCCGGCCGCCCGGAGGCGACCTACCTGCTGGAGCGCATCGTCGAGACCGCGGCCACGGAGTTGGGCCTTGATCCGGCCGAGATCCGCCGCCGCAACTTCATTACCACCTTCCCGTACGCCACGCCTGTGGGGCTGACCTACGACGTGGGCGACTACAACGCCACGCTCAACCGCGGCATGCAGCTCGCCGACGTGGCCGGCTTCTCAGCCCGCAAGGCGGCCAGCGCCGCCAAGGGTCTCAAGCGCGGCATCGGCTACGCCTGCTACATCGAGGCTTGCGGCATCGCCCCCTCTTCAGTGGCGGGTGCGTTGGGCGCCCGCGCTGGCCTGTTCGAGGCCGGCGAGGTACGGGTGCACCCCACCGGCAAGGTCACCGTCTTCACCGGCAGCCACAGCCACGGCCAGGGCCACGAGACCACTTTTGCGCAGGTGGTGGCCGACAAGCTGGGCATCCCGATGGAGGACGTGAGCATCGAGCACGGAGACACCGGCAAGGTGCTGTTCGGCATGGGCACCTACGGCAGCCGCTCGCTGGCGGTGGGCGGCACCGCCATCGTGAAGGCGCTGGACAAGGTCATCGCCAAGGGGCGCAAGATCGCGGCGCACCTGATGGAGGCCGCTGACACCGACGTGATCTTCGAGGACGGGCAATTCAAGGTGGCGGGCACGGACAAGGCTGTGCCCTTTGCCAGTGTCTCGCTCACCGCCTACGTGCCCCACAACTTCCCGCACGACAAGCTGGAGCCGGGCCTGAACGAGAACGCGTTCTACGACCCCAGCAACTTCACTTACCCCGCCGGCACCTACATCTGCGAGGTGGAGATCGATCCGGCCACTGGCCACACCCGGGTGGACCGCTTCACCGCCTGCGACGACTTCGGCAACGTGGTCAATCCCATGATCGTGGAGGGGCAGGTGCACGGCGGTCTGGCCCAAGGCATCGGCCAGGCCCTGCTGGAGCACGGGGTGTACGACGAAGCCAGCGGCCAGCTGCTGTCCGGCAGCTACATGGACTACGCCATGCCCCGTGCAGATGACCTGCCCAGCTTCGTGGTGGATGCTTCCAACGGCACGCCGTGCACGCACAACCCCCTGGGGGTGAAGGGCTGCGGCGAGGCGGGCGCCATCGGATCGCCTCCCGCCGTCATCAACGCCATCTGCAACGCCCTGGGTGTGAAGGATGTGCCCATGCCCGCCACGCCCTTCACCGTGTGGCAGGCCGCACGTCAGGCCGCCTGAACCGCTTCGCCAGGAGATCGATCCATGCAAGCCTTTCGTTACC
>JBMLPD010000260.1:0-2232 GCA_049242285.1 Rubrivivax sp.
GAGATCGTGTTCGTCAACGTCAACCCGCAGAGCACGCTGCTGCTGGGCCAGGCGCGGGGAGCTGCCCTGGCGGCGCTGGTGGCCGGCGGGCTGCCGGTGGCGGAGTACACCGCGCTGCAGATGAAGAAGGCCATCGTGGGCCACGGCCTGGCCACCAAGGCGCAGGTGCAGGAGATGGTCAAGCGACTGCTGCAGTTGCCCGGCCTGCCCGGCAAGGACGCCGCCGATGCCCTGGGGCTGGCCATCTCGCACGCCCACGCAGCGTCTTCGTTTGCGGCCCTGGCGCAGTCGGGCACGCTGCAGCGCCGCCAGCACGCGCAGTACCGCGGCGGCAGAACCTACTGACCCTCAGGAGTGCCCGATGACCTCACCCCGGCCCACCGCCTGGATCGACATCGCCCCCGGATTTGCCGGCTACCTGGCCCTGCCGCCCGCCGGGCGCGGCCCGGGGCTGGTGCTGTTCCAGGAGATCTTCGGCGTCAACGAGCACATCCGCGCCGTGGCCGAGCAGTACGCGCAGGACGGCTTCGTGGTGCTGGCGCCCGACTGCTTCTGGCGCGACGCGCCGCGGGTGGAACTGGGCTACGTGGGCGACGACTGGCAGCGGGCGCTTTCCCTGATGAAAGCTTACAAGCCGCAGGACGCCCTCGCGGACATCGGCTCGGCCGTGCAGGCCTTGCGCGCCCGGCCCGAGGTAGCGGGTGGCAAGACGGGCGGCAAGACGGGTGGCCGGGTGGGGGCCATCGGCTACTGCATGGGCGGGCGCCTGGCCTACCTGGCCGCCGCCACGGCGGGCGTGGACGCGGCCGTACCTTGCTACGGCGGCGGCATCCACGCCCAGCTGGAACGCGCAGCGGCGATCACCTGCCCCCTGCAGTTCCACTACGCCGAGCATGACGCCAACATCCCGCTGAGCGCGGTGGCCGCGGTGCAACAGGCCTTCGCCGGCAAGGCCGCCGAGGTGCACACCTACACGGACGCGCACCACGGTTTCAACTGCTGGGCGCGTGAGGCTTATCACGCCCCCAGTGCAGCGCTGGCACATGGCCGCGCCCTGACATTCCTGGCGCAGCACCTGTTCTGAGGCCGACGTGTCCGCCAGTGCCATGCCCAGCCCTGCACGCCTGCAGGCCCTGCTGCGGCAGCTGGGCGAAGGCCTGCTGGAACGCGAGGCCGCCGTGCGCATGGTGCTGCTGGCGGCGCTGGCCGGCGAACACGTGCTGCTGATCGGTCCGCCCGGCACCGCCAAGAGCGCCCTGGCGCGGCGGCTGCACCAGGCCTTCGACCATGCACGCTACTTCGAGCGCCTGCTCACGCGCTTTTCCACGCCCGAGGAACTGTTCGGGCCCTTGTCGCTCAAGGCGCTGGAAGACGACCGCTACGAGCGCCGGACCGAAGGCTTCCTGCCCACGGCCGGCATCGCCTTCCTGGACGAGGTGTTCAAGGCCAACTCGGCCATCCTCAATGCGCTGCTCACCCTCTTGAACGAACGCGAGTTCGACAACGGCACCCGGCGCCTGAAGACCCCCCTGATCTGCGTGGTGGCAGCCAGCAACGAGGGGCCCGCTGACGAAGCGCTGCAGGCCTTTCACGACCGCTTCCTGGTGCGCCTGCCGGTGGCGCCGGTGGGCGATGCGACGTTCGAGGCGCTGCTGGGGCTGGCATCGCCCGCCGCGGGTGAAGCCGAGCCGGCCAACGAATCCGATCTGAAGCCGCTGGACCAGGGGGACAGGGCCGCGGTGGCCGAGGCCGCTGCACGGATCTGCCTGGGCGAAGATTTCATGGCCGCCTGCCACGCCCTGCGCGCCTGGCTGGCGCAGCGGCAGATGGTGATGTCAGACCGCCGCTGGCGCCAGTTCGTGCACCTGGCCCAGACGGCGGCCGCCACCGAGCAGCGCCAGGCTCTGGACGTGCTGGACCTCTGGTTGGCCCCGTACGTGGCCAGCCCCCAGCCGCGCGACCTGCCGCTGCTGCAGCATTGGTTCGTGGAAGAAGCCCTGCAAGCCCCGCCCACGACCGCGCCCTGGCTCGAACGCGCGGTCGAGGCCTTCGAGAAGCAGCTCGGCATCGAGCAGCAGACGCCGGCCGAGGGCAGCGGCGGCCCGGACGATGGCGCCGGCAAGCTGGCCCTGGCGCGGGCCATCGGCCTGCATGCCCAGACAGGCGCCGAACCGGGTCTGCAGCGCATCGTCTCCAGCCGGCTGGAGGAGAGGCTGCGCAAGCGCTGGGGCC
>JBMLPD010000261.1:0-5409 GCA_049242285.1 Rubrivivax sp.
ACCGAGTCCACGCGGTGTGCGGCAAGATGACAAGCGGTCAACTGCCGTTTGCAGGTTCAATGCTCACGATGCGCACCGCGCCATTGAAATCAAAGTGTACGCGCCAGCCCCCGACGCGCAAGCGGTAGCTGAATTCGTGATGGGCAGCGCCTTGACCTTGCGGGCCCGGGACAGGTCCACCCATTCGGTATCGACTCACTGGGCCAGAAAGCCCCCATCCACCGCCAGGGTGTGCCCGGTGACCATCGACGCCGCCGGGCTGGACAGGAACAGGATGGCTGCGGCCACCTCCTCGGGCTCGGCCATGCGGCCCAGGGGCGTGACCGCCCGCACGCGCTCGCGCACGGCATCGGTCAGCTCGCCGATGAAGCCCGTGCGCGTCCAGGTGGGCGCCACCGCGTTGACGCGGATGCCGCGCGAGGCCCACTCCACCGCCTGCGAGCGCGTGAGGTTCACCAGCGCGCCCTTGGTGGCGTGGTAGGCCGGGTTGGGGTAGGGGCCGGCGCCCGACAGGCCCATGATCGAGGCCGTGTTGACCACCGCACCACCCTGCGCCGGCATGGCCGCGGCCGCGGCCCGCGCACACAGGAAGCAGCCGGTGAGGTTGACGGCCAGCACCTGGTTCCACTCGGACAGCGACAACTCCAGGCTGGACTTGCGAATGGAAACGCCCGCGTTGTTGACCAGGATGTCGATGCGGCCGTGCCGTGCTGCCACCGCGCCAAAGACGCGCTCGATGGCAGCGGCATCGGCCACGTCCAGCTCGGCCGCCTGGCTGCCGGGCAGGGTGGCGGCGGCCTGGCGCGCAGCGCCGAGGTCCCGGTCCAGCAGCACCAGCGTGGCCCCGGCCTCGTGCAGCGCCTGCGCCGCCGCCCGGCCTATGCCCTGTGCCCCCCCTGTGACCACGGCCACGCGGCCGTCGACCCGAAAGCGGGCCAGCAGGCCGGGCGGGGTGGCCAGAGCGGTCGCGGTTTGGTTCATGGTGCAGCTCCTGTCGGGGTGCACCATTCTGCGCGGTGGGGTAGCCGCCCCAGAAGGGGCCGGCTCGGTCGCTGCGGCCGAGCGAAGTGCGCCCAACCCCTGCGCCCCTTCAGCGCGGCAGGATGCGCGAGGCCAGCGGCTGGGCGACGTAGTCGGGCAGGAAGCGGCAATCGGCGGCTTGACCCGCACGCAGCTCCCGGCAGCGCTGGGCGATGCCGGCCGGGCTGGGCTTGTGCCCCTTTTCCACCCAGTTCAGCAGCGCCTCGAACAGCGGCGGGTAGTAGGCGTCACCCCAGTAGCTGTGCTCGCTGGAGTCCACGAAGGCCTGTACCAGCCGATCGCCGTTGCCGGCTGCCACCATGCGCTGGCGCAGGGTGTCGGCCCCCTCCACGAACACGGTGGCGTCTGCGATGCCGTGCGCGCCGATGACGGGAACGGCGAATCGGCCGCGGTGGTCCACGTCAGCGGCAAAGCGTGCCACCGCACGGGGATCGGCCTTGAAGCGGGGCACGGCAGCGTTGAGCGCGGCGTCATCGGCCGAACCCACGTAGCGCACGCCGTCATTGCCGAACGGGCTGACGCCCCCGTTCTTGGCGACCACGTCGCGCAGTGTGAAGGTGCCCCAGTTCAGATGACCCACCACTGAGCTCTCCGGGATCTTCAGCACATCCACGATGGTCTTGAGCTTGCGTGCCTGCTCGGGTGAGCGCTGGGCAGCGGGCTTGCGCACGCCCAGGCATTCGTCAGCGCGTGCAACCAGTTCCGCACTGGTGAGCTTGCTCTCCACGGGCAGGCCTGTGGCCAGCGGGTACGGCGGCTCGTCAGGCCGCGGGTGGTTGTTGCACAAGTGCTGGTAGATCGCGCGCAGGTCCAGTCTGAAGTCGTAGCTGGTCGGCCCCGCCACCACGCCGCTGGTCAGCAGAATGCCCTCCCAGGACCTGGGGTACAGCTCCGCCGCACGGGTGGCCACCATCGCCCCCCAGGACTGGCCGTGCAGCAGCGTGCGGCGTGGCTTGGCCACGTGGTCCACGAAGATCCGACGCACACGCTCTGTGTCTTCAGCCGCCGCGGTGACGGCAAAGCCGCCCTGGCGGAACACCGAGGCGGCCCAGGCGTGCCCTTCGCGCACCGTGATGGCCCAGCGCTGGATGTCTTCATCAGCCCGCGTCGCCTTCGCAGGGCCGAGCGCCGGGCCGCCATGCGCGTGCACCACCAGCACGCCGCTCCACTTCGCGGGCATGACGATCAGGTAGTGCGACGAGGCGGAATCCTGTCCACGCAGACAGCGGGCGCCTTCAGGCACGCCCTTGGGGCAGGCCTGGACTTGGGGAGCGGCTTCCGGGGGCGCTGCCGGCGGGCTGGCGCAAGCGGTCAGCAAGCCCAGGGAGGCCACCCACAAGACGCGGGGCAGACGGAGGATGGATGGCAGGTTCATGGGCACTTCAAGCGTCGTGCAGGCGGTGCGTGCAAGTGTAGGGGCGGGCCGAGGCGCGGCCGCCAGAGCACGGCCGCACGCCCAAGGGTGCGGGCATTGCCCACGGAGCCGACCGCGAGCGCCGCTGGAGGCCTGCGGCGTTCCAGCGCCGGCCCGTCGCATGTGTCGGGCGACCGAGGCTATCCTCCCCCCGATGCACCACGGCTGCGCCTTGCGCCACCAGATCGCCGAACGCCTGGCAGCGTTCGAGCACTTGAGCCTGCCGGCCGACGGGCGCAAGCGCGCTGCTGTGGTGGCAGGGGTGACGCAGGAGGGACATGGCGCCGGGGTGGAGGGCCTGCCCCGACACAGCGGCTGGAGCACCGCCCCCGCCTTGTTGTTGACGCGCCGCGCCAGCGGGCTGCGCCGCCACGCGGGGCAATGGGCGCTGCCCGGCGGGCGGATGGACGAGGGCGAGACGCCCGAGCAGACCGCCCTGCGCGAGTTGCAGGAGGAAATCGGGCTGAAACCAGGCCCCAGCGCGGTGCTGGGCCGGCTGGATGACTACGCCACGCGCTCAGGCTACCTCATCACACCGGTGGTGGTCTGGCTGGGTGCTGCCGTCGAGCTGACGCCCTGTCCGCAGGAAGTGGAGAGCGTGCACCGCATCCCCACGAGCGAGCTCACCCGCGCCGACGCACCCATCATCAACCGGGTGAACGCCACGCAGAGGGATGTGCTGCGCATGCCCGTGGGGCAGCGCTGGATTGCTGCACCGACGGCAGCCTTCTTGCTGCAGTTCCGCGAGGTCTGCCTGCTGGGCCGGCCGACCCGGGTGGCGCACTTCGATCAGCCGGTGTTCGCCTGGCGGTGAAGGCTTGCTCCAGGCCTGCAGGCATCGTGCCGCGCGCTGACCATGGCAACGCGAGGTGGCCCGTCGGCAGCGCCACTCGGGCCGTGCCTGATCCGCCAGGAGGCGCCTGCATTCCGTGCCGGGACCGGTCCAGACCGGTCCCGGCCCCGGGGCACCGACCCGCTACCGCTGCGGGCGTGCTTCCACCCAGACGCGCCGGCGCCTGTCGCGCTCGGCCTGCACGGCGGCTCTGCACCCGGCCACCCAGGCGCTCAGGTCCAGGTCTTGAAGCACCTGAGCCACCGGACGCAGCGATTCGCCAAGCGACTGCGTCGGCACACGCTCATAGCGGCGCCCGAAGCCGTCGCGCATCCACCACCCGGTGTCCACCAGCCAGCGGCGCAATTCGACGTGATCGGTGTCCAGGAAGGACCCCTGTGCCAACAGGCAAGCCTTCAGCACGGCATTGACCTGCGATTCAGGCACTGCGCCGCCTTCGGGCAGCGCCAGCGCCGGCACCGCCAGGGCCCAGGCCCGCTGGGATGCGCTCAAGCCCCCGAGGTGAACACCCGTCTTCACGACCAGGGCCGCCAGGGGTGCGAGGGCTTGAGGTGAATGGGCCCGCGCCTGCGCCTGCACAACCGCCACGGGGCCCGGTTGGTGCGAGGAAGCAGCCTCGGATGCGTTGGGGAAATGTGTCATGCGCGCCTTCTCTCCCACACGGTGAACCCAATCGACAAAGCCTTCAGCAGCCTCGGGCGTCTGTGAAGACGAGAAGACCGCGAGCACATCGCTGCCGGCCTCAGCAGGGCCCGACCTGCCAGGTGTCACTCGAGGCCCCGCCGCCCAGACCCAGTTGGCTGGCCCGGCTGCGGACCATCATGACGCACTCGGCCCCGCGCCGCAGGCGCAGGCGGTCGTTGTCCAGGCGTTCGGTCTGCCACCGGCCGTCGCCTCCCATCGCTTGGACGAGCCGGCTTTCCAGTGTCGGCGCTGCGGTCAGGACACGGGCGTCTGCGAGTGCGGGGTTTCGCTGGCGCCATGGGGCCGATGCGCCGCGGGGCAGCTGGAGGTTCAACGGCTGCGGCGTCACCGTGCGGGCGGCGACGGCACCCGTCACAGGCTGTGAAGCGCCAGAGGCCGCGGGCCCTGCCGCAGCGTCCCGCGCCGCCTGGCCGGGCGGCGTGATGGCCTGCACTTCAAGCGCCTCCACCGCCACCCGGGCGGGCTGTGGCGCCCGGCTCGGCGCGCTGTGGTCGGCGTTCTCCCACGGCCTGGGGGCCGGGCGGCGCGGCCCGGGCGGCGGTGCCACAGGCGGCAGAAGTTCGCGCTGGGGCGGGTCGGCAGCGGTCTTCAGCCAGACGATGGGGGACGTTCCTGCAAAGGCAGGTGCCTGCCGATCCAGCGGAGCCGCCATGGTCCACAGCAGCACGAAGACCCCCGCGTGCAGCAAGACCACCAGCGCAACTGCCGACACAAGCCGGCGCGTCCGCCACCCGTGACTGTGGAGCGACATGGTGATGCAGCATACGTGAAGGCGGTCTTCCGGTGGCGAACCCATCGCTGACCGTCGGGCCGCTTTGCGGCCCATGGGCCTTGCCATGGGGTGGGAAGAACGAGGACGAGACGCCCGGGCCGGCCCGCCCGGGCGCATGACGGGAGAAAGCCGATGACCCGCGTGCGGCGCCTCAGGTGCCGCAGAACGTGCGATAGCACGCCGTCACCGCGGCCGGTGCCGGCTCGGCGAAGGGGGCGTCGTCAGGGTGCTCGTCGAAGGGCCGGTGCAGCGCTTGCAACAGGCGCTCGAAGGGCGCCAGGTCGCCATGGTCAGACGCAGCGGCCAAGGCTTCCTCCACCCGGTGGTTGCGCGGGATGATCCAGGGGCTGGCGCGGCGCATGGCGGCGGCCGCCTGCGGCCGCGCCGCACCGGGCGCCAGACCGTCCGCCTGCGCCAGACGGGTGCGCCAGCGCGCCAGCCAGGGTTCGAGTGCCGAAGGCTCGGCAAACAGCGCGCGCAGCCGCCCGTCCCCGCCCGCGGCGGCATCGGCCAGGAATCGCCACGCCTGCGTGTAATCCACGCGCTGGCGCTGCAGCAGGCCCAGCCAGTCGCCGGCCAGGGCGTCGTCGCCATCAGCAAACGGGTCGGCCCGGGGGTCGGCCC
>JBMLPD010000262.1:0-1256 GCA_049242285.1 Rubrivivax sp.
TCGCCTTGCTGAACCAGCACCGCGACACGCTGGCGGCCATGATCACGGCCGAGCATGGCAAGGTCTTCACCGATGCCCAGGGCGAGGTCACGCGTGGCATCGACATCGTGGAGTTCGCCTGCGGCATCCCGCAACTGCTCAAGGGCGACCACACCGACCAGGTCTCCACCGGCATCGACAACTGGACGCTGCGCCAGCCCCTGGGCGTGGTGGCCGGCATCACGCCCTTCAACTTCCCCGTCATGGTGCCGTGCTGGATGTTCCCCGTGGCCCTGGCCTGCGGCAACGCCTTCATCCTGAAGCCCAGCGAGCGCGACCCGAGCCCGGCCCTGTTCATGGCCGAGTTGCTCAAGCAGGCCGGCCTGCCCGACGGCGTGTTCAACGTGGTGCAGGGCGACAAGGTGGTGGTGGACGCGCTGCTCACCCATCCTGATGTGAAGGCCGTGTCCTTCGTCGGCTCCACGCCGATTGCCCAGTACGTCTACGAGACCGGCGCGCACCACGGCAAGCGGGTGCAGGCGCTGGGCGGTGCGAAAAATCACATGGTGGTGATGCCCGATGCCGACATCGACCAGGCGGTGGATGCGCTGATCGGCAGCGCCTACGGCTCGGCCGGCGAGCGCTGCATGGCCATCAGCGTGGCCGTGCTGGTGGGCGATGTGGGCGAGCGCATCGTGCCGCTGCTGGCCGAGCGTGCGAAGGCGCTGAAGGTGAAGAACGGCATGGAGCTCGACGCCGAGATGGGCCCCATCGTCACGCGCCAGGCGCGCGACCGCATAGAGGGCTACATCGCCCTGGGCGTGGAGGAAGGCGCCACGCTGGTGGTGGACGGCCGGGGCTGCCAGGTGTCGGGGCATGAAGCCGGCTTCTTCACCGGCGGCACGCTGTTCGACCACGTCACGCCGGCCATGCGCATCTACAGGGAAGAAATCTTCGGCCCCGTGCTGGCCTGCGTGCGCGTGAAGGACTTTGCAGAAGCGGTGCAACTCATCAACGACCACGAGTTCGGAAACGGCGTGTCCTGCTTCACCAGCGACGGTGGCGTGGCGCGCGAGTTCGCCCGCCGCATCCAGGTGGGCATGGTGGGCATCAACGTGCCCATCCCCGTGCCCATGGCCTGGCATGGCTTTGGCGGCTGGAAGCGCAGCCTGTTCGGCGACATGCACGCCTACGGCGAAGAGGGCGTGCGCTTCTACACCAGGCAAAAGAGCGTGATGCAGCGCTGGCCCGACAGCATCGGCAAGGGCGCGGAGTTC
>JBMLPD010000263.1:0-2554 GCA_049242285.1 Rubrivivax sp.
AATGAACAGGCCCGCACCCGAATGCGCCAGGTGCCCCAGGTGCACCATGTGCCAGTCGCCGGGCACGCCATCGGGCGCCGAGTACTGGCACATGGGCGCGATGACGATGCGGTTGGACAGGCGCAGGCCGCCGAGGCCCCAGGGTTGGAAGAGCAGGCTCATGGGGGTGGGGGTCTGGAAAAGCGCAGGGGGCTTGGCACGGGGTTGCATCAGGGCGCAGGCAGCAAGGCCTGCAGGCCTCACACCATCTGGACCCGAAGACCTGCTCTGGCGGCGGCATCGCACTGACGCCGGTCTGCCGACACAAAGACGTCGGCCTTGAGGGCCACGGCGCTACCAATATGAAGCGCATCCATGCCGCGCAAGACACTGTCTTCCAGGCTTGCGATCGCATGGGCCAGCACCTGGGGTGTCAGGTCGCAGAACGCCGCGTCTTCGATATCGGTCAGAAGAGACGACTTCAGCTGCCGGTACTGCACGTCGCTGATCTTTCCCTCTCGGCGCAAACGGCAAAAGGCCGAGATGATCTCCGGCAGGGCGATACCGGACAGGCCGATCTCGCTGGCGTCGTCGCACAAAGACAGCACCGCCTCCGTACCCTCCTCGCGGACACAGCGCTTGACGAAAGCCGAACTGTCAAAGAAGGCATGCATGACCATCGGCCTCAAGGGCCTGCATCGCGCTCTTCCAGCACCAGGCGGCTCAGCGATACACCGTCCAGCACCAGGGGCTGGGCCTTGCGGCGCTTCCATGACGGCATGTCAGGCGCCACGGGAACGATGTCGGCGATCGGCTTGCCGTTGCGCAGGACACGCACCGACTCACCCGACTCGACGATATCGAAATAGGCCTTCGCGTGGTTGCGCACCTCGGTGAATGTGGCTTGTCTCATGGCTTGGCAAGGATGTACAGATTGATGTCATTGTGCCTGTGCATCAAGCACCACACTGGTCATCGGAGCGTGGCTGACAGTGGTTATTGGCTCTGCGCCAATGTCGTCGCCGTGTCGCGGATCAGGTGCCCGCTGATGGAAAACCGCGGCGGAATCCTGGGCAGCGCGTCCAGCGGATACCAGTGCGCCTCCTCGATCTCGCCGGGCTGGGGGGCGATCTCACCCGCCGCCCACTCGGCCGTGAAGGCCAGCATCAGGCTGTTGGGAAAAGGCCAGCTCTGGCTGCCGTAGTAGCGCAGGTTCTTCACCTGCAGGCCGACTTCCTCGGCCACCTCGCGCTTGACGCAGTCCTCCAGGGATTCGCCCGCCTCCACGAAACCGGCGAGGGCACTGAACATGCCGGCCACGAAATGCGGCGCGCGGGCCAGCAGCAGTTCGGGCTGGCCGCGGTCGCGCCGCCACACCAGGGCCATCATCGCCGGGCTCAGGCGCGGGTAGGCGCTGTGCCCGCAGGCCGGGCAGCGGCGCGCGCGCTCACCGGGCTGCAGCTCGGTGGCCGTGCCGCACACGCCGCAGAAGCGGTGCGTGCGGTCCCATTCCAGCACCTGCGCCGCGCGGCCGACCACGCCCGACAAGGCCGCCGGCATCTGCATCATGGCCGCGCGCAGCGGCACGGCCCGCCATTCGGTGGGCGCCTGCGCGAGCCTCAGCGCCCAGCAATCCAGCCCGTCGAGGCGGCCGAGGTAGTGGCGAGCCTCCACCCGTTCGGCCCAGCCTTCGGCCGTCGACGGCGCCATCGGCAGGTCCTCCTGCAGCGGCAGCAGCAACTGGCCTTGAACGAAGCTGAAATGCCAGCCCAGCGAAGTGGGCGGCTGCGGGGGGTCGATGGCGGGTTCGAAGTGCATCGTGGAAGGATGGTGGAAAACCTCACAAAGCGTACGCGATTTGCGGCTGAGCCGCCGGCCGCCCGCCCCGGTCGTCCTGTGCAGGCCAATGGGCACGGGTGCCGCTGGAGTAAATTGCGTCATCACGCCCACCGCCACTTCCCCGCACCCACACCATGAACGCTCCCCTGCCCCTGCCAGCCCTGGAAGCCATTCGCGCCCACGAAGCCGAGATGGTGGAGATCCGCCACCAGATCCACGCCAACCCCGAGCTCGCCTATGAAGAGCACGCCACCAGCGACCTGGTGGCCGAGCGCCTGGCGCGCTGGGGCTGGGAGGTGCACCGCGGCCTGGGCGGCACGGGCGTGGTGGGCACGCTGCGCGCAGGCAGCAGCACGCGGCGCATCGGCCTGCGCGCCGACATGGACGCCCTGCCCATCGCGGAGACCTCCGGCAAGCCCTGGGCCAGCCGGGTGTTCGGCAAGATGCACGCCTGCGGCCACGACGGCCACACCGCCATGCTGCTGTCTGCAGCCCGCCACCTGGCCGCCACACGAGCGTTCGACGGCATCGTGCACGCCGTGTTCCAGCCCGCGGAGGAAGGCCTGGCCGGTGCCCGCAAGATGCTGGAAGACGGCTTTCTGGAACTCTTCCCCTGCGACGCCATGTTCGGCATGCACAACGCGCCAGGCGTGCCCGAGGGCCGGTTCTTCGCCGTGCCGGGCTACGCCATGGCCAGCGGCGACACCTGCATCATCACCGTCAAGGGCGTGGGCGG
>JBMLPD010000264.1:0-2808 GCA_049242285.1 Rubrivivax sp.
GGTGAGCGAGGGGTTGGACAAAGCTGCTGTGCCGAGCATTCCCAATGCGTCCTTGGCCAGGGCCATGTCTCGAAGTCTGACGAGTGAGCGCGTCGGCTGTTGATGCGGCACTATGCCACTGCTCGTGAGGTGAGGAGATGGATGGTTTGGCACACCCGCCTTCCTCATTCCTGCTGCAGCGCCCACCGATACCCGCCACGCATTCCCGCAGCAGCGTCAAGGTCGCCCTGCACGGCCAGGGGCGAGCCTGCTCTGGGGCCAGGCCTTGCTGTTTCCGCTGCGGGCGCTGCTGCCCAGGCCTTTCTCTGTCGGTCTGGCTTACGGCGCCGTGGCTGCGCTGCACTGGGTGTTCGCCGCCATGCGGTTCAGCTACCGCACCTCGCTGGTCCCCGCGGATTTGCGGGGACGCGTCAACAGCAGTCGCCGGCCGTTGGTGTAGTCTCCTCATCTGCTGGGGGCCGCGTTGGCTTTCAGGGGAGCGACATCGCCCCATGTGAGCACATGTTGAGAGACGCAACCCCCGTTGATGCCCATGCAACTGAATCAGGTCACACTGCCGGCGCTCGATGTTGAAAGCTCACTCGCCTTTTATCAAGGGCTGGGTCTGCGCCTGATCGTGAAAGCACTGCCGCGCTACGCTCGATTGGAGTGTCTGGAAGGAAGCAGCACTCTCTCCGTCCACCAGGTAGATCGGCTCCCTGAGTCACCGGGCGCAGTCGTGTACTTCGAGTGCGAGGACCTTGACAGCAAGGTCCGCGATTTGCAAGCGCAAGGATACTCTTTCACGCAAGTACCCCAAGACGAAGTTTGGCTGTGGCGCGAGGCGCGACTGACAGACCCATCGGGCAACGTCATCTGTTTGTACTTCGCTGGCGAGAACCGCCGCCATCCGCCCTGGCGCATCGCCCCTTGAGCGCTCAAGCCAAATTCCCCGGCTCTCGGCGCGCGCTCCAACGGGGCCCTCTCACGGGACATCCCAGGCTGCCCGCAACACTGGCGGGTGTGTAATCTCCTGTCTGACCACCACTTTCTGATCAGATTGAACTCACGCATGTCAGTCGTCCGCCTGGGTGTGGCGGTACCGGCACGGGACCGGGGAAGCCCCTTGGTCGGCGCCCCATGAACCTGATGGACGCCTACCGCTACCTGGCGGCGCTGGAGCGGCACCGGCACTTCGGCCGCGCGGCCGATGCCTGCCACATCACGCAGCCCGCCCTGTCCAACGCGCTGCGGGCGCTGGAGTCTCACCTGGGGGTGGCCATCGTGCGGCGGTCCCGGCAGTTCGAAGGGTTCACGCCCGAGGGGCAGGACGTGCTGGCCGTGGCCCATCGCATCCTGCGCGAGCAGGAGACGCTGCTGCAGGACCTGGCCAGCAGCACGGGCCAGCCCCGCGGCCGCCTGGTGATCGGCACCGTGCCCACGGCGCTGCCGATCGCGGCGCGCTTCGCGGCCTGGCTGGTGCGCCTGCACCCGGGCATCGCGCCGCAACTGCGCTCCTTGGCGTCGCAGGACATCGAATCCGGGCTGGAAGACCTGTCGCTGGACATCGGGCTGGGCTTTGCCGAGCGGGTGCAGGGGCGCGCCGGTGTGCAGCTCACGCCCCAGTACGACGAGCACCACCACCTGCTGTGGCGCAGCACCGAAGCTGCCGGGCAGCAGCCGGCCGCGTTCGTGTCAGCGGCTGAACGGCACGCCGCGGCTGCAGGCCCTGCGGCCCTGGCGGTGGGGCCGCCCATGCCCTGGGCCCAGGCCGTGGAGCGCCCGCTGTGCCTGCTGACGCCGGAGATGCACCACCGCGCCTTGCTGGAGCGTGTGTTCGCCGGCCTGGGCCTGCAGGTGCGCCCCGTGCTGGAGACCGACTCCGTGCTCGCCCTGGTGGTGGCGGTGCAGGCCGGCCCGCTGGCCGCGGTGATGCCCGGCGCTCTGGTGGCCACCGTGGCGCCCGAGCCCGGCCTGCACGTCAGCCCTCTCACTCAGCCCGACCTGCGCACGCCCATCGCCTTCATGACCTCTGCCCGGGTGCGGCCGTCGCGCGCGCTGGAAGCGGCGCTGGTGCTGGCGCAGCGCCCGGACTGGCTTGAGCACGCCCGGGCCTTCAGCGGCGCACTGGCGATGGCTTGAGGCAGCGGCGGCCTGCGCGCAGCGCATCGGCCTGAGGCCACGCCCGGCAGGGGTTCATCACTGCGTTGAATCAAGCCGTTTCGAGAAGTGATTGGACACGGGCCGGGCCGGCCTGAATGATCGAGGCAGCCTGCCGGACGGGTAAGGCGCATTCCGCGCTTCCCGGGACCTGGGCGGGCCAGCCTTGTCAGGGCCTGCCGTGTCTGTTGCTGTCCATCCCGTCATTCCCATCGTCCCCCTGCCCGCGGATGCGTCGGCGGCTGCCGCTGAAGCCGTCTTGCAGCGCCAGCGCAAGCGCCAGGCGCCCAGGGGCCGGCGCGTGCAGCCTTCGGCGCTGGCCGACCTGCAGGCCCTGTTCGGTGACGCGGACCTGTCCGCGCGGCGGGACCTGCTCATCGAGCACCTGCACGCCCTCAACGACCGCTTCGGCCAACTCGGCACGCCGCACCTCGCAGCCCTGGCCCAGCGCATGCGCCTGTCGCAGACCGAGGTGTACGAGGTGGCGAGCTTCTATCACCACTTCGACATCGTGCGCGAAGGCCCGGACGGCGCGGTGCCTGCGGCGCCGGCGCTGACGGTGCGGGTGTGCGACGGCCTGTCCTGCGAGCTGGCCGGGGCGAAAGACCTGCTGGCGCGCCTGCCGCAGATGCTGGGGGCCGAGGTGCGGGTGATCCCGGCGCCGTGCAT
>JBMLPD010000265.1:0-2253 GCA_049242285.1 Rubrivivax sp.
AGGACCCGTACAACAACGTGGTGCGCACCACCATCGAGGCCATGGCCGCGGTGTTCGGCGGCACGCAGAGCCTGCACACCAACAGCTTCGATGAAGCCATTGCGCTGCCCACCGAGTTCAGCGCCCGCATCGCCCGCAACACCCAGCTCATCATCCAGGAAGAGACCCACATCACGAATGTGGTGGACCCCTGGGCCGGCAGCTACATGATGGAGACGTTGACCCAGCAGATGGCCGACCAGGCCTGGGCCATCATCGAGGAAGTCGAGGCCCTGGGCGGCATGACCCGCGCCGTGGACAGCGGCTGGGCCAAGCTCAAGATCGAGGCCAGCGCGGCCGAGAAGCAGGCCCGCATCGACTCCGGCCAGGACGTGATCGTCGGCGTCAACAAGTACCGCCTGAAGACGCAGGAGCCGGTGGACATCCTGCAGATCGACAACGTCAAGGTGCGCGAAGGGCAGATCGCACGGCTGCAGCAGATCCGCGCCACGCGCGACACGGGTCGCGTGCAGGCTGCGCTGACCGCCCTGACCGATTGCGCTGGGTCGGGACAGGGCAACCTCCTGGCTTTGTCTGTTGAGGCCATCCGCGCCCGTGCCACCGTGGGCGAGGTCAGCGATGCGCTGGAGAAGGTCTTCGGGCGCCACCGCGCCGACATCCAGAAGGTGACCGGTGTGTACGCAGCTGCTTATCGATCCGAGTACGACAGCGCCGAGGGCTGGGCCCGCCTTCAGCAGGAGATCGCCGCCTTCGGCGAACAACAGGGCCGCCGCCCGCGCGTGATGATCGCCAAGCTCGGCCAGGACGGCCACGACCGTGGCGCGAAGGTGGTGGCCACGGCCTTTGCCGACCTGGGTTTCGACGTCGACATCGGGCCGCTGTTCCAGACCCCCGAAGAGTGCGCCCGTCAGGCCATCGAGAACGACGTGCACGCCGTGGGCGTGAGCACTCTGGCCGCCGGGCACAAGACCCTGGTGCCCGCCATCATCCAGTCCCTCAGGGACCAGGGCGCCGACGACATCATCGTCTTCGTCGGCGGGGTGATCCCGCCCCAGGACTACGACTTCCTGTACCAGGCGGGGGTGAAGGGCATCTACGGTCCGGGCACGCCCATTCCCGTGAGCGCCAAGGACGTGCTGGAGCAGATCAGGAAGGCCCAGGGGTGAACGTCGACGCAGTGCCGCTGCCACAAGGCTTTGCGGTGGAAACCGCGCAGGCAGGGGATTTCGAGGAACTGCTTGCGTTGCGCATGCGCGCGATGCGCGAGAGTCTTGAGCGCCTTGGACGCTTCGACGTGCAGCGCGCGCGTGAGCGGCTGGCCGAAGGCTTCGACCCTTGTGCCACGCGGCACATCGTTGTCGATGGCTGCCGGGTGGGATTCCTCGTGCTCGAGACCTGGCCTCACCATCTGCGGCTGAAGCATTTCTACATCGAGCCGTCCCACCAGGGACGCGGCCTGGGCTCGCGCGTGATGGGCTGGTTGATCGCCTGCGCGCAGGCGTCCCAGATGCCGTTGGAGTTGACTGCGTTGAAGTCCAGCGACGCCAACCGTTTCTATCAGCGCCACGGTTTCCGAGCGATCGGCCAGGGCGAGTGGGACATCGAATACCTGCGCCTGCCGGCCTGGTCGGACCAGCTTGCCGTGCGTGCGCTGTGGGCCGCCTTCGAGGCCCGACAGTGGAAGCGCGCCCGCGCGCTGCTGCGCGATGACCTGCAGGCCACCTGGTGGACCAGCGCAGAGCGCTTCACGAACGCCGACGTCTTCATCCGTGCGCAAGCCGAGTATCCTGAGGGTTGGTCCATCCGTCTGATCGAGTGCGAGCGTTTGGAGGATGGCCGGGTGCTGTCCATCGTGAGGGTGGACCATCCGCCGCAGCACTTCTACGCCACCTCCGTCTTCCGGCTGGACCACGGCACAGTGGTGTCCATTGACGAATACTGGGCAACGATGGAGCCCCCGCCAGACTGGCGTGACGGTTTGGACGTGGACGGGCGGCAACGCCTGGACCCGACACATGACACGCGGGCGGTGCCGCCGTGAGCGCCCGAAACGTGCTGTGGCAGACCCAGCGTATGGGTGGGGCCTTGAGAAGACCCGCGCCAGCCCGAGGGCGCTTGTCACGCGTTGGTGCGCCATGACCCCGCCACCACCCCGCCGAACCCGCTCGTGCCCCCGTGCGGCGCCCTCACGCGCCGCCGAGTACCGGCCCCTCAAATCCCCGTTACCCGTCCAAGCCGAGCCTGTCGACACCC
>JBMLPD010000266.1:0-3601 GCA_049242285.1 Rubrivivax sp.
TGCGCCTCCTTGCAGGCACGAGCCTGCCGCGTCGTCGCGCCTTGCCTGGCGCCCCGACAGCAGCGCTGGCAAAGGCATCCAGCTGCCGTTTTCAGGATGATCGGATGCGCGGCACCAAGGCGCCAAGGCACTGAGGGCCCCTCAAGCCGCGACCCGGCCGCCAATGAACGCAGGTTTGTTCTCAGGCCGGCAGGGTGTACGGCGCCGCCTTGGCGCTGTCGACTGTCTGCGCCCTGGCCATGCTGCTGGGCCGGGTGGAGCTGCTGTCGGTGCGGGTGTTGCGCACACCTTCTGTCTGGCGGCGGTAGCCCGGGCCGAGGGTCCCTAGAATCCGGGTTGACGTTAACGTCAATCAAAGCCAGGAGCCAGTGGCGGCCATTGACGAAGCTGGAAGTGCAACAGGAGACCTGCTCATGCCGGTACTGAGCTCGAAGATCAACCCCCGCGCAGAGGACTTCAAGGCCAGCAGCGCCGCCATGCAGGCCATGGTGCAAGACCTGCACGCCCGGCTCGACCGCTCGGCCCTGGGCGGGGGCGAGGCGGCGCGGGCCAAGCACACCGCGCGCGGCAAGCTGCTGCCGCGCGACCGGGTGGAAGGCCTGCTGGACCCCGGCACGCCGTTCCTGGAAGTGGGCGCGCTGGCCGGCCTGGACATGTACGACAACGCCGCCCCGGGCGGCGGCATCATCGCGGGCATCGGGCGCGTCAGCGGGGTGGAGTGCGCCATCGTGTGCAACGACGCCACGGTCAAGGGCGGCACCTACTACCCGGTCACCGTCAAGAAGCATCTGCGCATGCAGGAGATCGCGCTGCAGAACCGCCTGCCCTGCCTCTACCTGGTGGACTCTGGCGGTGCCAACCTGCCCAACCAGGACGATGTGTTTCCGGACCGCGAGCATTTCGGCCGCATCTTCTACAACCAGGCCCACATGAGCGCGCAGGGCATCCCGCAGATCGCGGTGGTCATGGGCTCTTGCACGGCCGGCGGCGCCTACGTGCCGGCCATGAGCGACGAGACCATCATCGTGCGCAACCAGGGCACCATCTTCCTCGGCGGCCCGCCGCTGGTGAAGGCAGCCATCGGCGAGGTGGTGAGCGCCGAGGACCTGGGCGGCGGCGACGTGCACACGCGCCTGTCGGGCGTGGCCGACCACCTGGCCGACAACGACACGCACGCCCTGGCGATCGCGCGCTCCATCGTCGCCAACCTCAACTGGCGCAAGCCCCAGCAGCTGCGGCTGGCCGAGCCCCGCGCTCCCTTGTTTGACGCCCGCGAACTGCACGGCATCGTGCCGACCGACTCACGCAAGCCCTTCGACGTGCGCGAGGTCATTGCGCGTCTGGTGGACGGCAGCGAGTTCGACGAGTTCAAGGCACGCTACGGCGCCACGCTGGTCACCGGCTTCGCGCACATCGAGGGCCAGCCCGTGGGCATCGTGGCCAACAACGGCGTGCTGTTCAGCGAATCGGCCATGAAGGGCGCGCACTTCATCGAACTGTGCTGCCACCGCCGCGTGCCGCTGATCTTTCTGCAGAACATCACCGGCTTCATGGTGGGCCGCAAGGTCGAGGCCGAGGGCATCGCCAAGCACGGCGCCAAGATGGTCACGGCGGTGGCCACGGCCACGGTCCCGAAGTTCACCGTCATCATCGGCGGCAGCTTCGGCGCCGGCAATTACGGCATGTGCGGCCGGGCGTACTCGCCGCGCCTGCTGTGGATGTGGCCCAACGCGCGCATCTCGGTCATGGGCGGCGAGCAGGCCGCCAGCGTGCTGGCCACCGTCAAGCGCGATGGCATCGAGGCCAAGGGCGGGCAGTGGTCCGCAGAGCAGGAAGCCGCCTTCAAGCAGCCCATCCTGGACCAGTTCGACCACCAGGCGCATCCCTACTACTCCAGCGCCCGGCTCTGGGACGACGGCGTGATCGACCCGGCCGACACCCGTCGCGTGCTGGCCCTGGCCCTGAGCGCCAGCCTGAACGCCCCCATCCCCGAGAGTCCGAAGTTCGGCGTGTTCCGGATGTGAGGAGACAGCCCATGCTGCAGACCCATGACACCCTGGCGCATGAACTCCTGCGCCAGCAGAGCGCTCTGTTCCTGGCCCGCACCTGCCCACGCCACGGCGCGCGGCGCGTCACACGGGCCACGACATCGTGGAGGATGTGTCGCTGTTGAACGCGTTGACGAGCAAGCCGGTCAACGAGCTCACCCCAGGCGGCATGCCAACCCCCGCCGGTTGACCGAGCCCCCCGGCTGGATGGCGAAAGACGGAAGCGAAGAAACCAAAGAGGAGCCGACTGCCATGCGTATCCAGATGCAACATGTGCGCGCCGTGCCGAGCCGGCTGTGGGCGGTGGTGGGCCTTTGTGCGCTGGCCAGCCTGATCCACTTCGCCCACAACGCCGAGACCCTGGCGTACTACCCCAACATGCCCCCCTGGATCACCCGTGAGGTGGTGTACGGCGCTTGGTTGGGCGTGGCCTCTGTGGGTGTGCTGGGGGTGCTGGCGGTCTCGGTCGGCTTTCGTGTGGCCGGTCTTGTGCTGCTGGGATTATTCGGCGCCTTGGGTATCGATGGGCTCGCTCACTATGGCCGGGCCAGCTTTGCCGAACATACCCCGGCCGCCAACCTCACCATCGCGTTCGAAGCCATCACGGGCCTCGTGACCATGATCCTGTGCTGGAGGGAAGCTGTCAGGACAGGCTTGACACGACGCCCGCACCCGGATGCCTAGGCTTCTGCCGTGCGGCCGCGAACCGGTGGAGCAGGCATGCCGGGCAGTCGGGGGCGCAGGACGCGCATGGCCCCACCACACATTTGAAGGAGCACCCCCTTGACGCAGAGCTTGGACATCCGTACCGAAGGCCGTGTGGTCAAGGTCTTCCTCAACCGCCCCGAGGTGCGCAACGCCTTCAACGACAGTGTCATCACCGAACTGGCCGAGACCTTCACCCGGCTGGGCAACGATCCGGGGCTGCGGGCCATCGTGCTGGGCGGGCATGGCAAGGCGTTCTGTGCGGGGGCGGATCTGAACTGGATGAAGTCCATGGCCGGCTACGGCTGGGAAGACAACCGCGCCGACGCCACGCGCCTGGCCGAGATGCTGTGGGCCGTGTACGCCTGCCCGCTGCCGGTGGTGGGCCGCCTGCACGGCGACTGCTACGCCGGCGGCATGGGCCTGGCCGCGTGCTGTGACGTGTTGATCGCAGCCG
Organism: Rubrivivax sp.; assembly: GCA_049242285.1. Taxonomy (GTDB): domain Bacteria; phylum Pseudomonadota; class Gammaproteobacteria; order Burkholderiales; family Burkholderiaceae_C; genus Rubrivivax. The sequence goes on from JBMLPD010000266.1 coordinate 3,211, forward strand.
AGGGCATGCACTTCTGCCTGAGCGAAGCCCGCCTTGGTCTTCTGCCCGCCACCATCAGCCCCTACGTCATGCGCGCCATGGGCGAGCAGGCGGCGCGGCGCTGCTTCATCACCGCCGAGCGCTTCAGCGCCGCGCAGGCCCACGCCATGGGCTTCGTGCACGAGGTGGTGACGGCGGACGCGTTGGACGCCAAGGTGGACGAGATCACCGCGCTGCTGGTGGCCAACGGCCCGGCGGCGGTGAAAGCCTGCAAGCGCCTGGTGCAGGACTTTGCCGGCCGGGAGATCACCCCGGAGCTGCGTGCCGAGACAGCCCGCCGCATCGCCGACATCCGCGCCAGCGACGAAGGCCGCGAGGGCGTGCAGGCGTTCCTGAACAAGCGCGAGCCGGC
>JBMLPD010000267.1:0-4989 GCA_049242285.1 Rubrivivax sp.
TGCAGCGCCAGCATGAAGGCGTGCGAGTCGATGATGCCGGTGGAGGGCGACAGCAGGGCGCCCACGCACTCGATCTCCGGCTCCAGCGCCTGCGCCTCCTGGCGGCTCAAGGGTGTCAGGTCGCCCACGCCGTTGGCGGCGGCCTTGGCCCGGATGTCCGCCAGCGTGGCGAGTTGCGCGACCTCGGTGGCCACGATGAGCTTGCCGCAGCGCCGGTGCGGCACGCCGCGCTCGGCGCAGTAGGCGTACAGCGCGTGCTTGCCCTGCACGCACAGCCGGGCCTTGAGCGAACCCTTGGGGTAGTAGATGCCGGCGTGGATGACCTCGCTGTTGCGCGAACTGGTCTCGGTGCCGATGCCCTCGGCCGCCTCCAGCACCACCACCTCGCGCCCGGCCAGCGCCAGGGCCCGCGCCACTGCCAGGCCCACCACGCCAGCACCCACCACCACACAGTCCAGAACGCTGTCCATGCGCAGATTCTGCCCATGGCGTTCACACATCTTTACCGCTGCCGCAAGTGCGCGACACGCAAGGCGCTCAACATCCGTTCCATCCTGCAACCCTCCTCAAGGAGCCGACATGAAATCCCCCGCCCAGCGCACCCACTCTTTTTCCAGCCTTCTCGTCTCCAGCTTGCTGGTGGGCGGTGCCGCGCTCAGCGCGCTGGCCGCCCATGCCCAGCCCATGCAGCCCGGCGGGCCGGGCAGCCATGAGGGCCACCGCAGTCACATGATGGGCGGCCACCATGGGGGCGGTGACATGGGCATGAAGATGTCCGGCCGCATGCTGGACCTGGTCAAGGCCACGCCCGAGCAGCGCGCGCAGATCCAGAAGATCATGGACGGCGCCCGCACCGACATGCAGGCCCGGCGCGAGGCCGGCCAGAGCCTGCGCGCTGAGCTCATGGCCGCCATGGCCCAGCCCAACATCGACGCCGGCGCGGTGGAGCAGATCCGCCAGAAGATGCTGGCCCAGCACGACCAGGCCAGCAAGCGCCGCATGCAGGCCGTGGTGGACGCCGCCCGCGTGCTGACGCCTGAGCAGCGCAAGCAACTGGCCGAGCGTATGTCCAAGCGCCGCGACATGATGGAGCGCCACCAGCGCGAGCGCCGGGCCCTGGAAGCCCCCAAGTCCTGAGGCCTGACCGACCTGTGACCTTTCCTCCTCGAGCCCCCTGACGGGGGACTTGGCCCCGGCGGCCCGCTGCCGGGGCTCTTTTGCGTGTGGCGGGCTGCGAGACCGGCCCGCCTCTGCGAACATCGCCCCTGTCGGATGAGAACCCGCCATGCCGTCCCACCTGCTGCTGATCGATGACGACACCCGCCTGACCACCCTGGTGGGCGATTACCTGCGCGGCCACGGTTTCGAGGTGGACAGCGCGGGCTCGCTCAAGGCCGGGCGCGAGCTTTTGCGCCACGGCAGCTACGACGCGCTGCTGCTGGACCTGATGCTGCCCGACGGCGACGGCCTGGACCTCACGCGCGAGCTGCGCGCCGAGCTGCGCACCCGGCGCCTGCCCCTTCTGATGCTGACCGCGCGCGGCGAGCCCATGGACCGCATCGTGGGCCTGGAGATCGGCGCCGACGACTACCTGCCCAAGCCCTTCGAGCCGCGCGAACTGCTGGCGCGCCTGAAGGCCTTGCTGCGCCGCGCAACGCCGGAGGCTGCGCCCGACGACCATCTGGAGTTCGGCCGCCTGGTGATCGACCTCGCCGCCCGGCAGGCGCGTCTGGCCGGCCAGCCCTGCGACCTCACGGCGCACCAGTTCGACCTGCTGGTGGTGCTGGCCCGCGCCGCCGGCCGTGTGCTGACGCGCGACCAGATCATGGACGCGCTCAAGGGCCACCCGCTGGACGCCTTCGACCGCAGCATCGACGTGCACATCTCGCGCATCCGCGCCGTGATCGAGGACGACCCGCGCCACCCGCAGCGCGTGCTCACCGTGCGCGGCACGGGCTACGTCTTCGCCCGCAAGCAAGACCAGGCCGAGGCCTGAGCGGGCCTGCGCAGCCTGCCCATGAAATCCCTGTACCTCCGCATCTGGCTGACCGTGCTGTCAGCCCTGAGCCTGTTCGCCCTGGCCTCGGGCTGGCTGGTGCAGCGCCACATGGAGCAGGAGCGCCAGCGCTTCGAGGCGGCTGCGCACAGCCGTGCCGAGGCCTGGGCCGATTTGCTGGAACGCTCGCTGCCGCCGGCGGCAGCCCCTGCCGGGCAGCAGGCCGCTGCGCTGGCCGAGTGGTCGCAGCGCCTGCGCCTGCCGCTGGCCCTGGACGATGCGGCTGGGCAGCGCATCGGCGTGTCGGAGTCCTGGGCGCGGCGCGAGGCCGAAGGCGTGCCCATGGCGCGCCGCGGCCTGCCCGTGCGGCTGGATGATGGGCGCATCCTCTGGATCGCCCGCCCTGGGGGGATTCGACGTGCCGGCGGGGCCCCGGGCGATGCACCCGGCTTCGGGCGCGACACGCCGCCGCCGGGCCACTGGTGGGCGTTACCGCGGCTGCCGGCCTGGCCTGCGGGGGGCCTGCTGTCCGAGGGGGTGGGCGTCCTGGCCCTGGTGGTCCTGCTCTTCCTGGCCGTGGCCGCGGGGGCCTGGCCCGTGGTGCGCCGCCTGACGCGCCGGCTGGAGGCGCTCAAGCACGGCATGGAGGCCTTCGGCGCCGGGGCGCTGCACCAGCGTGTGGCCGAGGACGGCCGCGACGAGGTGGCAGCGGTGGCGGCCAGTTTCAACCGGGCGGCGGCCCGCGTGGAGACGCTGGTGCGCTCGCACCAGAGCCTGCTGGGCAACGCCAGCCACGAACTGCGCTCGCCGCTGGCGCGCCTGAAGATGGCGGTGGCGATGCTGGACGAGGCCGCGCCGGCCCAGCGCGAGCGGCTGCGCCAGGAGATCCACGCCAACATCGCCGAACTCGATGCGCTGGTGGAGGAGGTGCTGCTGGCCAGCCGGCTGGACGCCGCCCATGACGCGCTGCAGCGCGAGCCGGTGGACCTGCTGGCGCTGGCCGCCGAGGAAGCCGCGCGGGTGCACGCCACGGCCGAAGCCGCGGGCGATGGCGGCCGAGGTCACGATGGCGGCGGTGAGGCTGGTGCCCTGGTGGTGCGGGGTGACGAGCGCCTGCTGCGCCGCGCGGTGCGCAACCTGCTGGAGAACGCGCGCCGCTACGGTGGCGACGAGGTACAGGTCCTGGTGCGGGTGGCTGCCCAGCCCGGCCATGCCGAAGTCCGCGTGTGCGACCGTGGCCCTGGCGTGCCCGAAGCCTGGCGTGAGCGCATCTTCGAGCCCTTCCTGCGCCTGCCCGGCCACGCCGAGCACGAGGGCGGCGTGGGGCTGGGCCTGTCGCTGGTGCGGCAGATTGCCACGCGCCACGGCGGCCAGGTGCGCTGCGAACCGCGCGAAGGCGGCGGCAGTTGCTTTACCTTGACGCTGCCGGTGTGACGGCGGCCTCGCGCGACATCCGGCGCAGCACCCAGGCCAAGTAGCCGCACAGGGTGACCGCCGCCACGATCAGGCCGATGGTCGAGGCGACCCAGAACCCGCGGGCCCCTTGCAGGCCCGCAGGGGTGTGGCCCGTGAGGTCAAAGGCCAGCGTCAAGCCGCCGCCCAGGCCGATGCCTCCCAAGGCCACGGCATACACCACCAGCGGCACCGTGGCGATGCGCCAGGCGCGCAGCACGAAGGCTGCCACGGTCTGCGCGGCGTCGACGAAGTGAAACAGCGCCACCCAGGCGATGAGCGGCAGCGCAGCGGCGGCGATCACCGCGTCCTGCGTGTACAGGCCCACGATGAGGCGGTCGAACATCGACACCGCAGCGCCCAGCGCGGCAGCCACTGTGCAGCCGATGGCCAGCCCGTGCCAGGCCAGGCGGCGCGCGCCCAGCGCGTCGCGTGCGCCCACGCGCTGCGCCACCAGCGTGGTGCAGGCGCTGCCCAGGGCCAGCGGCACCATGAACATCAGCGTCACGAGGTTCACCGCGATCTGATGCCCCGCCACGGGCGTGGTGCCCAGACGCGCGATGAAGATGGCCATGAAGCTGAAGCCGCTGACCTCGATCAGGATGGCCGCTCCCATGGGCAGGCCCAGCCGCAGGTGGGCCCCCAGCGACTTGCGCTCGGGCGCATCCAGGCCGCGGCCGCGCAATTCGAAGGGGGTGTAGAAGGGGTCGCGCCGCACCACCTGCCAGGCGATCAGCGCCTGCGCCCACATGGCGATGCCGGTGGCAATGGCGCAGCCCAGCACCCCCAGGGGCGCGATGCCCAGCGCCGGCACGCCCCACACCAGCGCTGCCGACAGCGGTATCTTCAAGGCCAGGCCCGCCACCTGGATCAGCATCACCGCCTTGGGGCGCGAGACGGCCGTGTTGAAGCCGCGGTACACCGTGAACAGCAGCGAGGCCGGCAGCGAGAAGGCCAGCACCAGCAGGTAGCCGCGCACCTTGTCGGCCACCTCGGGCGTGGCCTTGGACAGGGCCAGGAAGGGATGAGGGAAGGCCAGCAGCAGGCTGCCCACCACCGACAGGCCCAGCGCCACCCACACCGCCTGGTGCGCCTGCCGTCCGGCCTGGGCCTGCTGACCGGCGCCGAAGAGCTGCCCGACGATGGGGCTGATGGCCAAGACCACCCCCATGAAGCCGATGAACACGGTGATGTAGGCCGAGCTGCCGATGGCCAGGGCCGCCAGGTCCACGGCGGCGTAGCGGGCCACCAGCAGCGTGTCCACGGTGCTGAAGGCCAGCACCGAGAGCTGGCCGATGAGCACCGGCCAGGCCAGGGTGGCGATGCGCCGGGCGCTGTCGGCCAGCGAGCCCTGCGCCAGCGAACCGTCCGCCAGCGAACTTTCTGCCAGCGGGCGGTCGCTCAAGCGCCGCCCGCCGCAGTGGAGGCCAGCGTCTGCGGGTCCGGGTGGTCCACGCCCGTGGCCTTGTGCGCCCGCTCGGCGTAGCGGTTGAAGCGCCAGGCGCGGTTCTCCTGGACGATGCGGCGCCACACGGCGCGCT
>JBMLPD010000268.1:0-1558 GCA_049242285.1 Rubrivivax sp.
GACTTCGCCATCGTCACGCCCGCCTTTCCCGAGAACGGCCGCACCGTCTTCAAGGGCCACCTGTTCGTGGGCGATGTGCTGCTGTCGGACAGCCCCATGCGCCACCACCCGCTCACGCCCATGACGGATGCCAACCTGGTGCGCGTGATGCAGGCGCAGTTGTCGCGCGGAGCGCGCTGCGGCCTCATCGAGCACCGCACGGTGGCGCGGGGCGCGCCGGCGGTGCGCGAGCGCATCGCGGCCCTGCGCGCCGAAGGCGTGGGTTTCGCCGTCGCCGATGCCGTGAGCGACGCCGACCTGCACGTGCTGGCGCAGGCCAGCAGCCACCTGGCCCTGGTGGTGGCGGGCTCTGGGCTGGCCATCGGCATTCCGGCCTTGCACGGGCTGGTGCCCCGGCCCGAGGCTGCGGCGCTGCCCAAGGCCACCGGGGCCTGCGCCGGGGTCAGCGGCAGCTGCTCGGCGGCCACCAACGCGCAGGTGGCGGACTTCATCGCGCGCGGGCCTGACGGGGCCGACCGCGCCTTCGCCGTGGACCCGCTGCGCCTGGCCGCAGGGGAGGACGTGGCGGCCCGGGCCCTGGCCTGGGCCGTGCCGCGTCTGGCCGATGGGCCGGTACTGGTTTATGCCACCGCCGCGCCTGAAGCGGTGAAGGCGGTGCAGGCGCAACTGGGGGTGGAGCGCGCCGGGGCCCTGGTGGAACAGGCACTGGCGCGGGTGGCGCAGGGTTTGGTGGCCGCCGGTGTGGGTCAGTTGCTGGTGGCCGGCGGCGAGACCTCCGGCGCCTGCGTGCAGGCCCTGGGCGTGGACACCCTGCGCATCGGCCCGCAGATCGACCCCGGCGTGCCCTGGTGCCACGCCACCCCGCCCACGCGAACGCAGGGCCTGCACCTGGCCCTGAAGTCCGGCAACTTCGGCGGCACGGACTTCTTCACCCGGGCCTTCGAGGTGCTGCGATGAGCGACGAAACCCGGCTGCGCGACGACATCTGCCGCGTCGGCTGCAGCCTGTTCGAGCGCGGCTACGTGCACGCCACGGCCGGCAACATCAGCGTCCGTCTGGACGACGGCTTTCTCATCACGCCCACCGACGCCTGCCTGGGCACGCTGGACCCGGCGCGCCTGGCGCGGCTGGATGCGCAAGGGGTGCAAACCGGCGGCGACCGCGCCAGCAAGACCCTGGCCCTGCACCGCCGCATCTACGAGGCCGCGCCGCAGGCGCGCTGCGTCATCCACACCCACAGCACGCACCTGGTGGCGCTGACGCTGCAGGGCGTGTGGAGCGACGACGACATCCTGCCGCCCATCACGCCCTACTTCGTCATGAAGGTCGGGCATGTGCCGCTGATCCCCTACCACCGCCCGGGCGACCCGCGCGTGGCCGAACTCGTGGCCCAGCGCATCGCCACCATGGCGCAGCGCGGCACGCCCATCCGCGCCGTGATGCTGGACCGCCTGGGCCCCAAGGTCTGGCACGACAGCCCGGCCCAGGCCAGCGCCGTGCTGGAGGAGCTGGAAGAGACCGCCCGCCTGTGGCTGATGTGCCAGCCCGGCCCGCTGCC
>JBMLPD010000269.1:0-33310 GCA_049242285.1 Rubrivivax sp.
CTGGTGATGACCACGTACTTCAGGCGCAAGGCCGCAATGGTGCGCGCGAGGTTGACCGGCTCGTCCGCATCCAGCGGGTCCGGCCGGCCGTGGCCGACATCGCAAAAGGGGCAACGGCGCGTGCACTTGTCCCCCATGATCATGAAGGTGGCCGTTCCCTTGCCGAAGCACTCGCCGATGTTGGGGCACGAGGCCTCCTCGCAAACCGTGTGCAGCCTGTGCTCGCGCAGGATCTGCTTGATCTCGTAGAAGCGCGTGCTGGGCGAGCCGGCCTTGACGCGGATCCACTCGGGCTTCTTCAGCACCTCTGCCGGCACCACCTTGATGGGGATGCGCGAGGTCTTGGCCTGGGATTTCTGCTTGGCGGTGGCGTCGTAGGCGGGGGAAGCGGTGGAGACGGGTTCGGTCATGGTGAGCACCGGGGCGGCCTTGGACGGCGGCGCCCGGCAATGCTGCTTGGGTTCGAGATGGTATCGGCTTGGCCTGTCCTCAAGCCGACAGCAGGGTCTGCAGGCGCTGCGCCAGCACAACAGCCACCTCGGCAGCGTCGGCCGTCACCCCCAGGCTGCGCAAGTCCACCGTCTGCAAGCCGGCATGGCCGCAAGGGTTGATGCGCGTGAAGGGCTCCAGATCCATGGCCACGTTCAACGCCACCCCGTGATACGTGCAGTGCCGCGTCACCTTCACCCCCAGCGCGGCGATCTTGCCCAGGCCTGCGAAGGGATCGGCATCAGGCTGCGCGGGCGTCAGCGGGCGGTGGTCGAAGGGGTCGTCAAGCCGCACGTAGATGCCGGGGGCGGTGCGGATGCGGTGACCGGTGACGGCAAAGCGCTCCAGGGTCTGCAGCACCGACGCCTCGAGCCGGTAGACGTACTCCTTGACATAGATGCGCAGCCTCTTGAGGTCCACCAGGGGGTAGGCCACGGCCTGCCCCGGCCCGTGGTAGGTCACCTGACCCCCCCGCTGGGTCTGCACCACCGGGATGTCGCCGGGCATGAGCAGGTGCGCCGGGCGCCCGGCCACGCCCTGGGTGAACACAGGCTCGTGCTCCACCAGCCACAGTTCGTCTGCGGTGTCGGGCTGACGGGCGCCGGTGAACGCCCGCATCTGCTGCTCGATGTCGCCATAAGGCCGGCGACCCAGCCACCGCACCTGCACGCCGGCGCCTACAGGACCACCTTGACCATGGGGTGCGTGGACAAGGTGCGGTACAGCTCATCGAGCTGCTCCCGGCTGCGGGCGGTGACGGTGATGGTCACGCCCAGGTACTTGCCGCCGCTGCTTTCACGGCGCTCCACGGTGGTGGGGTCAAAGCCCGGGTCGAAGCGGCAGGCCACATCGACCACGGCCTCCACGAACCCCTGCACGCGGGCGCCCATCACCTTGATGGGAAAGGCGCTGGGGTACTCGATGAGGCTTTGCTCGGGGGGAATGTCACGCATGGGCAGATCTCCGGCAGGGTTCGTCGCTCCTGGCAGGGGTCAGATGCCCTGTTCCTTCTTGGCCTGCTGGTAAGCCTCGTACAGCCTGGCATAGACAGGCCCAGGGCGGCCGCGCAGCGCGCCGTGGCCCACAGCCTCACCGTCCAGCCGGGTGACGGCCAGCACCTCCTTGGTGGCTGAACTCAACAGCACCTCGTCGGCCGTGAGAACCTCGTTCTCGGCAATGGGCCGCAGGTGGTAGGGCACGCCGCTGGCCTCGCACAGTTCGCGCAGCAGGTCGAAGCGGATGCCTTCCAGCACATGCGTTGACTTGGGCACGCCCAGCAAAGCCCCCTCCCTGACGATCCAGACGTTGCTGGCAGCCGCCTCGGTGAGGAAGCCGTCACGGAACATGAGGGTCTCCACAGCGCCGGCATCTGCCGAGATCTGTCGGGCGAAGACATTGCCGAGCAGGGACGTGCTCTTGATGTCGCCGCGCTCCCAGCGGAAGTCGCGCGCCGTCACGCAGGCCACGCCCTGATGCCGCTGCTCGGGCGCGACGGGCTTCATCGGGTTGGACATCAGGAAGACGGTGGGCTCCAGGCCCGGTGGCATGACGTGGTCGCGCGGGGCCACGCCGCGGGTGATCTGGAGGTACACCAGCTGGTCCTCGGCTGCGGTCTTGTCGAACACCGCGGCCACCAAGGGGCGTACGCGCTCCAGCCACTGGTTGCGCGTGAACGGGTTGGCGATGCGCATCTTGCCCAGGCCGCGCTCCAGACGCGCCATATGGGCATCAAAGCGGAACAGGCGCCGCCCGTAGACGGGCACCACTTCGTAGATCCCGTCACCGAAGATGAAACCACGGTCCATGACGCTGACCTTGGCCTCGTTCAAGGGGGTGTAGACGCCGTTCAGGTAGCACAGGGTATCGGGCAATGCGGACATGACGGGCCATCCTTCCTGGGGTTCGGTCCTCGAAGCCGCGAAGTGCGGCGTGCTCACTTGATCCACAGCCGAAGCGAGTCCCACGCGCGGCCCAGCAGGCCGGCCAGCTCCACGGGTTCCTGCACCACCAAGGGCAGCGAGGCCACGGGCACGCCGGCGGCCGTGGTGACCTGTATGGTGCCCACCTTCTGGCCGGCGGCCAGGGGTGCCACGAGCGGGTCGTTGCGCTGGATCACGGTCTTCATCTGCGCGCCAGAGCCCTTCGGTACCGTCACGAAGACCGCACCACCGGGCGCCCCCAGCTTCACCTCGCCGGCCTTGCCCTTCCATACCGCCACGGTGGCCACCGGTTTGCCGGCGTCGAACAAGCGTACGGCGTCCCAGGCCTGCCACCCCCAGTTGAGCAGTTTCATGCTCTCGCTGGCACGGGCCTCGCGCGAGGCGGTGCCCATGACCACCGACAGCAGCCTGCGCTTGCCGTTGGGCATGTCGCGCTGGGCACTGGCCACCAGGCAGTAGCCTGCCGACTCGGTGTAGCCCGTCTTCATGCCGTCCACCGAGGCATCGCGGCCCAGCAGCATGTTGCGGTTGTCTTGCTTGATGTTGTTGAAGCTGAACTGCCTGAGCGAGTAGTAGGGGTAGAAGTTGGGGTGGTCGGCAATGATCCTGCCGGCGATCACGGCCATGTCCCGCGCCGTGCTGTGGTGGCTCGCCTCGGTCAGGCCGGTCACGTTGCGAAAGCTGGTGTTCTTCAGGCCCCAGGCCTGGGCCTGCCGGTTCATCATGGCCACGAAGTTGTCGAGCGAGCCGCCCACCGCCTCGGCCAAGGCCACCGACGCGTCGTTGCCGCTTTGCACGATCATGCCCTTGAGCAGCTCATCGGCCGTGGGCTTCATGGTGGTGTCGATGAACATCAGCGATCCACCGCCCTTGCGCTCCGCCCACGCCCGCGCAGACACCGGGATCGGCTGCTCCAGGCTCAGCTTGCGCGCCTTGAGGGCGTCGAAGACGAGGTAGGCGGTCATCAGCTTGGTCAGGCTGGCGGGGTCCGCCGGCACATCCGCCTCGCGCTCGGCCAGCACCTGGCTGCTGGCCAGATCGATCAGGATGTACTGCCGCGCAGCCACCTCGGGAGGCTGCGGCGTCTGCGCCTGCACCCCGCTGGCCAGCGCAAGAGACAACAGCAAAGCGATCAGATGTTTCATGGCAGACATTTCAGGGTTTCACGCAGGCGCCACCCCGCCGGCCCGCAGCACGAGGCTCTTGAGCAAAGGCAGCTGGCCATGGAAGAAATGGCCGGCACCCGGCACGACGGTGACCGCAATGGCGTGGGGGCGGGCCCAGTCCAGCACGCTGGACAGGCTGACGATCTCATCGGCCTCGCCGTGAATCACCAGGCTGTCCTGGGGCACGGGCGCCACGGCGAAGTTCTGCACGGCCGGCCCGACCAGGATGATGCGTTCAGGCGCAGCCTCACCCGCCAGGCGTGTCGCCACCTGGGAAGCGACATAGGCACCAAAACTGAAGCCCGCCAGCACCAGGGGTTGCCCAGGCGCACGAAAACCCTGCAGCACGGCCAGCGCGTCATCGACCTCGCAGCGGCCCTCATCCCACGTGCCCTGCGAAGCGCCCACGCCGCGGAAATTGAAGCGCACGGCGCGCCATCCGAGCTGGACGAATGCGCGCGCCAGCGTCTGCACGACCTTGTTGTCCAGCGTGCCGCCGTGCAGGGGATGGGGATGACACACCAGGGCCAGGCCCCGGGGGGCGCCGGCGGGCTCGTCCACAGCGCACTGCAAGGCGCCAGCCGGCCCTTGCAGGACCACCTGCCGGGTGTGGGCGTTCATCAGCGGCCCACGTCGGCTGGCAGCACCAGACGCTGCACGATCTGGCCGTTCTTCAGATGCGACTGAACGATCTCCTCAATGTCCTGCTGGTCGACATAGGTGTACCAGACCGCCTCGGGGTACACCACCGCCACGGGGCCGCCAGCGCATCGGTCCAGGCAACCGGCCTTGTTGACCCGCACGCCCCCCGGACCGTTCAGTCCGGCTTCCTTCACCCGCATCTTGCAGTGGTCGAAAGCGGCTTGGGCGTCATGCTGCGCGCAGGCGGCCTCGCCGTTCTTGCGCTCGTTCAGGCAGAAAAACACGTGGCGCTGGTAGTAGCTCATGGGTTTCGGAGGTGGACTACTGCCGATTCTAGGGATGCCGCACGCTGCGCCCTGAAGGGCCGGCTTCAGCGGGCACCCGCCAGGCGGGCCATCAGCCCACCCATGGCGGCGTAGGGCCACAGCCAGCCCAGCCACTGGGACATGCCATGGAAACGGATGAACTGGCCCTGTTCCCACAGTTGCAGGCTGGCGGCGAAGTAGGGGTCCGCCGGTGCCAAAGCTCCCAGCAAGACCGAGGTCACCAGGGCCCCCAAGCCCAAGACAGCGGCCTGACGGGGCCCCAGGCGAGACGCGGCCAAGATCAGGACACTGCCCACGGCAAGCCCCGGCATGACGGTCGGTGTCAGCCAGGCCCAGGCGTGAACCGGTCCGAAGTTCAAGGCGGTGGACAAGGCGGTGGTGGCCAGGGCCAGGACGAGGATGAGGAAGGCGACGACCAGCCGCCGGCGTCTTTGCCGCAGCACCGAGAAGGCCAACAGGCACGGAGCCATCAACCCCGCGGCCACGGCGGCTCCCTCCGCCCAGGGCGACAGCATGGGGCGAAGCACCCCGCCCTGGACCGCGGGCGGCGCAACCGCGCCGTCCCAGGGCGTGCCGGCCAACAACTCGGGAATCCATGCGCGCAGTTCCTCGAACACCTGGCCCAGGCTCAAGGCTACCGGCGCGGGGAACAGCAGCGCCACCGGCCACAGCAACAGCAGCACCAGCGCAGGGCTGGCCTGTGGCTCGAACCAGCGCAAGCGCCACATCCGCCAGCGGTCCACCCACCCCAGCCCCACGAGCCCAAGGGCCAGGCCCACCCCCATCGCTGTGCCGCCCGCATTCAGGGCCCAGTCGCGCCCGGAAGGCACGCGCCAGGGAATGAAGTGCTGCGTGCATTCCATGGCGTACGACAACAGGGCGGGCAGGCACAGCGCCGCCAGCACTCCCAGCGCCAAAGGCAGCCCCGACCGTGCCCAACCCAAGGCCAGCAGCGCCCCCAGCGGGGCATAGCCCAGGAAGTTGGACCACTCATCGAAGCGGTTGCGCCACGGGGGCCACGTCAGCCAGAGCAATTCCGACCAGGTGGCCCCGGCCGGCCAGCGCCAGCCACTGAAGGGGTACAGGCTGGCATAGACCACCAGCAGCACATACACCAGCGCCAACGGAAGGGCAGTGCTGCGCTGCCGGAGCATGGCCGATCAGAAGGGCTTGACGACCACCAGCAGCACAATGGCTGCGAACACGAGGACCGAGACTTCGTTGAAGACGCGAAACCACCGATGGCTTCGCCGGTTGGTGCCGCGCTCGAACCCGCGCAGCAACGTGCCACAGACATGGTGATAACCCATCACCAGCACCACAAGGGCCAGCTTGGCGTGCATCCAGCCCTGCCCCGCGCCCAGGCCCACGCCGTAGAACAGCCACAGCAAGAGCCCCAGCGCCAGCGCAGGCCACATCAGGAGGGAGGAAAACCGCAGAAGCTTGCGTGCCATGAGCAGCAGGCGCTCACGTTCGGCTGCGCTGTCAGGCGGCACCATCGCCAGGTTCACGAAGAACCGGGGCAAGTAGAACAGGCCCGCCAACCAGCTCGTAACGAAGATGATGTGAAGGGCTTTCACCCAAAGATAGCTGCCGGCCATTTCTCGATTATGGAGGCGCAATCGGCATGGGGCCCCCGTCATCGGGGGCACCCCTGCCACACCACCCGGCATGCGGGTCCGCACCGGGCGGCTCGAGCGTTGGAGGTCATGACAGGCGTGGCACGCCCAGCTGGTCGAAGCAGGCAGTGGTCAGCACGCTGTTGATGGCTCCACGGCTGTTGCGCCACCAGCGCTGGCAGTTGCCCGCCACATGCCTGGCTGCACCTTCCGTGGCCCCCGGCGCCTTGAGTTCCCGGTAGATCGTCCCGGGCCGCTTCCCCTGCTTGAGCTGGATGGCCCTCAGGCGATGGCTCAGCCACTCCTGCAGCTCGCGCCAGACCCGGGGCGTTTGCGCCATCCCGAAGTACGCCTTCCATCCCAGCAGGCAGGACCGCAGTTTCCCCACCACCTGCTCCATGCTGCGCCCTCCCGAGCGTCCGGCAGGAAACCAGCCCCCACCTCCAGCCTTGCCAACCCTGCTCCCGGGTGCTCACGGGGCGGGCCGCCGGCTTCGCCGCTGGCAGGATCACGCAAGGCTTCACCTTGCGCCACGCCCTCCCGCCCGGGTTCACCTTCGCCAGGTTTTGCCGGCATCTGACGCATGGCCCTCGACATCCCCGTGTCCTCGGTCACTCACTCTCGTTCGGCCCTTCGCCCAAGCCTCTTCTCCCATCCGGGCTTCGGGCTCGCGCTACTGCGACCTCTGCTGACTTCTTGCTCCGGCTTGCACCGTCGGGCTTTCACCCACAAGGCGAGGTCTCCCCGGGCAAGAACGCACCCCTTCGCTGCACAACCGCCGGATCTACGCCACCTCACCTTGATCACGAGAGCTTCGCGGAATCTCGCCCACTCGCCCTGCTCGGCAGCGCCTTCTATCCGGTTCTTGTCCATCGGCTCGCAGCTTCGCTCCACGCTTCCTCCCCACACTCGGTCGCCCTCATGCAGTTGCGCTTGGCTTCGTTCGCTGTGATCAACTTGCGGCGGGACTTGCACCCGAAAGAGTGCGCCCGTGCCGGGCGCACAAAAAAAGCCCCGGCCACAGGGCCGGGGCTGAAAAGCCTCATTGCTGTCAAGGCACTGAAGCACCTGCTCAGGGAGGAAAAGCAGGGGATGACGGACCTGAAGGTCTATCATCCAGCGTCCAATTTAGCACAGCGGGACTCCTTCGTGAACAGTACTTTCGCCCCCTTTCCCGCCAACCGTCCCCGCAGGCTGCGCCGAGACGCCGCCACCCGCGCCCTGGTGCGGGAACACCGCCTGGCGCCCGAAGACCTGATCCTGCCGGTGTTCGTGCTGGACGGACAGGGTCAGGCCCAGGACGTGGCCAGCATGCCGGGCGTGCAGCGCCTGAGCGTGGACCGCCTGCTGCCCGTGGCGCAGGCCTGCGTGGAACTGGGCGTGCCGGTGATGGCGCTGTTTCCGGTGATCGACCCGGCGCTCAAGACGCCCGACGGTCGCGAAGCGACCAACCCGGACGGCCTGGTGCCACGGGCGGTGCGCGAGTTGAAGGCGCGATACCCCACCCTGGCCCTGCTGACCGACGTGGCGCTGGACCCCTTCACCAGCCACGGCCAGGACGGGCTGCTGGACGACACCGGCTACATCCTGAACGACGCAACCGTGGAGATGCTGACCCGGCAGGCCCTGGTGCAGGCGCGGGCGGGCGTGGACATCGTGGCGCCCAGCGACATGATGGACGGCCGCATCGGCGCCATCCGCGGCGCGCTGGAGGGCGCGGGGCTCATCCACACCCGCATCATGGCCTACAGTGCCAAGTACGCCAGCGCCTTCTACGGCCCGTTCCGCGATGCGGTGGGTTCGGCAGGCAACCTGGGCAAGGCAGACAAGAAGGTCTACCAGATGGACCCGGGCAACACCGACGAGGCCCTGCGCGAGGTGGCGCTGGACATCGCCGAAGGTGCCGACATGGTGATGGTCAAGCCCGGCATGCCCTACCTGGACATCGTGCGGCGCGTGAAGGACCAATTCCGCGTTCCCACCTTCGCCTACCAGGTCAGCGGTGAGTACGCCATGCTCAAGGCCGCTGCGGCCAACGGCTGGCTGGACCATGACGCGGTGATGATGGAGTCGCTGCTGGCGTTCAAGCGCGCCGGAGCCGACGGGGTGCTGACCTACTTCGCGCTGGACGCGGCGCGCAAGCTGCGCGCGGCCTGAGGCACGCTCCGTCAGCCCCTGTCCCAGGGGTCGGCAAAACCCAACCGGCGCAGCAATTCGCTCTCACGGCCTTCCATGGCCTGCGCTTCGGGCGCGCTCTCGTGGTCATAGCCCTGCGCGTGCAGCGTGCCGTGCACCAGCAGGTGGGCGTAGTGGGCCTGCAGGGGGATGCCCGCCGCCTGCGCCTCCTGCGCCACCACGGGGGCGCACAACACGAGGTCGGCGGCCACCACGGGGGCGTGCGCGTAGTCGAAGGTCAGCACGTTGGTGGCGTAATCCTTGCCACGGAACGCGCGGTTCAGGCGCCGGCCCTCGTCTTCGTCCACGATGCGCACTGCAATCTCGCCCGGCCGCTCCAGTGCCGCGCGCACCCAGCGCGCCACCCGGTGGCGCGCCAGCACGCCGCGGTGCCGGCCGTCAGGCATCTGCAGCGAGAGCCGCAGCGCGGGGGCCCGCGGTCGGCTCATCGCCGGGCCGGGCCTCCTGGGGCAGCACCACCGGATCGGCCCGTGTGCGCCGCGTCATAAGCTTCGACGATGCGGGCCACCAAGGGGTGGCGCACCACGTCAGCCGCCGTGAAGCGGGTGAAGGCGATGCCCTTGACGTCCTTGAGAACCTCCGCGGCATCGACCAGCCCGCTGGGCACGCCGCTGGGCAGGTCGATCTGACTCACATCGCCCGTGACCACGCACTTGGAGCCGAAGCCGATGCGGGTGAGGAACATCTTCATCTGCTCGCGCGTGGTGTTCTGCGCCTCGTCCAGGATGACGAAGGCCTGGTTGAGCGTGCGGCCGCGCATGAAGGCCAGCGGCGCGATCTCGAGTTGCCCGCGCTCGAAGGCACGGGTCACGCGGTCGAAGCCCATCAGGTCGTACAGCGCGTCGTACAGCGGGCGCAGGTAGGGGTCCACCTTCTGCGCCAGGTCGCCGGGCAGAAAGCCCAGGCGCTCGCCCGCCTCGACCGCGGGGCGCGTGAGCACGATGCGCTGAACCCCCTGGCGCTCCAGCGCGTCCACGGCGCAGGCCACGGCCAGAAAGGTCTTGCCCGTGCCGGCCGGACCGATGCCGAAGGTGATGTCGGTGGCCAGCACCTGCCGCAGGTACTGCACCTGGTTGGGCGTGCGGCCCCGCAGGTCCGGGCGCCGGGTGTGCAGCACCAGGTCGGGCGCGGGGATAGGTGTCACGCCGGCAGGCAGTGCCGCCGCGTCTTCAGGTCCGCCGGCCCCGTGGGCCGGCTGCGGGCCCGAGGCGGGCCCTGCGGACTTGCCGCGCGGACGGCCCGCGGCCTGCATCATCGCCAGCTGGGCACGGGCCTCGGCCAGCGCCAGCTGCAAGGACTGCGCGGGCAGGGGGCGGCCGGCGCGCTCATGCAAGGAGATCAGCAGATCCAGCGCCGGGCGGGCCACGTCCTTGGGGCCCTCGACATGAACCCGCTCGTTGCGCCGCGTGATGCGAACGCCCATGGCGGCCTCGACCTGGCGCAGATGCTCGTCCATCGGGCCGCACAGGCGCGACAGGCGTCGGTTGTCGTCGGGGTCGAACTGGTGGCGAAGGATCAAGACGGCAGGCCTGTGATTCGATGAACGTGCCTGATTGTGGGGCCTGGCAGCTTGGAAACCGCCTGGCAAGATGCGCGACCTGACCAGATGTGCAGGCCGGTGCGGCTGACACGGCAGCACAATCCCCCCTCATGATCGGACGCATCACCGGCACCCTGGCCGAAAAATCGCCGCCCCTGGTTCTCGTCGACGTGGGCGGCGTGGGCTACGAGGTCGACGTGCCCATGAGCACGTTCTACAACCTGCCCGGGCTGGGCGAGCGCGTGACGCTGCTCACCCACTTCGTCGTGCGGGAGGACGCCCAGCTGCTCTACGGCTTTCTCACGCAGGAAGAGCGCGCCACCTTCCGCGAGCTGGTGAAGATCAGCGGCGTGGGCCCGCGCACGGCGCTGTCCATCCTGTCGGGCCTGAGCGTGGCCGATCTGTCCCAGGCCGTCAGCCGCCAGGAAGCCGGCCGGCTGGTGAAAGTGCCCGGCATCGGCAAGAAGACAGCCGAGCGCCTGCTGCTGGAACTCAAGGGCAAGCTCGGGCCCGACCTGGCACAGCCCGCCACCGGTGCCGCCAGCGACGCGCAAGCCGACATCGTGCAGGCCCTGGTGGCCCTGGGCTACAACGAGCGCGAGGCCCAAGCCGCGCTCAAGGCGCTGCCTCCTGACGTGGCCGTGAGCGAAGGCATCAAGCTGGCGCTGAAGGCACTGAGCCGCTGAACCGCTGCACCATCGCTTCACGCAGGCGCTGAACCCGCGGAGTCCGGGAAGACTTCGCGGGCTCCTGGGCCCACTCAGTGCTTGTGGCCGTGATGGCCTTTGTCGCCTGACGCGCCTGGGCCGCTCAGCGGCCGCACGGCTGCCTTCACCTCCAGCGTCTCGCGCTGGCCGGCCGACTCCACCACCAAGGTGATGGGAATGGTGTCGCCGGCGTTCAGTGGCTTCTTCAGGTCCATCAGCATGACGTGGTAACCACCAGGCTTCAGGTCCACCGCCTTGCCGGCGGGCAGGTCCAGCGAGGGCACCGCACGCATCCTCATGACGTTGCCGTCCATGGCCATCTCGTGGATCTCCACCACGCCGGCCACGGGCGAGGAGGCCGACAAGAGCCTGCCACCCTTGGCGGATTGCAACTGCATGAAGGCGCCGCTGGCCTTCTGCTGCGCCACGGTGGCGCGGGCCCAGGGGTCCTTGACGGTGGTCTGGGCCTGGGCGCAAGTGCCCACCAGGGTCAGAGCCACCGCGGCAGCCCATCGAGGCGAGAAGACGGAAAGCTCAGACAGATGCGACATGTTCATGGGAAAGTGCATGGGGGCAGATGAAGGCCCCGGGCCGACAGGCCATGGAGCCCATGCAGGATGGTCGAAGACAACTGCTGCAGACAGTCTAGGCGGAAATGCACAGCGCCGATAATCATGGGATGTCCATCCAGACAGACGACCTTGCCCCGCCCAGGCCCTCGGCCGTCCGGGTGGTCGGCACTGCACCGGCTTCGCCCAACGAAGAGGCCATCGAGCGGGCCCTGCGTCCCAAGGGCCTGACCGAGTACGTGGGCCAGGCCAAGGCGCGCGAGCAGCTGGAGATCTTCATCGGCGCGGCGCGCATGCGCGCCGAAGCGCTGGACCATGTTCTGCTGTTCGGCCCGCCCGGGCTGGGCAAGACCACGCTGTCCCACATCATCGCCGCCGAGCTGGGCGTGAACCTGCGCCAGACCTCCGGCCCGGTGCTGGAAAAGCCCAAGGACCTGGCCGCCATCCTGACCAACCTCGAGAAGAACGACGTGCTCTTCATCGACGAGATCCACCGCCTGAGCCCGGTGGTCGAGGAGATCCTGTACCCGGCGCTGGAGGACTACCAGATCGACATCATGATCGGCGACGGCCCGGCCGCGCGCTCCATCAAGCTGGATCTGCAGCCCTTCACCCTGGTGGGCGCCACCACGCGCGCGGGCATGCTGACCAACCCGCTGCGCGACCGCTTCGGCATCGTGGCGCGACTGGAGTTCTACAGCGACGAGGAACTCACGCGCATCGTCACGCGCTCGGCCGGTCTGCTGGAGGTGCCCGTGGATGGCGCTGGCGCGCTGGAGATCGCGCGGCGCTCGCGCGGCACGCCGCGCATCGCCAACCGCCTGCTGCGCCGGGTGCGCGACTACGCGCAGGTCAAGGGCAACGGCCGCATCGACGCCGCCACCGCCGACCGGGCCCTGGCCATGCTGGACGTGGACCCGCGCGGCTTCGACGTCATGGACCGCAAGCTGCTGGAGGCGGTGATCCACCGCTTTGACGGCGGCCCGGTGGGCCTGGACAACGTGGCCGCGGCCATCGGTGAGGAAAGCGGCACGATCGAGGATGTGATCGAACCGTACCTCATCCAGCAGGGCTACCTGCAGCGCACGCCACGCGGACGCATTGCCACGCTGGCGGCCTGGCGGCACCTGGGGCTCACGCCTGCGGCCCGCCCCGGCGCGGGCGCAGATCTGTTCGACGGCTGAAGGGCGCAACCGAAACCAGGTTCCCAGGCGCGAACCGTAAAGGCCCAGCCCTTGGCCAGACTCCGGGCGCGCGCCAACCATGGCCGGTTGACCGGGAGCGGTTCGCGCTCAGGCTGTCGCGTCGTCCAGCGCACCCAGGTGGGTGCTGTCGTTCCAGCCCACCAGGGTGAAGCCCTCAGGCGTCCACAGCAGGCGGTTAACGGTGGCATTGCCCACCTGCCAGGTGCGCGGAGCCTGCAAGTCCAGCCGCGTGGCGGCGCGGTACAGGCAGTCCAGCACGCCACCGTGCGCCACCAGGGCGATGGTCTGGCCGGGATGAGCCGCCGCAAGACGCAGAGCCGCGGCCACGCTGCGATCGTAGAAGGCCTGCAGGGCCTCACCACCGGCGGGGCCGAAGTCCGGGTCGCGGCGGCGCCAGCGCAGCGCCTCCTCGGGCCAACGCTGTTCGATCTCCTCGAAGGTGGCGCCCTCAAAGGCCCCAAAGTGCCGCTCGCGCAAGGCGATGTCGTTCAGAAGCGGCGCGCCGCAGGCCTGGGCCAGCGGCGCTGCGGTGTCGCGGGCGCGCAGCAGGTCGCTGGTGTAGACGGCGTGCAGCGGCTCCTGCGCCACGGCCCGCGCCAGCCGCGCGGCCTGCTGCCGGCCGCGCTCGTTCAGCGGGATGTCCGTCTGGCCCTGGATGCGGGTGGCGACGTTCCAGTCGGTCTGGCCGTGCCGGATGGCCCAGACATGGGTGACGGCGGGCACCTCATCCCCCCACGAGCCGTCGATTCAGGGTATAGGTGCCAGAGAACGTGGCCGCATCCAGCACGTGACCCTTGAGCGCCTCGCGTGCCTGCGCGCCCGTGAAGGCGCCTTCCACGGACAGCCGGGCCACGCTCAGGGCGTACAGCGTGAACACGTAGTGGTGCACCAGTGAATCGTTGAAGGGCGGGAAGGGGCCGTCATAGCCGAAGTAGTCTCCCGCCATGTCGGGGTTGCCGGCGAACCATCCGGTGTAGTCGTTCAGACCTTGGCGCGCCCCCCGCAGGGTCCGCGGTCCCGGCTTGCCCCGGGCCGTGAAGTCGCGGCTGAACTCGCCCTCGGCGATCTCCGCAGGCTGAGGCGGAAGGTCCACCAGCACCCAATGAAAGAAGTCCACACGCGGCAGGTCCGCAGGCACCTCCCGGTCGGGCAGGTTCACGTCGTCCCCGCGGCTGGGCACGTCGAAGTCGTGGCAGATGAGCACCAGGGAGCGGGTGCCCGCAGGCAGGTCACCCCAGGCCAGGTGCGGGTTCAGGTTGTCAGAGAACCCGACGCCGCCGTCGTCAACGATTCGGCCAGCGGCAAAGCGCGAGGGGATGCGGTCGCCGTTCAGCCAGCTGTGGCTCTTCAACTCCATGGGAAAACTCCGTGGGCAAGGAATGCACGCAAGGGCTGCTTCAAATGCACAGGATCAGACGCCCCAGACCACCGGCTCGTCCGCCGACTGGGCATGCCGGATCATCTCCACCATGGGCCACAGACGCCGACGCAGGCTGACCGGGTCTTGCCCCGCAGCCTCCAGCACGGCGTCGTCGGCGCCCCGGCGGGCCCGGGCCGCCTCGTCGGCGTCGATGGCCTGTTGCAGGGCTTGCAGTGCCGCGGCCATGGCCGCAGGCTCCAGGATGCCCTGGGCTGCCGGTTCGCGACCGATGGCGCGCAGGAACTGCTCACCCTGCGGACCCAGCATCAGCGTGTCGCCCGCGGCCTTGCTGCGGAATCTGTAGATCATGGTGGACCTGACGATCGATCACCCCATTGTGCGCCCGTGCGGGGCCACCGCAGCCGCTCGCCTGCGCGCCACGCACATCCGCCTTGAGGAAGAGCAGTGCCAGAGGCTGCGCGGGCGGGCCCGGAAGTTCACGGCGCTGCGACCGGTCCTCGGGCGCAGCGAAAGCCGATGTAGACCACCGTGGTCTCCGGGGGCTTGCCCTGCAGATGGTCGGCCCGCATCTGCGCACTGCCGTACCACCAGGAGCCGCCCCGGGTGCGCCGCTCGGCGCTGGCGCCGGCCCCGGGCGGCTCGTCCACCCACTCCCAGGCGTTCGCACCCATGTCGTGCAAGCCGTTCACCCCGGCCGGCGTGGCGGTGACAGCGGCGTGCCCCCTGCCGCGCCACAGGTTGGCGCCATGCCGCGCGGCGCGCGCATCGGCTGCCGGGCCACAGTCACCCAGGCACTGTGCGCCCGCGGGGCCGTCGCCCGTGGGGAAGGGGTAGGTCTTGCCGCGCTGCAGGGGCGGGGGTGGCGCAGGGCGCGTCTCGGTGTAGCCGGCCCGTACCCACTGAGCGTCGCTGGGAAGGCGCCCGCCCGCCCAGCGGCAGAAGGCCTGGGCCTCGCCAAAGTCGATGTGCACGGCCGGCTCGTCGTCGCCGGCGGGCACACCGAAGGGGCGCGCCCAGGTCCAGCCCGGCTTGGCCGTCCAGCCCGTCTCGTAGACCTGTCCGCCGCCCGCGCGCTCGGCCCGGGTGACGGTGCCGGTGGCCTGAGCAAATCGGCGGAACTGGCCCACCGTGGTCTCGGTGCGGGCGATGTCGAAGGCGGCCCCACCAGCGGCAGCAGCGATGGGCATCCAGTCGATACCGGCCGGGTTGGCCGCTTGTGCCAAGGCACCGGCGCCCAGCATCAGCGTGCAGGCGATGACGAATGGGGAGCGTTTCAAAGGGGGACAGGGCATGGCAGACCGGCTCGGGAGCATGACGAAACCGGTTTGTAGCCCGCCGCCATTGCCCCCGTGACATCCCCCGGCATTGGCGGCGAGGCCCTCAGAGGGTGGCATCGAAAGGCCTGACGGCCGACGCCGTGACGGTAAGCAAGGCACTGCGCGAGGCGGGCGTCGCGCGCTTGACGCCGCTGATGCGGGTCGTCCAAAGGCCACAACGGTCTGCCAGGCGCACCGCTGCGAGGCCATCGCGCCGGAATCGAAGTTCGCGCCTGCATCCCTTCAGGTGATGGTGAACTGCATTTGGGTGCCCGCCAGTTCGATGACGTCACCCTTGCGCAGGGACAGCCCGTCGCCTGCCACCACCACGCCGTTGACCGTGGGGCGCCGGGCCCCTTCGACGTGGGTGAGGACGAAACTGCCGCCACGCTTGTCGATGGCCGCCACCTGCACGCCCGACTTGCCCAGGGTGGTGCGGTCCTTGGTCAGCTGCACCTCACGGCCCGCAGCGGCGCCGTTGAGCACACGGATGCTGGCCTGCGTCTGCAGCGGGGTGGGGGCGCTGCACAACCCCAGGTCAGAGCCCGGCACGGTGACGAAGCCGCGCCAGTCCTTCTCCTCGCCCTCCTCCTGGGGCGGCGAGGTCTGGCCTTCGGCCAGGAACTTGACCTTGTACTTGCCCACCTCGATCACGTCCTCATGCACCAGGCGCTGCCGCTTGACCGCTGCACCGTTGACGTAGGTGCCGTTGGTACTCTTCAGGTCTTCGATGTAGACCTCCGAGCCCAGCAGGTGGAACATCGCGTGCTCACCGCTGACCGCCAGGTTGTCGATGACGATGTCGTTGTAGGGCCGCCGGCCCAGCGTCGTCTTTTCCTTGGAGATCGCAGCCTCCCGCACCACCGCGCCATCCAGGGAAATCACCAGTTTGCTCATACAGACCACCTCTTGTCGTGCCCGAGCGACTCAGCGCCAGCGCGCACCAAGACCACCGAAATGTTGTCCCTTCCCCCTGCCGCGTTGGCCGCTTCCACCAGAGCATGGCAGGCGTCTTGCAGCCCCGCACGAGTGTGGCACAGCAGGCCGCAGATGCGCTCGTCGTCCACCATGTCGGTCAACCCGTCGGAACACAGCAGCAGCAGATCGTCGTGCTTCAGGCTGTAATCGTGCGCCTCCAGAGTCACCTCGGCCTCCACGCCCAGGGCGCGGGTGACCAGGTTGCGGTGGGGAGATCGGGCGGCCTGAGCCGGGGTGATCAGGCCAGCGTCGAGCTGCTCCTGCAGCAGGGAATGGTCGCGGGTGAGGCGCTGCAACCGCCTGCCGCGCAGGCGGTAGGCCCGGGAGTCGCCCACGTGGCCCACCACCAGCTGGCCGCGGGCCACCACCACCATCACCAGCGTGGTGCCCATGCCGCGGTAACGAGGGTTGCCGACGGCAGCATCGAAGATGGCACGGTTGGCCTGGTTCACCGAACGGCCCATCGCCTGGGCCAGCTCACGCACCGTGGGTGCGGTGTGGCCGGCCAGCCACTGCACGAGCGAAGAACTCACCAGGGACGTGGCCATGCTGGCAGCCACTTCGCCCGCGTTGTAGCCACCCATGCCGTCGGCCAGCACCGCCAGCTGCGCCTGAGAGTCCAGCGCGACCGAGTCCTCGTTGTTGGCACGCGCCCGGCCCACGTCCAGAGCGCTGGCGAATTCCAGGGTCATGACAGGACCGCAGTCGTCCACGGGCAGCTGAGTGACTGAAGTGGGACAGGCCAGCGGATTGTGCCGCGGTTTGGGTGGACGGCGGCGCTGCACACTGCCCGGGCCGCCGCAGGCCCTCAGCCGGTGGCCCCGGGCTCGCCGGGCCGTTGACGGGCCAGCACCTTGCCGATGGCCAGCACCAGCAAGGCGCCGGCCATGCCGGCGGCGTAGCGCACTGCGGGCAGCACGTCAGGCGTGACGTCCTGGGCCGAGGCAGCCTCCAGCGGCATGTGGCCGATGACGGCCGGGTCGGTGACAGCCATGGTGCCGGCAATCCAGCCCAGCAACATGCCGCCCACGGTGATCACCATCGGGAAACGGTCCATCAGCTTGATGACGAGCTGGCTGCCCCAGACGATGATGGGAATGCTCACCAGCAGGCCGAAGATGACCAGCGGCATGGTGTGGTCGCCGCCGGCCGATTCGGCCGCCCCGGCGATGGCGATGACGTTGTCCACGCTCATCACCAGGTCGGCCACGATCACGGTCTTCACCGCGGCCCAGAGCTTGTCGCTGGCGGCAATGTCGCCATGCCCTTCGCCCTCCTCGGGCAGCAGCAGTTTCACGCCGATCCACACCAGCAGCACGGCACCCACGAGCTTGAGGTAGGGGATGGCCAGCAACTGCAGGGCAAAGAAGATCAGCACCACGCGCAACAGGATGGCGCCGGCCGTGCCCCAAAGAATGCCCTGGGCGCGCTGTTTGGCAGGCAGCTTGCGGCAGGCCAGCGCGATGACCACCGCGTTGTCCCCCCCCAGCAGGATGTCGATCATGATGATCTGGCCGACTGCCACCCAGAACTCGGGGGTCGTGAACATGTCCATGTCGGGAACTCCGGAAAACCCGTAATGTTAGTGGGGCATCAAGCGCCCGACAGGGTGGGACCCACGCAGGCAGGCAGGCATCCCGCAAACAAAGCCGCCCAACGGACGGCCGTTCGGTCGGAAAGGCGCGCTGCTCAGAGCATGGCCTTGAGCAGCCTGGCCATCTCGGAGGGGTTGCGCGTGACCTTGAAGCCGCACTCCTCCATGATCGCGAGCTTGGCGTCTGCCGTGTCCGCGCCACCGGAGATCAGCGCCCCGGCGTGGCCCATGCGCTTGCCCGGGGGCGCGGTGACGCCAGCGATGAAGCCGACCACGGGCTTGCGCATGTTGGCCTTGCACCAGCGCGCGGCCTCGGCTTCATCAGGCCCGCCGATCTCCCCGATCATGATGACGGCATCTGTCTGCGGGTCGTCGTTGAACATGCGCATCACGTCGATGTGCTTCAGGCCGTTGATCGGGTCGCCGCCGATGCCCACGGCGCTGGACTGGCCCAGGCCGATCTCGGTGAGCTGCGCCACGGCTTCATACGTCAGCGTGCCGGAACGGCTGACCACCCCGATGCGACCCTTGCGGTGGATGTGGCCCGGCATGATGCCGATCTTGATTTCCTCGGGCGTGATGGCGCCGGGGCAGTTGGGGCCCAGCAGCAGCGTGCGCTTGCCGCCAGCGGCCTCCTTGGCCTTCATCCTGTTGCGCACCTCCAGCATGTCCTTGATGGGGATGCCTTCGGTGATGCACACGGCCAGGTCCAGGTCGGCCTCCACGGCTTCCCAGATGGCGGCCGCGGCACCGGCCGGCGGCACGTAGATCACGCTGACGGTGGCACCCGTGGCCGAGGCCGCTTCCTTCACGCTGGCGTAGATGGGAATGCCTTCGAAGTCCTCGCCGGCCTTCTTGGGGTTGACACCGGCGACGAAGCAGTTGCGGCCGTTGGCGTAGTCCCGGCACATGCGGGTGTGGAACTGACCGGTCTTGCCGGTGATGCCCTGGGTGATGACCCGGGTGTTCTGGTTGATCAGGATGCTCATGGGTGCAGACTCCGTTGGCCCTGAGTTTGTCGAAGGGCTTGGTTGGGTTGCAGGGCTTCGACAGGCTCAGCCCGAACGGTGATGGAGGGCGTCACCCCGGATGATGGGGGGTGTCACCCCGGATGATGGAGGGCGTCACTGTGGATGAGGGAAGGCGTCACTCCGGATGAGACAGGGCATCACGGCGGAAGATCGAGGGTGTCACCTCACCGCCGCAACGATCCTGGTCGCCGCTTCGGCCATCGTGTCGGCGCTGATGATGGGCAGGCCGGAATCGGCCAGCATCTTCTTGCCGATCTCCTCGTTCGTGCCCTTCATGCGCACCACCAGCGGCACCGTCAGGTTGACGGCCTTGCAGGCCGCCATCACGCCCTCGGCGATGGTGTCGCAGCGCATGATGCCGCCGAAGATGTTGACCAGGATGCCCTTGACCTTGGGGTTGGCCAGCATGATCTTGAAGGCCTCGGTGACCTTCTCGGCCGTGGCGCCGCCGCCCACGTCCAGGAAGTTGGCCGGCTCGCCGCCGAACAGCTTGATGGTGTCCATGGTGGCCATGGCCAGGCCCGCGCCGTTGACCAGGCAACCGATGTTGCCGTCCAGGCTGATGTAGGACAGGTCGAACTTGCTGGCCTCGACCTCGGCGGGGTCTTCCTCGTCCAGGTCGCGGTAGGCCACGATCTCGGGGTGGCGGAACAGGGCGTTGGCGTCGAAATTGAATTTCGCGTCCAGGGCCTTGATGTTCCCGTTGCCTTCCAGGATCAGCGGGTTGATCTCGGCCAGGCTGGCGTCGGTGGCCATGTAGCAGGCATAGAGCTTGCCGAACACGTCCCGGGCCTGGGCCTGGCTGGCCGCGGGCACGCCGATGCCGTCGGCCAGTTGCTGGGCCTGCGCGTCGGTCATGCCGGTGAGCGGATCCACGAAGACCTTGATGATTTTCTCGGGCGTGCGGTGGGCCACCTCTTCGATGTCCATGCCGCCTTCAGAGCTGGCCATGACGGCCACCTTTTGCGTGGCGCGGTCGGTCAGCGCGGCGACGTAGTACTCCTTCTGGATGTCAGCGCCTTCCTCGATCAGCAGGCGGCGCACCTTCTGGCCCTCGGGGCCGGTCTGGTGGGTCTTGAGCTGCATGCCCAGGATCTGGCTGGCCAGCGTCTTGACCTCGTCAATGGAGCGGGCCAGCTTGACGCCGCCGCCCTTGCCACGGCCACCGGCGTGGATCTGCGCCTTGACGACCCAGACGCTGCCGCCGAGCTTCTGCGCCGCCTCGACGGCTTCCTGCACCGTGAAGGCCGGGATGCCGCGAGGCACAGGCACACCCGCCTGCCGCAGCACTTCCTTGCCTTGGTATTCGTGGATCTTCATGGGCCTCCTCGCGCTTGCTCTAGGGGTGGAAACTCGGTGGGGCTGCGGGCGGTCACGGGACGATCCGTCGGCCGCTCGAAGGTGTGGAAACGGTCAACTCCGCGGTCTCAGGGCGTGGCCGTGGCCGGCGCCGCGGCGGCATTGTCAACGCTGTTGAGGACACCGGGCTGACGGTGCCAGCGTGGGTAGTGCAGCCGCACCACCTCGCCATCGGTGCGCAGGGCGTGGCAGCGGTCGAGCTGGAAGGGCTGGGCGTCGCCGGGACGGTCGCCCCGGGCGTCGATCACCTCTCCGACCAGGCCCTGGATGACGGCCGTGGGCAGCACCTGGGCCAGTTCCGTCAGGTGGGTGCAGCCCTTCACGCCTGCCAGACGGGCTTGCACCGCCTTGCGGAAACCCCGGGCCAGATTGAGCCCGGCCAGCGCGGCGTAGGCATCGCCATGCTCGCCGCAGTGGCCGGGATAGGGCACCCAGTCGGAGGACGAGCCAGCCTGCAGGATGTCCAGCTGGCTGTTGATCACCAGTCGCAGCAGCAACTGATGGATGGGGGTGCCGGCAGGCCGCACGCCGTCCACCATCGGCGCATCACGCGTCTTGACGTCGCTGAGCCGGGCGTCCACCTCCCAAAGCCCGTCGTCACGCGCAAAGACCTCGACGTCGAAGGTTCTGCGATGCTTGAGCCGGCGCTGCGGCGAAGGGGACGGGATGGGCATGGACGACCAGGAAGCCACCCAATGTAGCATGCTGCATCGCAACAATCCGCTGCGCGGCGGCCGGGTGGCATCGGTCTGGCAGGCGCCGCAGGCAGGGGGGCCCGCGCTCACCCGGGGCCGGGGATCTCATCGTCTTCGCCGCGGGAGCCGCCCAGCACCGCGCGAATGGTCTCGGCCGTGAAGCCGCGGCCGGCCAGAAAGCGCATCTGCCGCGCCCGCTCGGCAGCGCTGGCCGGCGGCCCGGCAAACTTGCGGGCCCAGACCCCGCGCGCGCGCTCCAGTTCGGTGGCGCGCAAGGCCTGGCGGACGGGCTCATCGGCCTGCATTCCCAGGTGGCGCAGTTCGCGTTCGATGCGAAGGTTGCCGAAGCGTCCCGAGCGCACATGGATGCGCGACTCCAGCGCCCGGGCGTCCGACAGATGCCCGGCGCGGGCCAGTTCGTCCAGCAGGAGGTGAATCTGCTCCTCGATGACCGGCTCTTGGCAGGCCGGAACCTTGCAGGCCGGCACCTTGCAAGCCGGCTCTTCGCAAGCCGGCTCTTCGCAAGCCGGCTCTTCGCGCGGCGCTGCCGGGGAGGGCCCGACAGCCGCCTGGCTGCGGGCGCCCTGCGTGGCCTGCAGCCAGCGCACCAGCTTGTCGTGCAGTTCCTTGCGGGAGTGCTCCCGCTGGGCCAGCCACATCAGCGCCCGCTGCCGCAGCGAAGGCGGTGGCCGCATGTCCGTCACGGGGAAGAAGGGCTCAGGAACCCTCAGCCACCGGCAGCAAGGGAATGCCCATGGCCTCACGCACCTTGTTCTCGATTTCCACGGCCAGCTCGGCGTTCTCCCGCAGGAACTCGCGTGCGTTGTCCTTGCCCTGGCCGATCTTCTCGCCGTTGTAGGCGTACCAGGCGCCGGACTTTTCCAGCACGCGGGCGCTGACGCCCATGTCGATGATCTCGCCTTCGCGGCTGATGCCTTCACCGTAGAGGATGTCGAACTCGGCCGTCTTGAAGGGCGGGCTGACCTTGTTCTTCACGACCTTGACCTTGGTCTCGCTGCCGATGACCTCTTCGCCCTTCTTGATGCTGCCGGTGCGGCGGATGTCCAGGCGCACCGAGGCGTAGAACTTCAGCGCGTTGCCGCCCGTGGTGGTTTCGGGGCTGCCGAACATCACGCCGATCTTCATGCGGATCTGGTTGATGAAGATGACCATGCAGTTGGTCTTCTTGATGGTGGCGGTGAGCTTGCGCAGCGCCTGGCTCATGAGGCGGGCCTGCAGGCCGGGCAGGGAGTCGCCCATCTCGCCTTCCAGCTCGGCCTTGGGCGTGAGTGCGGCCACGGAATCGACCACGATCAGATCCACCGACCCGGA
This sequence comes from Rubrivivax sp., assembly GCA_049242285.1. GTDB lineage: Bacteria > Pseudomonadota > Gammaproteobacteria > Burkholderiales > Burkholderiaceae_C > Rubrivivax. Next base: position 22,086 of record JBMLPD010000269.1, read on the forward strand.
GCGCACCAGGGCGTCGACGATCTCCAGGGCCTGTTCGCCCGTGTCGGGCTGGGAGATGAGCAGTTCCTGCAGGTTCACGCCCAGCTTCTGCGCGTACTGCACATCCAGCGCGTGCTCGGCGTCGATGAAGGCGCAGGTGCCGGCCTGCTTCTGCATCTCGGCGATGACCTGCAGGGTGAGGGTGGTCTTGCCCGAGGACTCCGGGCCGTAGATCTCGACGACGCGTCCGCGCGGCAGGCCGCCCACGCCCAGGGCGATGTCCAGGCCCAGCGAGCCGGTGGACACGACCTGGATGTCCTCGATGACCTCGCCATCGCCCAGGCGCATGATGGTGCCCTTGCCGAACTGTTTCTCGATCTGGGCCAGTGCGGCCTGCAGGGCCTTGGCCTTCTCGGTATTGAGTGCCTTCACGGGTGCGTCCATTGCGTGCTCCTTGTTCCGTCTGGGGGATGTGACCGGGCTGTCTGTCCGTGATTCCAGTATCGCAGAAACTGGATGTCTGTACAGTGTTTTGGCATCCCTCCTTGGAGGGAGCCGCCAGCGGGACACGCAGGGGGGCACGCAAGGGACACGCAGGGGGAAAGCGGTGGGGTCACGCGGGCCGGCGCGCGGATGCCGGCGCCAGGGGCCCCTGCCACGGGGCGTGCCTAGAATCCGCGGGCGAGGGAGCATTGCCGCACAACCCAGCGCCGTGTCGGCCGACTGAAGCCGACCGGTCCCACGAGGAGACAGTCATGCGGATTCTGATCGCAGAGGACGACCAGGTCTTGGCCGACGGCCTGTTGCGCTCGCTGCGGGCAGCCGGCTATGCGGTGGACCAGGTGGCCAGCGGGACGCAGGCCGATGCGGCGCTGGCGTCCCACGAATTCGATCTGCTGATCCTCGATCTGGGCCTGCCCAGGATGGACGGCCTGGACGTGCTCAAGCGCATGCGCGCGCGCGGCACCACCTTGCCGGTGCTCATCCTCACGGCAGCCGACAGCGTGGACCAGCGCGTGCGGGGGCTGGACCTGGGCGCCGACGACTACATGGCCAAGCCCTTCTCGCTGCAGGAACTGGAGGCGCGCGTGCGGGCGCTGACCCGCCGGGGCCTGGGCACGGCCTCGGCCCTCATCAAGCACGGCCCGCTGACCTTCGATGCCACCGGGCGGGTGGCCTACTTCGACGAGAAGATGATCGAGCTGTCGGCGCGCGAGCTGAGCCTGCTGGAGGTGCTGCTGCAACGCGCGGGGCGCCTGGTCAGCAAGGATCAACTCGTGGAGCGCCTGTGCGAGTGGGGCGAGGAGGTGTCCACCAACGCCATCGAGGTCTACATCCACCGGCTGCGCAAGAAGATCGAACAAGGCCCGGTGCGTATCGCCACGGTGCGCGGGCTGGGTTACTGCCTGGAGAAGATTCCCGGGTGAACCCTCACCGACCCGCCGGCCGCGACGCGGCCGGGTCCGCGCACTGAGCCGGGGAAGGCCGCCTCGCCATGGCAAGCCCGAAGGAGCAACGCTCGCTCTTTGGTGAGATCCTGGACTGGATGCTCGCCCCGCTGCTGCTGCTGTGGCCCATGAGCCTGGGCCTGACGGGCATCGTGGCGCAGGAGATCGCCAACCGGCCCTACGACCGCGACCTGCGGGAATCGATCCAGCTGCTGTCCAAGCAGGTGCTGATCGCCCCGGGCCGCCAGGCCAACGATCTGCCCCAGGTGACGGTGCAGACCGCGCGCGCTCTGGACCTGCTGCGGTTCGACGACACCGACAAGGTGTACTTCCAGGTGCTGGGCGCACGCGGCGAGTTCATTGCCGGCGACCGAGACCTGCCGGTACCCGAGGACGCCTTGCCCGAGCCGGGCGAGATCACCTATCGCAACGACCAGATGATGGACGAGCCGGTGCGCGTGGCCGCCCTGGTGCTGGGCATCCCCGGCTCACCCGAGCAGCAAGGGGTGCTGCTGCAGTACGCCGAGACACTGGGCAAGCGCTCACGCCTGACGACCGAGATCATCAAGGGGGTGATCCTGCCGCAGTTCGTCATCCTGCCCCTGGCCGTGCTGCTGGTGTGGCTGGCGCTGACCAAGGGCATCAAGCCCCTGAACGAGCTGCAGCAGCGCATCCGCCAGCGCGAAAGCGGCGACTTGAGCCCCATCGACAGCCACGAGGCCCCGGAAGAGGTGGCTCCGCTGGTGGCATCGATCAACGACCTGCTGGAGCGCCTGGATCAGTCGCTGTCCGTGCAGAAGCACTTCCTGGCCGATGCCGCGCACCAGCTCAAGACCCCGCTGGCGGGCCTGCGCATGCAGGCCGAGCTGGCGGTGCGCGAGATCGACGCCGGCCAGCGCGACCCGCAGGCGCTGAAGGCGGCGCTGCACCAGATCTCCTTGTCCAGCCAGCGTGCGGCCCACTCGGTGAATCAGTTGCTGGCCATGGCTCGGGCGGAGGACCAGCAGCAGGCCCTGCGCACGCAGCCGGTGGACCTGGCGGAGGTGGTGCAGGAGGCCATGCACGACCTGTTCGCGAAGGCGCGGGACAAGGGCATCGACATCGGCTACGAGGGCGCCGACCCCGGGCCTTCCACGGTGCTGGAGGGCCAGCCGGTGCTGCTGGGGGAACTGGTGCGCAACCTCCTGGACAACGCCCTGCAGTACACCCCCGCCGGCGGCACCGTCACGGCGCGGGTGCTGCCCGACCCCTTCGGCCAGGTGCTGGTGCTGCAGGTGGAGGACTCGGGGCCCGGCATCCCGCAGGCCGAACGTGAACTGATCTTCCAGCCTTTCTACCGCGCGCTGGGCACCGGCGTGGACGGCACGGGTCTGGGGCTGGCCATCGTGCAGGAGATCGCCAAGGGCCACGAGGCCGAGATCTCGGTGGGGGCGGCCCACCCCCGGCCGACACAGCCGGGCCAGGGACAGGGCGCCCTGTTCACCGTGCGCTTCCCCTTGCGACGCACCTCCTCGGAACCGGTCTGAGGCCGGGCTGCCGGCGCGGGGCGGGGTTCAGCTGGGCATCAGGCGCTGGCTGCGCGCCACCGACATCAGAATGCCCAGGCCCAGCCCCAGCGTCACCATGGCGGTGCCGCCGTAGCTGATGAAGGGCAAGGGCACGCCCACCACGGGCAGGATGCCGCTGACCATGCCCATGTTGACGAAGGCGTAGGTGAACAGACTCAGGGTGATGGCGCCCGCCAGCAGGCGGGAGAACACCGTGGGCGCCTCCGCAGCGATGGCCAGGCCGCGCAGGATGAGGAAGCCGAAGCCGGCCATCAGCACCAGCACGCCGGCCAGGCCGAATTCTTCGCACAGTGCGGCGAAGATGAAATCGGTGGTGCGCTCGGGGATGAACTCCAGGTGGGTCTGCGTGCCCTGCATGAAGCCCTTGCCGGTCAGCCCCCCGGAGCCGATGGCGATCATGCCCTGGATGATGTGGAAACCCTTGCCCAAGGGGTCCTTGGTGGGGTCCAGAAGGGTGCACACGCGGTGCTGCTGGTACTCGTGCAGCACGGGCCAGCGCACGCCTTCGGCGCAGATCATCGGCTCGCTCCAGACCAGGGTCGCGATGCCCACCAGGCCGGCTACCAGAAACGGCACGATCAGGCGCCAGCTCAGGCCTGCGAAGAAGATCACGTAGAAGCCGGCGGCCAGGATCAGCAGGGCGGTGCCCAGGTCGGGCTGCTTCATCACGAGCACCACGGGAAGCAGCAGCAGCGCGCCCGCCACCAGGAAATCCGGTGCGCGAAACGACCCCTCGCGGCGCTGGAACCACCACGCCAGCACCAGTGGTGTGGCGATCTTCAGGATCTCGCTGGGCTGGATCACCACGCCCACATCCAGCCAGCGCGTGGCGCCCTTCTTGGTGATGCCCCACAGCGCCGTGGCCACCAGAAGCGCCACGCCGACGATGTACAGCGGCACCGCCAGGGCCATCAGGCGCTGGGGCGACACCTGCGCCACGCAGAACATCACCGCCAGGGCGATCAACATGTTGCGGCCGTGGTCGACGAAGCGCGTGCCGTGGTCAAAGCCGGCCGAGTACATGGTGACCAGGCCGATGGCAGCCAGCAGGGCGATCGCCAGGGTCAGCGGTCCGTCGAACCCGCTGATGACGGGGTGCAGCCGCTTCCACAGCGGGGGGCGCTGGACCACGGCATTCATGGCGCGGGGCCTCCACCCGGGTTCGGGCCGAGCAGCAGCAGGTCGGCCGCACGGCGTGGCGTGCCGATGGGCGCGGCCGACTTGCCTTCGCGCGTGGCCGCCAGGTCTTCCTCGCTCGGGTACTGGCCCAGCAGCAGGTAGTCGAAGACCCGGCGCGCGATGGGCGCGGCCGCCTCTGCGCCGAAGCCGGCGTTCTCCACCACCACCGCCAGCACGACCGTGGGGGCGTCGATGGGCGCGGCGGCGATGTACAGCGAGTGGTCGCGCTTGTGCTCTTCCAGCTTGGCCGCGTTGTACTTCTCGTTCTGCCGGATCCCCACGGCCTGGGCCGTGCCGGTCTTGCCCCCGCTGGCGTACGGGGCGCCAGCAAAGACGCGGGTGCCGGTGCCCTCGGTGTTGACCGCCTGCAGAGCGCGGCGCACCACCTCCACGTGTTCGGGCTTCAGGGGCAGGGGATCCAGCGAATCGCGCTCCACCACGCGGCGCTGGCGGGACTCGGCGTCCTCCACCTCGCGCACCAGGCGGGGCTGGAAGCGCAGGCCGCCGCTGACCAGGGTGGCCGTGGCGTTGGCCAACTGCAGCATGGTGAAGTTGTTGTAGCCCTGACCGATACCCAACGAGATGGTCTCGCCGGCGTACCAGCGCTGCTGCTCCGGCCGCTTGTAGAAGCGGCGCTTCCAGGCGGTGGAGGGCAGCACGCCCGTCACCTCGTTTTCCAGGTCGATCCCGGTGCGCTGGCCAAAGCCGTAGGGCGACAGCCACTCGTGCATCAGGTCCACGCCCATCTCGTTGGCCAGCGAGTAGTAGTAGACATTGCTGGACTTGACGATGGACCGATGCATGTCCACCGGCCCCAGCCCCTTGTCGCCGTGGCTGCGGAACACGTGGTTGCCGAACTGGAAGGTGCCGCCGTCCTGCACGATCTGGGTGGCACTGCGCTTGCCCGAGCTGAGTGCGGCCATGGCCATGAAGGGCTTGAAGGTGGAGCCTGGCGGGTAGGTGCCGCGCAGCGCCCTGTTCAGCAACGGCTTGTCGATGGACCCGTTGAGCTCGCGCCAGCTCTCCACGTCGATGCCGTCGACGAAGAGGTTCGGGTCGAAGGTGGGCTTGCTGACGAAGGCCAGCACCTCGCCGTTGCGCGGGTCCAGCGCCACCAGCGCGCCGCGGCGGCTGCCGAACATGTCCTCCACCAGGGCCTGCAGCCGGATGTCCACCGACAGCGTGAGCTTGTCACCGGGCGTGGGGGCATGGCTCTTGAGGCGCCGCACGGCGCGGCCGCCCGCGCTCGTCTCCACCTCCTCGAAGCCCGTGGTGCCGTGCAGCTGCGCCTCGTAGCGCTGCTCCAGGCCGAGCTTGCCGATGTACTCGGTGCCGCGGTAGTTGGCCAGGCGCTCGTCGGGCCAGTCGTCCATGGCCGCCTTCTCGGCCTGGTTGATGCGGCCGATGTAGCCCAGCAGGTGGCTGCCGGTTTCGCCCAGCGGGTAGTGGCGGAACAGCCGTGCCTTGATGTCCACCCCGGGAAAGCGGAAGCGCTGCGCCATGAAGCGCGCCACCTCCGCGTCGGTGAGCTTGCTGCGGATGGGCAGCGAATCGGCACCCTTCATCTCCTCCTGCAGGCGCTTGAAGCGGCGGCGGTCGCGCGGGGTGATCTCCACCACCTGCGCCAGTTCGTCGATCAGCGCTTCCAGGTCGGCGCTGCGCCGCGGCGCCACCTCCAGCGTGTAGGCCGAGTAGTTGGAGGCCAGCACCACGCCGTTGCGGTCCACGATGAGCCCGCGGTTGGGCACCACGGGCACCACGGCGATGCGGTTGGCCTCGGCCTGCAGCGTCAGCTCGTCATGACGGAAGACCTGCAGCCACACCAGCCGGGCGCCCAGCAGGGCGAAGCACAGCAGCACGAACACGCCGGCGGCGATGAGCCTTCCACGGAAGTGGTGCAGGTCGCGCTCGAGGTTGCGGATCTCGGCCATGGTCGTGCGGGGGCAGGGCGGCGGGCTCGGACGCTCAGAGCGGGCGGTGCTTGTCCGGGTCGGGCGGGCGGCGCTGGGGCGCCAGCAGGCACCAGGTGGCCAGCGGCCACAGCAAGGCGTCCAGCAAGGGCGAGAAGATCAGCGTCCAGCCCGGGAACATGCCGCCCACGGCCATGCGCACACCCAGCGACACCAGGGTGGCCATCACGAACAGGGGCAGCACCTGCAGCGTCTGCTCGGCCAGCCCGAACCAGACCAGCCGGCGGTGCACCGTGATGGCGGCAAAGCTCAGCAGCGTGTAGGCCAGGGCGTGCTGCCCCAGCAATGCGGCCTCGTGCACATCCATCAGAAGCCCGAACAGGAAGGACAGCCCCACGCTCACGCGGCGCGGCTGGTGCACGTTCCAGAACACCAGCACCACGGCCAGCAGGTCCGGGGCGGCAGGGTGCCGGCCCACTGGCAGCAGGTTAAAGGCCAGCGCCAGCGCCAACGACAAGGCGATGAACAGGGGGTTGGCCGGCAGCAGCAGCTGGTCCGACCCGCGGGGCATGATCATTGTGCGGCTCCCACGGCGGGCCCGCGTGCGGCGGCCGGCCCGGCCGGCGCAGCCGCCCCGGCCCGGGGGGGCATCTGCAGACCGATGGGCTCCAGCACCAGCACGTGCCGCACCCCGTCGGGCAACGCGGCCGGGGCCAGCGTGATGCGGGCGAAGCCGGCGTCGGCCCGCCGCTCCACGCCGGTGACGCGGGCCACCACCAGGCCCGCAGGGTACACGCCGTCCAGCCCGCTGGTGTTCAGGACGTCGCCCGGCTGCACATCGGCATGGCCCGCCATGAAGCGCAGCTCCATGCCGGGGTTGGCCCCGCCACCGGCACCGCCGAAGGCCGCGCTGCGCTGCTGGGTGCGCGTGTTGATCACGGGAATGGCCGCGTCCCGGTCGGTCAGCAGGGTGACCTCGGCAGTCAGCGGGTACACGCGCGTCACCTGCCCCAGCACCCCGGCTTCGTTGATGACAGGCGCGCCGCGCACCACGCCATGCGCCGCGCCGCGGTCGATGAGGACCTTGCGCGAGTAAGGATCGGCGGCTTCATAAAGGATCTCGGCGGCGGTGGATTTCACGCTCAGCGCCGGGCGCAGATCGAGCAGCGCGCGCAACTGCCGGTTCTCGGCCAGCAACTGCTCGGCGCGCTGCGCCTGTGCCGACTGCCGCGCAAGGGCCGCGCGCGCGGCGGACTCGGCCTGCAGCGCCTGACTCAAGCCCTGCAGATAGTCGCCCCCACCCTCCCAGGCTTCCACCGGGACCGCCAGCGCGCGCTGCAGCGGCAGCAAGGCCGTGGCCAGGGCCGCGCGCACGGGGTCCACCACGCGCCAGCGGGCGTCGGCCACCATCAGCAACAGGGCCAGGGCCGAGAACAGGCCCAGCTTCGTCAGGGCCGACAGGCCCTGGCGGAAGAACGGTGGCGGGGTGCGGTCCAGCGTCCCCAGGGGCATCGAGCCTCCGTCACTCGGAGGTGAAGATGCTGCCCAGGCGCTCCATGCGTTCCAGCGCCATGCCGCAGCCGCGCACCACGCAGGTCAGCGGGTCTTCGGCCACCAGCACGGGCAGGCCGGTCTCCTCGGACAGCAGGCGGTCCAGGTCGCGCAGCAGGGCGCCACCGCCGGTGAGCATCATGCCGCGGTCGGCGATGTCGGCGCCCAGCTCCGGCGGCGTCTGCTCCAGCGCGTTCTTCACGCTGGAGACGATCTGGTTCAGCGGGTCGGTCAGGGCTTCGAGGATCTCGTTGGACGAGATGGTGAAGCTGCGCGGCACGCCCTCGGAGAGGTTGCGGCCCTTGACCTCCATCTCCTTGACCTCGCTGCCCGGGAAGGCGCTGCCGATGGTCTTCTTGATGGCCTCGGCGGTGGGCTCGCCGATCAGCATGCCGTAGTTGCGGCGGATGTAGTTGATGATGGCTTCGTCGAACTTGTCGCCGCCCACGCGCACGCTGCCCTTGTAGACCATGCCGCCCAGGCTGATGACGCCCACCTCGGTGGTGCCGCCGCCGATGTCCACCACCATCGAGCCCGAGGCCTCGCTCACAGGCAGGCCGGCGCCGATGGCCGCGGCCATGGGCTCCTCGATCAGGTAGACCTCCGAGGCGCCCGCGCCCAGCGCCGACTCACGGATGGCGCGGCGCTCCACCTGCGTGGAGCCGCAGGGCACGCAGATGATGATGCGCGGGCTGGCCTTCATCATCGAGCGCGGGTGCACCATCTTGATGAACTGCTTGAGCATCTGCTCGGTGACGGTGAAGTCGGCGATCACGCCGTCCTTCATGGGGCGGATGGCCTCGATGTTGCCGGGCACCTTGCCGAGCATGGCCTTGGCCTCGTGGCCCACGGCCTGGATGGTCTTCTTGCCGTTGGGCCCGCCTTCGTGGCGGATGGACACGACCGAGGGCTCGTCCAGCACGATGCCCTTGCCGCGCACGTAGATGAGCGTGTTGGCGGTGCCGAGATCGATGGCGAGATCGGTGGAGAAGTGGCTGCGCAGGAAGGCGAACATGATCGGGGGCGTTGGCGGCTGGGGCCGTGGGTCTTGCGTCGGGCGGGTGGGTGTCAGACGAGAGCCGCTCAAGCGTCGGCAGGGACGGCGGTTGAAGCGGAAACGGGCCGGCGGATTCGCCACCGCAAGTCTGTACGCGGGGCGTCGAAGGGCCGGAGCGGGCGAGGGCGGATAATACCGCAGCCCCCTGCAAAAGCCCCGTTTCCCGGGCCTGCCGCGGGCTGATTTTCCGTGCTCCGGCCCGACTCCCGACCCCCCGTCCCCCCATGGCCCTCACCCCCCAGGACGTCCAGCGCATCGCGCATCTGGCGCGCCTTGAACTCTCCACTGACGAGCAGAAGAACATGCTCGACCAGCTCAACGGCTTCTTCGGCATCGTCGAGGCCATGAGCCAAGTCAACACCCGCGGCGTGGAGCCGCTGTACACGCCGCTGGCAGCGGTGCAGGACGTCAGCCTGCGCCTGCGCGAGGACGTGGTGACCGAAGCCGACGAGCGCGCGCGCAACCAGCTCAGCGCCCCGGCCGTGCAGGACGGCCTGTTCCTCGTGCCCAAGGTGATCGAATGAGTGCAACTTCTGCAAGCATCCGTGACATGGGCGTGGCCGAGCTGAGCCAGGGCCTGGCTGCGGGCACTTTCTCGAGCGTGGAGGTCACGCGCGAGTTGCTGGCGGGGCTGGGCCCCGCCGGGGCCCATGACAGGTTCAAGGCCTTCCTGGCCGTCACCCCCGAAGAGGTGGCACTGGCCCAGGCCCGGCGCGCCGACGAGCTGCGCCGGTCCGGCCAGGCCGGGCCGCTCACGGGCGTGCCTGTGGCGCACAAGGACGTTTTCGTCACCGACTTCGAGCGCAGCAGGCTGCCGTCCACCGCCGGCTCACTGATGCTCAAGGACTACAAGAGCCCGTTCGACGCCAGCGTGGTGGCGCGCCTGGGAGAAGGCTCGCGCGACGGCCGGCTGCCGGGCGCGGGCATGGTGACGCTGGGCAAGCTCAACTGCGACGAGTTCGCCATGGGCTCGGGCAACGAAAACTCGGCTTACGGCCCGGCGCGCAACCCCTGGGACCTGAACCGCGTGCCCGGCGGCTCCTCCGGCGGCTCGGCCGCGGCCGTGGCCGCGCGCCTGGTGCCTGCGGCCACCGGCACCGACACAGGCGGCTCCATCCGCCAGCCGGCCGCGTTCTGCGGCGTCACGGGCATCAAGCCCACCTACGGCACCTGCTCGCGCTACGGCATGATCGCCTTCGCCTCCAGCCTGGACCAGGCCGGGCCGATGGCGCGCTCGGCCGAGGACTGCGCGCTGTTGCTGTCGGCCATGAGCGGGTTCGATGAGCGTGACTCGACCAGCGCGCAGCGGCCGGCGCAGGATTTCCATGCGCAGATGCTGGCACCGCGCCAGGGGGCCGAACCCGGCAAGCCGCTGAAAGGGCTGCGCATCGGCTTCGTGAATGACGACGACTGGAACCTGGTGAAGTTGCGCGGGATGGAGCAAGACTCGCCGCTGAATGTGCCGGCGCACGGGGTGGATTGCGAGATCCCAGTGCGGATTGACGAGGCCAAGGAGGTATTCAAGGCTCTTGGCGCTGAGTTCGTTGAGGTGAAGCTGCCGCTCACTGCGCTGGCCATCCCCGTCTACTACATCATCGCCCCGGCCGAGGCCAGCTCCAACCTCAGCCGCTTCGACGGCGTGAAGTTCGGCCACCGCGCCGCGCAGTACGCTGACTTGCTGGACATGTACAAGAAGACCCGCGCCAAAGGCTTCGGCGCCGAGGTCAAGCGCCGCATCATGATCGGCACCTATGTGCTCAGCCACGGCTACTACGACGCCTACTACCTGCAGGCGCAGAAGCTGCGCCGCATGATCGCGGAAGATTTCCAGGCCTGCTTCCAGCAGTGCGACCTCATCGCCGGGCCCGTGGCGCCCACCGTGGCGTGGACGCTGGGCCAGGCGGACAAGGACCCGCTGGCCGACTACCTGGCCGACATCTTCACCCTGCCCGCCAGTCTGGCGGGGCTGCCCTGCATGAGCCTGCCCGTGGGCCTGGGCAAGCTGGGCCTGCCGGTGGGGCTGCAACTGATCGGCAATTACTTTGAGGAAGGCGCCCTGCTCCAGGCCGCCCACGCCTTCCAACAGGCCACGGAACACCACAAGGCGCGGCCGCCGCAGGCCCCGGCCGCCGGCACCCTTCAGGCAGGAGGACGCCCATGAGCCCCGCCGCTGCGTCGCCCCTCGTCAGGGGCTGGGAGGTCGTCATCGGCCTGGAGACGCACGCCCAGCTGTCCACCCAGAGCAAGATCTTCAGCGGCGCCAGCACCCGCTTCGGCGCCGCGCCCAACACCCAGGCCTGCGCCGTGGACCTGGCCCTGCCCGGCACCCTGCCGGTGATGAACCGCGGCGCGGTGGAGCGCGCCATCCGCTTCGGCCTGGCGGTGCAGGCCACCGTCGCGCCGCTGTCCATCTTCGCGCGCAAGAACTACTTCTACCCGGACCTGCCCAAGGGCTACCAGATCAGCCAGTACGAGACGCCCGTGGTGCAGGGCGGGCGCATCGACTTCCTGCTGGACGGCCAGGCGCGCAGCG
>JBMLPD010000270.1:0-1994 GCA_049242285.1 Rubrivivax sp.
CACTGGAGCCTGGCCGAGCTGCAGTTCGGCCTGTTCGAGGCGGCGGTGGAAGACCGGCTCTGGGACCCCACCTTCATCATCGACTACCCCGTGGAGGTCTCGCCGCTGGCGCGCGCCTCCGACCGTGACCCCGGCATCACCGAACGCTACGAACTCTTCATGACCGGGCGCGAGATCGCCAACGGTTTCTCCGAACTGAACGACGCCGAGGACCAGGCCGCACGCTTTGCCGCCCAGGCGCGCAACAAGGACGCCGGCGACGAGGAGGCCATGTACTTCGATGCCGACTTCATCCGCGCACTCGAATACGGCATGCCGCCCACGGGCGGCTGCGGCATCGGCATCGACCGGCTGGTGATGCTGCTGACCGACAGCCCCAGCATCCGCGACGTGATCCTGTTCCCGGCGCTGCGCCGCGAGGGCTGAACCCCGAAGGTCCCAGGCAAGCCCCCTTCCAGCCGGCACCGTGCGCACCGAGTCCCTGCACCAGTTGCAGCGCGCCTGTTGGGAAGAGCTGGAGCGCGCCTCGCAGGAGCGCGCGCACGGCTGGCGCCTCATGACGCTGGCCACGGTGGAGTCCGGTCGGGCCGAGGCGCGCTCGGTGATCCTGCGCGAAGCAGACCCGGCGGGGCACTGCCTGGTGTTCTTCACCGACGCCCGTTCGCCGAAGCTGCGGCAGATCCAGGCGCACCCGCAGGGCACGATGCTGGCCTGGTGCCCTCGGCTGTCGTGGCAGATCCGTCTGCGCGTGGCCCTGAGCCGCGAGACCGATCCGCATCTGACCGCAACGCGCTGGGAACGGCTGCGGCAGTCTCCCGCGGCACAGGACTATCTGTCGCCTCGGGCCCCCGGGGAGCCTCTGGGCGAGGGAGCCAGCGAGGAACGGGGCTCGCGCGGGCACTTCGCCATGGTCAATGCCCGGGTGCAATCGATGGACTGGCTGGAACTGCGCCCCGACGGCCACCGCAGAGCTGTGTTCGACACCGCGGGCGGACACTGGGTCCAGCCCTGACGCGCCCCCACCGGGGGCTGCGGCGCCCACAGCCCTCGGCAGCGGGCATGGAGCCCGCTGGGCCTCAGCGGTGCGTGAACACCGGCTTGCGCTTGGCCAGGAAGGCGTCCATGCCTTCCTTCTGGTCTGCAGTGGCAAACAGCGCGTGGAAGACCTGACGTTCATGGGCGACCCCCGCCGTCAGGGGCCTCTCGAAAGCCTGGTTGACGCAAGCCTTGGCCGCCATCACGCTGGGCAGGCCCAGCTGGCAGATCGCTTCTGCCGCCGCCAGCGCCTCGTCCAGCAGCCGGTCCGCGGGCACCACGCGGGACACCAGTCCGGAACGCTCGGCCTCGGCGGCATCCATCATGCGGCCCGTGAGCACCAGGTCCATGGCCTTGGCCTTGCCCACGGCACGGGGCAGGCGCTGCGTACCGCCCGCCCCCGGAATGATGCCGATCTTGATCTCGGGCTGGCCGAACTTGGCCGTCTCCGAGGCGATGATGAAGTCGCACATCATGGCCAGTTCGCACCCGCCGCCCAGGGCAAAGCCCGACACGGCTGCGATCACCGGCTTGCGTACGCGCAACAGGGTTTCCCAGTTGCGGGTGATGAAGCCGTTGAGAACGACCTCGCGGTATTCCAGCTTGGCCATGGCCGAGATGTCGGCGCCGGCGGCAAAGGCCTTCTCGCTGCCCGTGACCACGACGCAGCCGATGCGGTCGTCGGCATCGAAGGCCAGCAGGGCCGCGCCCAGCTCGTCCATCAGCGCATCGTTCAGCGCGTTGAGCTGCTGGGGGCGGTTCAGCGTGATCAGGCCGGCGCGGTGAGGGCCTTGGCCGCGGGTGTCGATGAGGATGTTCTCGTAGCTCATGGCGGGACTATACGGCGCGGGGGTGGAACCTCGGAGGCGGAGGCCTGCTGTGGCAGGCGCTCCAGCGTGAGATCGATGAAGCTGGCCTCGTCCTGCCGGATGAGGATGCGCACCGGCAGGTACTGCAGG
>JBMLPD010000271.1:0-12323 GCA_049242285.1 Rubrivivax sp.
AGCTTCGATATGCAGATGGCGTGACGTAAGCACTTTATTGGAACGGAGTACTAGACAAGCTCAGTGCGAGCGGCTTGGTGGGTTCGGCAGCCTGGTGCTCTGGAGAAGGCCCCCTCGTGCTGTTTCCTGTGATCCCTCACTCCATCCACACCACACGGCGCCCGGAGGTGGTCCACTCCTCGTAACGAGCAGCGAAGTCCTGCTCGATGCGGTTGCGCTTGACCTTGAAGGTGGGCGTGATGAGGTCGTTGTCCACCGTCCAGGCGCGCGTGGTCAGCACCAGGCAGTCCAGGCGCTCGTGCGGGTCCAGCGCGGCGTTGATCTGTTCGAGATGGGCTGACAGCGACGCCTCCAGCTCCGTCCGGCCGGCAGCGCCCGCGGCGCGGGCGACCGCATCGGCGTTGAGCATCAGCAGGGCCAGGGGCTGGCCAAGGTTGGCACCTGTCACGCAGCAGGCCTCCACGGCAGCGTGCATGACCAGGCGGTCCTCGATGGGCGCGGGCGCCACGTACTTGCCCTTGCTGGTCTTGAACAGGTCCTTCACGCGGCCGGTGATGCGCAGGTAGCCCTGGGCATCCAGCTCGCCCTTGTCACCCGTGTGCAGCCAGCCATCGGCGGTGAAGGTCTGGGCGGTCAGGTCGGGCTCGCGGTAGTAGCCCAGCATCAGGCAGGGCGCCTTCATCTGGATCTCGCCCGTGGCAGGCTCGATGCGGCTTTGCACGCCGTCGTACGGCAGGCCCACCGTGCCCGGCCGCGGCTGGCCGGGCAGGGTGGCGTGGCTCACGCCGCAGTTCTCGGTCATGCCGTAGACCTCCACCACCTCCAGGCCCAGCGCGGCGTACCAGCGCAGCAGGTCCTGCGGCATCGGCGCGGCGCCGCCCGCGGCAAACCCGCACTGGTCCAGGCCCAGGGCCGACAGGATCTTCTTCTTCACGATGCCGCGCAGGATGGGGATCTTCAGCAGCCGCTCCAGCTTCGGCTGAGGCATCTTGGCGTTCACACCCTGGCGGAACTTCACCCACAGGCGCGGCACGGAGAAGAACACGGTGGGCCGGGCCCGCTGCAGGTCGGCGGTGAAGGTGTCCAGGCTCTCGGCGAAGAAGATGCGCATGCCGGTGGCCAGCAGGCCGTGCTCCACCAGCGCGCGCTCGGCCACGTGGGCCAGTGGCAGGTAGCTCAGCATGCGCGCGCCCTGATGCAGCGCCTTCACGCGCCGCAAACCCGTCTCCACAGCCCAGGCAAAGGTGGCAAAGCTGTGCATCACGCCCTTGGGCATGCCGGTGGTGCCCGAGGTGTACATGATGGTGGACAGCTCATCGCCGTCGCGCACGGGTTGGCCGGCCAGCGGCGCCGTACGGGCGCAGATGTCGTCCCAGCCGGGGTAGCTGCGCCGGGCGTCCTCGGGCGACAGCGGGTGGCTGATGCAGGGCAGGTCCGCGGGCACGCCGGGCTTCATGGCCTCCCAGCCATCGAGCTTGCCCACGAACAGCAGCTTGGCGCCGCTGTGTTCCAGGATCTGCGTGATGGTGCCCGGCGCCAGCGTCGGGTACAGCGGCACCGAGACCCCGCCGGCCAACCAGATGGCGAAATCGCTCATCAGCCAGTGGGCCGTGTTCTTGGACATGAGGGCCACACGGTCGCCCGGCTGGATGCCCTGGGACTGCAGGTACGCGGCCATGCGGCGCGACTGGTCCACCACCTCTTTCCAGGTGAAATCGCGCACCACCCCGCCGCCCATGGGCTGGGTGAGAACGACACGGTCCGGGGCGGTGGCTTCCCAGTGGTACAGGCGCTGCAGCGCCAGCTTGTCGGCGGTGATCTGGAATTTCATGGCATGTGCGCGCCCAAGGGGCGCTCCTGAGGCAATTGGTGGCCGCGAGCCCGGCCGGCAAGGGCGCGGGCGGCGATGATGGTCTTTCCCAACGTGAGGTCTTCCGCGAAGCAGGCCCTGTTAATGTGGAAGTATTCCATGATCCGGGGCGTTGCCCCACATCATGAAAGTCAGGCACGCTAGCCGCCGGCCCCGGCCTCGTCGGCGCGCTCGATGGCGACCTCGGCTGCGTCCATCACGGCATCGGGGTCGCGGCCGATCTGGGGTGCGTAGCACTGCACGGCCTCGCCCAGCTTGGCGGGTTCGGTCATGATGGTCCAGACGATGGCTGAGACGACGCTGAGCTCGCCAGGGGCGGGCGGGGCGGGCAACTGGCCGGTGCGCCGGACCTCCAGATGGTGGCGCACGCTGCTCACCGCTTCGGGTGACAGCATCCAGGCCTCGCACAGCCGCGCACCCAGCTCGTCGTGGCCGATGCCGAAGCCGGCGCGCTCCAGGATGGCCAGGTCCGTGTCCTCGGGCGCGGCGCGCAGCATGGAGCGGTAGTGGTCAGGCGAATGGCGAAACAGCACGGCCTTGCCACACTCCTCGAACAGGCCGGCGGCGTGGGCGGCGTAGGGCTCCAGCCGCATCTTCTGCGCCAGAAACTTCATGAGCGTGCCGCGGCGCGCGCCACGCTTCCACACCAGATCGAGTTCGACGATGGGCGGGAAGGCCGCCCGCATGCTCACCTCGTAAGTGATGGCCGCCACCTCGCGGATGCCCAGGAAAGTGACGGCCTGCTGCACGCTGTTGACACGTCCGCGCACGCCCGTCGTGGGCGAGCTGACAGCCTTCATCACGGCCGCAGCCAAGGCCATGTCGGACTCCACCAGCGACTCCAGCGCCTTGAAGTCGACCTCCTCGGCCTGCAGCAGGCGCGACAGGCGCACCAGCGCGGCCGGCATGGCCGGGATGTCGAGTTGCGTCGGCGCGGAACTCTTCGGGCTGTTCATGGTGGGCAGAGTATGCACGGACATGCCCGCTTGCACGCACAAGATCGGCACATGTCGTTGATCAACACGTCCGCGAGGTCCGTGCCGGCCCCCGCGAAGACTTCACGAAACGGCACACGCCCCCGGCGGTCCGCCGCGGGCCCTTGGCCTGCGGCGTCTGGTCAGCCTGAAAACGGCAGTTGGATGCACTTGCCAGCGCTGCTGTGGGGGCGCCAGTCAAGGCGCGACGACGCGGCAGGCTCGTGCCCGCAAGGAGGCGCAACACCGCATGGCGCACCAAAAGCGGTGCTGGCAAGTGCATGGCGCTGTCACCCCAAAGGTGAGGCTGCGAAAACAACGCCAGGACCGAGTCCACGCGGTGTGCGGCAAGATGACAAGCGGTCAACCGCCGTTTTCAGGGTCAGGGCCCCGCAAAGAAGTCAAGCCCCGAGACAGGCGCCCGGGCGCCCGCGCCACACAGCCCGGACGGGACCTGCCAGCCCTTCAAGTGCCGGCCAGAACCCAGCCCGCCGCCCGCTCGGCGATCATCAGCGTGGGCGAGTTGGTATTGCCACTGGTGATGGTGGGCATGACGCTGGCATCGGCCACATGCAGGCCGCGCACACCGCGCACGGCCAGCCGGGAATCCACCACCGCCAGGGGGTCGTCGGCCCGGCCCATGCGGCAGGTGCCCACGGGGTGGAAGATGGTGGTGCCGATGTCGCCGGACAGCCGGGCCAGGTCTTCGTCGCTGTCGTACTCGGGCCCCGGCTTGACTTCCCTGGGCCGGTAGGGCGCCAGCGCCGGCTGGCCGACGATGTGCCGCGTCAGCCGCAGCGACTGCGCCGCCACCTGGCGGTCCTCGGGCGTGCTCAGGTAGCGCGGCTCGATGAGCGGCGCCGCCCGCGGGTCGGCACTGGCGATGCGCACCTGCCCGCGCGCCGTGGGGTTCAGGTTGCAGACGCTGGCGGTGAAGGCGTTGAAGCGGTCCAGCGGTTCGCCGAAGGCCGGCAACGACAACGGTTGCACGTGGTACTGCACATTGGCCCATGCGCGTTCAGGCGAAGACCGCGCGAACGCCCCGAGCTGGGAGGGCGACATGCTCATCGGCCCGGTGCGCCTGAGCAGGTACTCCAGGCCGATCAGGGCCTTGCCGAAGACCGAGGCCGCCATGGTGTTGAGCGTCTTCACCCCCTCCACTCCGAAGACGGCGCGGATCTGCAGATGGTCCTGCAGGTTCTGGCCCACCCCGGGCAGTTCATGCACCGGCGCGATGCCAAGGGGGTGCAGCAAGGCCCCCGGCCCCACGCCCGACAGTTGCAGGATCTGCGGCGTGCCCAGGGCGCCCGCGGCCATCACCACGCCCCGGCGGGCCCGGGCGCCCCGGGGGGCGCCTTGGGCGGGCAGCAGTTCCACGCCTTCGCACCGCAGCTGCCCGTCGGCACTGCGGCCGAGCGTCAGGCGTTGCACCTGGGCCCCGGTCCAGACCTGCAGGTTGGGGCGGCTGATCACCGGCCGCAGGAAAGCCTTGGAGGCGTTCCAGCGCAGGCCGCTGCGCTGGTTGACCTCGAAATAGCCCACGCCCTCGTTGTGGCCGGTGTTGAAGTCCGGCGTGGCCGGGATGCCCGCCTGCTGCGCGGCCTGGGCAAACGCATCCAGAATCTCCCAGCGCACGCGCGGTCGCTCGATGCGCCATTCACCGCCGCTGCCGTGCAGCTCGCTGGTCCCGCGCCAATGGTCCTCGTGCGACTTGAAGACGGGCAGGCAATGCGCCCAGTCCCAGGCCGGGTCCGAGGTGAGTTCGGCCCAGCCGTCGTAATCGCGCGACTGACCGCGCATGTAGATCATGCCGTTGATGCTGGAACAGCCGCCCAGCACCTTGCCGCGGGGGTAGCGCAGGCGCCGGCCGTTCAGCCCCGGGTCGGGCTCGGTGAAATACAGCCAGTCGGTGCGGGGATTGCCGATGCAGTACAGGTAACCCACCGGGATGTGGATCCAGACATAGTCGTCCCGGCCACCGGCCTCGATCAGCAGCACGCGGCGGCTCGGGTCGGCGCTCAGGCGATTGGCCAGCAGGCATCCCGCCGTGCCGGCCCCCACCACGATGTGGTCGTAAACGGGGAATTCGTCGCTGTCCAAGGTGGGCTCCGGCTCCAGGCGACCCGATGGTACTTCGCGCAGCCCCGTGAAAGGACCCGCCTTGCGCAGGCTCAGAGGTGGCGCTCGGTGGCGCGGGCAAGCTTGCGGGTGTCTGCGGGGCAGAGGCCAAAACCCTGGATGCAGCGCAACGGATTAAGGGTTTGCACGGGGGACAGGAAAACAACACTCCTGGACATCGGGCTTTGTGTTCTGCTAAGGCGACCCTTGATAATCCAAACTTCGTGTATGGACGCCGCGCCTGTAGCTGAATGGTTCCGCTGGGTAGAAGCTCCGCATGTTGTCTGAGTTCGAGAGATGAAGGGCTTTTCCTGTGGGAAACAAACTGTACGTAGGTAATCTGGCTTATTCGGTGCGTGACGATTCACTGATGCAGGCGTTCAGCGCATTTGGCAGCGTCACATCGGCCAAGGTGATGATGGACCGCGACACCGGCCGCTCCAAGGGCTTCGGCTTTGTGGAGATGGGCTCTGACGCGGAGGCGCAGGCCGCCATCAACGGCATGAACGGCCAACCGCTGGAAGGCCGTGCCATCGTGGTGAACGAGGCCCGCCCCCGTGAGGAGCGTCCGGGCGGCTTTGGCGGCGGCGGCAGCCGTGGCGGCTACGGCGGTGGTGGTGGCGGTTACGGCGGCGGCGGTGGTGGCGGCGGCTACGGCGGCGGCGGGGGCGGCGGTGGTCGCAGCCCGTACGGCGGCGGTGGCGGTGCGGGCCGCGGCGGCTACGGTGGTGGCGCGGGCGGCGGCGCAGGCGGTGGCGGTGGCCGTGGAGGCTACGGCGGCGGCGGTGGCGGCTACGGTGGTGGCGGTGGCGGCGGTGGCCGCGGCGGCGACCGGGGCGGCTACGGCACCAGCGAGCGCAGCTACGGTGGCGACGGCGAGGGCGGTGGCCGAGGAGGCTATGGCCGCGGCAACTACGGTGGCGACCGCGGAGACCGCGGCGGCTACTGAGCGCTTGATCTCTTGAGCACTTGAACACCGGTTCTCGCCCTGCAGGCGAATGCCGGTTCAACGGGGGCGGCGGGTGCAAACACCCGGCCGCCCTTGCTGCTTTCAGGGCACCAGGGTCAGGAACAGGAAGGCGGCAAAGAGCACCAGATGCACGGCCCCCTGCATGAGGTTGGTTCGACCCGAGGCCAGGGTGATCGAGCCGACAATGAAGGTCAGCGTCAGCAGCGCGATGTCCTTGGGCACCAGGCCCAGCTCCAGCGGCAGATCCCAGAGCACCGCTGCGCCCACCACGACGGGAATCGTCAGGCCGATGCTGGCCAGGGCTGATCCGATGGCCAGATTCATGCTGGTTTGCAAGCGGTTGGCGCGCGCCGCGCGAATGGCCGCCCAGGTTTCTGGCATGAGCACGATCAGCGCAATCAGAATGCCCACGGCGCTCTTGGGCGCCTCCAGCTTGAGGACCAAGCGCTCCAGAGCCGGCGACATCAGCTTGGCCAGGACCACGACGCTGACGAGCGACAACACCAGCAGACCGAAGCTCACCCAGGCTTGCGCGCTGCTGGCAGGCCGGGCATGGACCGATTCGTCCGAAGGCGCCGCCTCGGGCAGGAAGTAGTCGCGGTGCCGGATGGTCTGTATGAAGACGAACACCAGCCACAGCGACAGCGACGACAGCGCCACGAACACCAGTTGCGAGTTCGTGTAGGTGCCTCCTGGTGAACTGATGGTCAGGGCCGGGGTGACCAGCACCAGACCCGACAGCGCGGCCAAGGCCGCCAAGCCCGAGCCCGTGCCCTCGATGCGAAAGCTCTGTTCCCGGTGCCGGATGCCGCCGATGAGCAGGCACACCCCGACCACCCCGTTGCAGATGATCATCACGGCGGCGAAGATGGTGTCGCGGGGCAGTGAAGCGCTGTCCACCCCGCCCGCCAACATCAGGGCCAGCACCAGGGCCACCTCGATCACCGTGATGGCCATGGCCAGAACCAGGGTGCCGTAGGGCTCGCCCAGGCGCTGGGCGATCACCTCGGCGTGATGCACCGCGCCAACCACCGCCGCCACCAGCGCCACGGTGCTCACGCCCAGAATCCCCGCGCCCAGGGCCGGCGCCTGCCACAGCGCCGCGCCCATCACGAGCGCCACCCCCCAAGGAAGAATCAGAGGCCAGCGCATGTGGGAATCTCCTGCAGGCAAGGGTTGCGACGGGGGCCGGCGCGCGGGCGGGCTCAGTAACGCTCGGGCCTGAGCACCGCCACCTCGGCGAAGTAGACCCCGACGCTGAAGTGCGAAGCGTAGGCGGCCATCACCTGGTGGGCTATGGCGTCGGCCACCTGCTGCTCGCAGATCACCTTGAGCTCGATGGTGCGGTCGGCTTCCCAGTCGCCATCGCGCACCCCTTCCAGGCCCGCGCCGTGCACCTCGGTCACGGTCCAGAACTGC
This sequence comes from Rubrivivax sp., assembly GCA_049242285.1. Taxonomy (GTDB): domain Bacteria; phylum Pseudomonadota; class Gammaproteobacteria; order Burkholderiales; family Burkholderiaceae_C; genus Rubrivivax. The sequence goes on from JBMLPD010000271.1 coordinate 7,352, forward strand.
CCGCCGTGCTGGCGCACCTCGCGCACCAGCGGCTTTTCCAGCGCGGCCTCGGCCACGATCACCAGCAGGGTGCGGGGATGCTTGTGGAGCTTGGTCATGCGGTCAGCCTCCGGGCCAGTTCGAGGTACATCGGAATGCCGATCAGCAGGTTGAAGGGAAAGGCGATGCCCAGCGCCACGGTGATGGACAAGCCGGCATGGGCCTCGGGCACGGCAATGCGCATGGCCGTGGGCGCGGCGATGTAGCTGGCACTGGCGGCCAAGGTGGCCATGAGCGCCACCCCGCCCGTGGACAGCCCCAGCGCCAGGCCCACGCCGGCACCCAGCACGGCCAGCACGGGCGGCACCACCACCCCCACGGCCAGCACCGCGACCCCGAAGCGCCGCACCTCGCCCAGGCGCGAGCCCGCCACCAGGCCCAGCTCCAGCAGGAACAGCGCCAGCACGCCCTTGAAGGGCTCCACGAACACCGCGCGCAGCGGCTCGGTGCCGGCCGCGCCGGCCACCGCGCCTATGGCCAGCCCGCCCAGCAGCAGCAGCACGCTCTTGCCGAACAGCACGTCATGCGCCAGCTCACCCCAGCGGCCCGGCCGGGCCCCCGGGCCCGCAGGGCGGCCGGCGCGCATGGACCAGCGCGCCAGCAGGATGCCGGCCACGATGCCCGGCGCCTCCATCACGGCCACCCACAGCGGGGCGTGGGTCTCATAGGGCACGCCGGCGCGCTGCAGCGCGGCCGTGGCCACCGCAAACGTGACCACGCTGACCGAACCGAAGTGCGCCGCCACGCTGGCCGCGTCAGCCGGCTGCAGGCGCAGGGCCCGCAAGGCGGGGAACAGCAGCAACGGAATCGAGAAACCCAGCGCCGCACAGGCCAGCACCTGAGGCGCCAGCACTGCCAGCGGCTGGCGGCTGAGTTCCACCCCGCCCTTCAGGCCGATGGCCAGCAGCAGATAGATGGACAGCGTCTCGTACAACGCCTCGGGCAGGCGCAGATCGCTGCGCACCAGCCTGGCAAACACGCCCAGCGCGAAGAAGAGCACCACCGCATCAAAAGCCATGTCCGCATCCTGCCAGTTGCATGGAAGGCCGGCGCGGGTGGGGGCATGAACCGGGCCGACAGCACCGGCCGGGACCCACGCCCACCCCGGCGCGGCCAGCCCCCCTGTGTTCAGCGCTCGCCACGGCGCTGCTTGCGGCCGCGGCCGGCGAACAGCCGGTCGAACACGCCATCCGGCAGCACCTGCAGCAAGCGCGCGATGAAGGCCATCTGCCAGGGGATGACCCGGCGGCTGCTGCCGGCCTGAATGGCATGCCAGGCGCGTTCGGCAAAGGTGTCGGCGTCCAGCAGAAATGGCATGGGGTAGCGGTTGCGCGCCGTCAGCGGTGTGGCCACGTAGCCCGGCAGCAGCGTCACCACGCGCACGCCGTGCGGACGGCACTCCCCGCGCAGGCTCTCGCAGTAGGCCACCACGGCGGCCTTGCTGGCGCAGTAGGCGCCGTGGCCGGGCACCCCGCGCACCGCCGCCACGCTGGCAATGCCCACCAGGGTGCCGCGGCGGCGTTGGCGCATGGCCGCCAGAAAAGGGTGGAAGGTGGCGGCCAGGCCGATGTTGTTGACCGCCAGGGTGTCGCGCAGCACGTCCAGATCGGCGCGCTCGGCGGTGTCCATGCCCACGCTGATGCCGGCATTGGCAATCACCACGTCGGGCAGGCCCATGCGGTCCAGGCACATGCGGGCCGCCGCGCACATGGCGTCCGGGTCGGACACATCGGCGCCCAGCACGCACACGCGCTGCGGGTCCAGCCCCTGGGCGTGGACCCAGGCGTCGATCAGATCGGTGCGGCGCGCCAGCAGCGCCAGGCGCCAGCCGGCGCGCGCATAACGGGCAGCCAGCGCCCGGCCGATGCCGCTGGACGCCCCGGTGATGAACACCAGCGGGGGCTGAGCGGCGGCGGTGCTCATGTGGACCCGCCCGGCACGCTCACGGCCGGGCTGCCCCACCGCCGGCACCGCGCGGCGCAAAGACGCCGCGCGAGGGACCGGTGAACTCCAGCAGGCCGGTGTCCTCGCGGTAATCCAGGCTGGCGGCCACCAGCGTGTCGTCACCCAGCCGCACACGCACGGGCTGATCGCTGCGCACGCGACGCTCCTTGGGGTACAGCATCAGATGATCGCCCTCCAGCAGGGCAGGCGGGCCGGCGGCCGAGCGGGTCTGGACCCGCGCACCGCCGATGAGCTGCACCTCGGTGGAATCGTCATCGGCCAGGGCCCGCTGCGCGGTGGCCACCGTCTCGTGTCCCTCGGGCGAGTAGGCGCGAAGCGTGGCCCCTTCGATCTCCAGTCGGCCGGCGGCCGGCAGGTGGCGCATCTGGCGGCCCTCGATCTGCACGCGCAGGCGGCCATCGGCGGCAAAGCGCTGCATCACGAAACCGCTCATGGTGTAGTCGGGCTCCACCCGGGTGGCAGCGGCAGGCCGGGGCTCCAGGGGCTGCGGGGCGTTGCGTACCAGCCACCACGAGCCCACGGCCAGCACCAGCATCAACAGCAGCGGCAGCGCGCCCGAAAGGGCGTCGCGCAGCCGGTCCGGCCAGGGCCGCCGGACCGCCTCGCCGCGCGAGCGCTCGGCCACCGGGCCGAGCGAGATCGGCACCTCCGGCAGGTCCGGCAGCGCCAGTTCGATGCCGCGTGCGGTCTTCGGGCTCAAGACAGGCTCACTTCGCGTCCAGGGTGCCCAGGTGCTCGTCCAGCAGGCCGGCGTAGCGGCCCGCGGCCACCAGCAGCAGATCGCAGAACTCGCGCGCGGCGCCATGCCCGCCGGCCGCGCGGGTGACATGGTGGGCCACGGCACGAACCTCGATGTGCGCTTGCGCAGGGGCGCAGGCCAGACCGGCGCGCATCAGCAGGGGCAGGTCGGGCCAGTCGTCCCCCATGGCGGCCACCTCGGGCCAATCCAGGCCCAGGCGCTGCAGCACGGCCCGCGCGGCTGTCAACTTGTCGCCCGCGCCATAGACCGCATGCTCGATGCCCAGGTCCGCCACGCGGCGGCGCACGGCGGCCGAGTCTCGCCCGGTGATGACGATGGGCGTGATGCCGGCACGCGCCAGCAGCTTGATGCCGTGACCGTCCAGGGTGGCAAAGGCCTTCACCGTCTCGCCCTGCTCGCCGATGTAGATGCGCCCGTCGGTCAGCACACCGTCCACATCGAAGACCGCCGCCTTGATCCCCAAGCCCGGTCCCTGCGCCTGCAGCAGCAAATCGGGCGGGAAGTTCAGGTGAGGGGTCATGGTGCGCGGGCTCGGGTGCGGCGGCAGACGGGTCAGATGACCTTGGCGCGCATCAAATCGTTGCTGTTCAGGGCCCCGGTGATGCGGCCCGCATCGTTGACGACGATCACGCTGGTGATGCGGTGCCGCTCCATCAGGCCCGCGGCGTCCACCGCCAGCGCGTCCTCGCGCACGAGCTTCGGGCCGGGGTGCATGACGTCCTGCGCCTGAAGCGCCAGCAGGTCCGCGCCGCGCTCGATCAGGCGGCGCAGGTCGCCGTCGGTGAAGATGCCCAGCACCTGGCCATCGTCGGCGGCCACCGCGGTGAAGCCCAGGCCCTTGGCGCTCATCTCGCGCAACATCGCGCTCATGGAGGCCGTGGGGCCCACCGCCGGCACCGCGTCTGCCTGGCGCATGAGGTCGCGCACATGCGTCAGCAAGCGGCGGCCGAGCGATCCGCCCGGGTGTGAACGCGCGAAGTCCGCGGCCACGAAGCCGCGTGCATCCAGCAGTGCAACCGCCAGGGCATCGCCCAAGGCCATCTGCGCCGTGGTGCTGGCGGTGGGGGCGAGGTTGAGCGGGCAGGCCTCCTGATCCACCTCACTGGACAACACGATGTCGGCGTGGCGCGCCAGCGACGACTGCGCGTTGCCCGTCATGGCCACCAGGGTGACGGACAGGCGCCGCAGTGCGGGCAGCAGCGCGACGAGCTCATCCACTTCCCCGCTGTTGGAGATGGCCAGCACCACATCGCCTGGCGTGACCATGCCCAGGTCCCCGTGGCTGGCCTCGGCCGGGTGGACGAAGAACGAGGGCGTGCCCGTGGAGGCGAGCGTGGCAGCGATCTTGCGCCCCACATGCCCGCTCTTGCCGATACCCATGACGACGGTGCGCCCCTCGCAGGCCAGCATGGCCTGCACCGCCTTGACGAAGCCCTCGCCCTGCCGGGCCGACAGCGCCTGCAAAGCCCGTGCCTCGATCTCGAAGGTCTGCGCCGCCAGGGCCAGGGCACGCTCGGCACTGAAGCCGCCGCGGCTCGGCGGGGGGGCTGGCGCTTCGGTGTTCGCGGGCTTTGAGGGGCGTGTCACGGCGAGGGTTCCGGGGGGCGACGGGAGCGCTGGGGCGCAGAGGGCCAGAACACTCGGCACCCAGCCCCCCTCCGCTAGGATCGGGCGATTCTAGGTTCGCACCCATGGCCTCCACCCTCGAACTCGTGCTGCTGTACCTCGTCGCCGCCGTGGCCGGTGTGACGCTGTTCCGCTCGCTCAAGCTGCCGCCCATGCTGGGCTACCTGGTGGTGGGCGTGCTGATCGGGCCCAACGCGCTGGCCCTGGCCAAGGACAGCGAGGGCGTGCGCTACCTGGCCGAGTTCGGCGTGGTGTTCCTGATGTTCGTGCTGGGGCTGGAGTTCAACCTGCCCAAGCTGCGCAGCATGCGCACGCTGGTCTTCGGCCTGGGGCTGTCGCAAGTGGGGCTGACCGTCATCGGCGCCGTGGCCGGCCACTTCCTGCTGCTGTGGCTGTTCTCCTTCACCACCCGGCCGTGGGAGCTGGGCTGGCAAGGCGCGGTGGTGCTGGGCGGAGCGATCGCCATGTCCAGCACCGCCATCATCGTCAAGCTCATGGCCGAGCGGCTGGAGATCGACAGCGAGCACGGCAAGCGCGTGCTGGGCATCCTGCTGTTCCAGGACCTGGCGGTGGTGCCGCTGC